>NZ_CP117430.1:3452413-3766269 GCF_030687395.1 Pseudomonas wuhanensis | reverse complement strand
TTCGCAATTCTGTTTTTCGGTTTGATGATCGACTCGGGGCTGTTCGATCCGCTGATCCGCAAGATTCTCAAGCGGGTCAACGGCGACCCGATGAAAATTGCGGTCGGCACTGCGCTGCTGTCGCTGACTGTCGCCCTGGACGGTGACGGCACGACCACATACATGATCACCTGCGCGGCGATGCTGCCGTTGTACAAGCGCATCGGCATGAACCCGATGATTCTGGCGACTATTTCCATGCTCTCGCTGAGCATCATGAGCGGCATGACCCCTTGGGGCGGCCCGGCGACCCGGGCGATCGCCGCGCTGGGGCTGGATGCCGGGGCGTACTTTGTTCCGTTGTTGCCCACCATGATCGGCGGCGCTGCGTGGGTGGTATTCACCGCGTTCCTGCTGGGCCGCGCCGAGCGTAAACGCATTGGCAACGTCCAGCTGCAAAGCGGCGGGAGTGATTGCTACATCAAGGCGATTCTTGAGGACACGCCGCACAAACGCCCGAAACTGGCCTACGTCAACCTGTTGCTGGTGACGGCGGTGATGGTCGCGCTGGTGATGGGGCTCATGCACTCGGCAATCCTGTTTCTGATTGGCTTCGTGCTGGCGCTGATGATCAACTACCCGCAGCTGGATATTCAGAAGGAGCGCATTCTCGCCCACTCCGGCAATGCCATGACCGTGGTACTGCTGGTGTTCGCCGCGGGCATCTTCGCCGGGATTTTCTCGGGCACCAAAATGGTCGACGCATTGGCGCAAACTCTGGTGGACTGGATTCCACCGTCCTGGGGGCACCTGTTTCCGCTGGTGGTGGCGATCACCAGCATGCCGTTGACCTTCGTGCTGTCCAATGATGCCTATTACTTCGGTGTGGTACCGATCCTCGCCAACGCGGCGGCAGCCTACGGGATCGACCCGGTGGAAATCGCCCGGGCGTCGATTCTTGGCCAACCGGTGCACTTGATGAGCCCGCTGGTGGCCTCGACCCTGTTGCTGGTGGGGATGGTCGATCGCGACCTGGGCGACTTCCAGCGCGCCACCTTCAAATGGGCGGTGCTCACTTCCCTGGTGGTCACAGCTTTAGCCCTACTGACCGGGGCCTTGACGCTGTTCGCCTGATTCATCCCTGACTCGCCACTTAATAAAACTTCACGCGTCCGATGGAGGACGCGCGGTCACGTGCATCCTTAAAACAACAATATGAGTAGTTCGACATGACCCACTTTCTGACTCGCGGGGCTTTTCTTCCTCTTCTGGGCGTGTTGCCGATGGCCACTGCCGGTGCGAGTGATTTCATCGACGACAGCAAGTTGAAGTTGCAACTGCGTAACGTCTATATCAACGAAAACTTTCGCGATGAGCATGGCTTGAGTGCGCGTTCGGCCAGAACCGCCAAAAGTGAGCGCACCGAGTGGGCTCAGGGTTTCCTGCTGGATTTTCAGTCGGGTTTCACCCCCGGCACTATCGGTTTCGGGGTCGACGCATTGGGGCTGCTGGGGGTCAAACTTGATTCCGGGCGTGGCCGCAGTGGCACCGGTCTGTTGCCGGTGCACGATGACGGTCGCGCCGCCGACGAGTTCGCCAGTGCCGGGGCTACGGCCAAGGTCAAACTGGCCAAGACCACCCTCAAATACGGCACTCTGCTGCCCAAAACGCCGGTACTGATCTACAACGATGCGCGTTTGCTGCCGCAGACCTATGAGGGGGGGCAAGTTACCAGCACCGATATCGAAAACCTGACCCTGACGGGCGGTCATCTGGACCGATTCAAACTGCGCGATTCCACCGACAGCGTGTCGATCGTTCCTGACGGTTACTCAGGCGATAAAGGTGGCGATTTCACCTACGCCGGTGGTGATTACAAACTCGGCAAGAACACCCGTCTGAGTTACTTCTACGGTGAGCTGGAAGACTTCTATCGGCAGAATTTTGCCGGCATCCAGCATGATCTGCCGTTGGGCCCCGGGGTGTTGACCGGTGACCTGCGCTATTTCAACAGCAAGGATGCGGGCCGTTCCTACGCCTCGAAAATTGATAACGACATGCTCAGCGGCCAACTGTCCTACGCGGTGGCGGGGCACACCTTTGGCGGCGGTTATCAACAACTCAGCGGTGACGCCGGGCTGCCGTACATCAGCGGTGCGACGGTGTACTCGTTCAGCAACGTCGGCATCGGCAAGTTCATCGAAGAGGACGAGAAGACCTGGATGCTCAGTTACGGTTACGACTTTGCACCGGTGGGCGTGCCTGGCTTGACGTTCATGACCCGTTATCTCAAAGGCAACGATGGCAAGTCCGACACCAACATCAAAGAGTCCGAACGCGACACAGAACTGGCCTATGTGGTCCAGAGCGGCACATTCAAGGGGCTTGGCGTGAAACTGCGCAACTATGTCTACCGTTCGGACTTCGCGCGCGGACGTGACAGCAACCGGATCTATTTCACTTACGACATTGCTCTCTGGTAACGGCGCCGGAAGGTGCTCGCAGCAGGTTGCGGGCGCCTATTCAGTTAGCAGTCCAGGTCGCGCGGCGAAGGAAACCGGATATGTCATTTAAACGAAAAATACTGCTGCTCACCTTACTGCCCGTGGCGTTGTTCGCAGTGGTACTGAGTATCACCACCAGCAAGATCCTGCTGTCGTTGGCGGAGCAGGAAGTCACGCAAACCCGCGATCGGTTGCTGGCCGAGAGTCGGACCAGGCTCGAAGATTATGCAAGCATCGCCCGCAGTTCCATAGCAGGGTTGTATAACAACGCAAACAGTGGCGACCTGCAAAGTCGGGCCCTGGCTATCAGCCAACTGTCGAAAATGAAGTATGGCGATGACGGCTACTTCATCGGCTACGATAGTCAAGTCGTGCGCCTGTTTCGCGGTGAAAGCAGCGAAGGTGTGGGTACCAACATGAGCGATCGCAAGGACCGCGACGGGGTTTATCTGAATCGCGAGATGGTCGCGGCAGCAAAGAACGACTCGCACTACGTCAACTACGCCGGGGCCTTGGTCAATACCGATAAAGTTGTGCCGAAACTGGCCTACAGTTTTTTCCTGCCCAAATGGGACATGGTAGTGGTCACTGCCGTCAATCTGGACAGCATTGAAACCCAGGTGGCGCAGGTTCGTGCGGACATCGACCGACGGGTGAGCAGTATTGTTTACGGGATCGTCATGGTGGCCGTGGTGTTGCTGGCAATTATTGGCGTATTGGCGCTGCTATTGGTCAATGCCGGCCTGCGACCGCTGACGCTGATCCGCGACAGTCTTGACGAGATTGCTGCCGGTGAGGGGGATTTGACCCGACGCTTACCCGTCGGCAGCCAGGATGAGTTCGGCCAGTTGGCCGGTTCATTCAACGCTTTTATCGGCAAAATTCATGGGTTGGTCAGTCAAATCGTGGCAATGACCGGGCAATTGAGCAACGCTGTCGGGCAAGTGGCCAATCAGGCCCGGCATATGGACCTGGCCATGGAGCAGCAGCGTCAGGAGACCGATCAAGTAGCGGCGGCGATCAATCAAATGTCGTCGGCGGCGCAGGAAGTCGCGGTCAGTGCTCAGAGTGCATCGGACGCGGCCATGGAAACCGATCAGCAGACTCGACGCGCCCGGCAAGTGGTCGACGGCAGCATTGCTCGTATTCAGGGACTGACGTTGGACCTGGGACGCAGCGGTGCGTCTCTGGACAGCCTGCAAAGCGACGTTTCGGCGATTGTCACGGTGCTCGATGTCATCCGTTCGATTGCCGAGCAGACCAATCTCCTGGCCCTGAATGCGGCCATCGAGGCCGCCCGTGCCGGTGATGCCGGGCGAGGTTTTGCGGTGGTTGCCGACGAGGTACGTGCTCTTGCCAGTCGTACCCAACAAAGCACCCAGGAAATTCAGGCGATGATCGAGCGACTCAAGCGAGCCACCAACACCGTCGTGACCTCAATGCATCAATCCGGTGAAGCCGGGGAGGGGGCCAGCACTCAGGCTCATCAGGCCGGTGAGTCGCTGGGCAACATCGTCGAATTAATCGCCACTATCAACAGCATGAACGCGCACATCGCCAGTGCTGCGGAGGAGCAAACTTCGGTGGCGGAGGAGATTAACCGCAGCGTGCATCAAATCGCCCGGGCAATCGACAGCGTTGCCGATGAAACCCAGCGTGGCGTGCAGACGGTCAATGACCTCCACGGCATCGGGCACGGCCTCGAAGTCCTGGTCAAACAGTTCAAGATCTGAGGCGCCTGCGTCAGACCCGGCTCACTGCCTGGCCGCCCAACCGATACTGATTATTCCCACTGCGCTTGGCCTCATACATCGCCAGGTCCGCAATGTGAATCAAGCGGTCCATGCTCGGCGCATGATCCGGGAACACCGCCACCCCGAGGCTGCTGCCGATGTGGCGCTGGTCGTTGCCGATGGTCACCGGTGGCGCGAGTTCAACGAAGATTTTCTGGCAGATGCCGCGGGCTTCGTCTTGCAGGCTGTTGCCTTTGGAAAGGCCTTGGAGGATTACCACGAATTCGTCGCCGCCGATGCGCGCGACGGTGTCGGTTGAGCGCAGGATTCTCTTCAGGCGTGTCGCGATGGTGACCAGCACACGGTCGCCGGCCGCATGGCCATAGTGGTCGTTGATCTCTTTGAAACCATTGAGGTCGACAAACACCAGTGCCACCCGTGTGGCGCTGAGGCGGGCTTGTTCCAGGGCATCGGACAGGCGTTCTTCGAGCACCAGGCGATTGGGCAGACCCGTCAGTGGGTCGTAATGGGCCAGGTGTTGCAGGTAACTGGCGGAGGCTTTTTCTTCGGTGATGTCGCGGACCACGCCCATCATCTTGATCGTTGCGTTATGGTCGTTCTTGACCACATTGCCGGTTTCCCGCAGCCAGCGGATGCTGCCATCCGGCCAGACGACGCGGTATTCCTCGTCATGGTTTTCGCCGGTTTTCAGCACCGTTATCGCGAGCAGGCTGGCGATCTCACTATTACGCCAGTGCCACTTCAAACCGTCTGAAACAATCAGCCACGGCGGGCTGATTGATATTGTCCACCGTTCGAGTAAAACGCATAGGGTGTTTGAGTGACTGGATGTCAGGAGCGACTCGTTGGAAAAGAAACCCCTCTACCGCAAGATCAACACTCGTACCTGGGGTGTTCGGCTGAATGATTACTCGGGTGAGTACCGGCATCAGCGCCATACCAAAGCCGAAACCCACAATGAGTCGTCACGCGGTTCGATGCATGGCACTCGTCGGCATGGATTCGATTACACACCATTGTTCCGGTTCCTGCTGTCCCGCGTCGGTCGGCAATGGGATGAGGTTTTTAGCGAAGCGGTGGCTCGCCTGGATCGACCTGAGCCGGTGTTCTGGATGGTTGCCCTGCATGAAAAGGACAGGCAGGAGCAGGTGCGGCTGGGGGAGTCGAGCTATTTCAGCGGTTTGTATGTCGATGATCAGGGCTGTCTGCAGATCGTCAATCCTGAACTGACGGCTGAGTACATGACCCCTTACTGCCCTTGTTGCACCCACACCTTTAACGGCATTCCTTTTGGCCAACCCAAGGAGTGAACGGATTAATCGACCCGGCTTGCCAATAGCCCGCATTTCTGGGAAAACGGCGCCCATCAAGCCCGCTCGGGCAAGCGCACAGATAGAGTGAATGTAATGAATGATGAGTTGCAGGTAATCGACCTTGAAGTGGGCGACGGCAAAGCCGCCGTCAAAGGTGCGCTGATCACCACCCAATATCGCGGGTGGCTGGAAGACGGCACTGAGTTCGACTCCTCCTACAGCCGGGGCAAGCCTTTTCAGTGCGTGATTGGCACGGGACGGGTGATCAAGGGCTGGGACCAGGGAATCATGGGCATGCAGGTCGGCGGTAAGCGCAAGCTGCTGGTGCCGGCGCACCTAGCCTACGGCGAGCGCTCGATGGGGGCGATTACGCCGAATTCGAATCTGATTTTCGAGATTGAATTGCTGGAAGTGCTGACGCGGGATGATTGATGGGCGTGTAAGTTGAAACGATAAACCCCGCTGTCGCTGAGAGGAGAGAGTGGGTTTTTTGATCGTTCCCACGCGCAGCAAAGGAATGCCTCACCGGACGCTCTGCGTCCGCTCTTTGGGACGCAGAGCGTCCCTGGCTGCATTCCCACGCAGAGCTTGGGAACGATCGGTGACGGCGGCTATTGCTGCGGGTCGATGTTCTTCAGCGCCCGGTTCACGGCCAGTGCCCTTTTGCTGATGGGAGAGTCAGGTGAATGTCTCAATATCATCAAGAGTGTCCGCAACAGTCCCTTCCAGGGAGGGGAATTTCCCCTTCACCTTCTCAAGGGCCGGGCGCACAGCACCCATGTCCAGATCAGCATGTCTGCGGGCTATGTGACCGAGCGCGGTGATGGCAGATGCTGCAACTGATTCGGACTCACTCTCGAGGTATTTCAGGCAGGTGTTCTGAGCCCAGGTCTTGTCTTGCTCATTCAGGCCAATAGAAATCAATGCGGCGACAACGTTAGTTTCTACGTCGCTAGCTAGAAGTCTCGTCGCTTCCTCATGGCTCATTGATGGATCTTGGTAGAGAAGGCTCACTGTTTAGTTCCCGGCTCAGCTGTACCTACTCCCGCACCCCTATGAAGAGGTCCAGTTCAGTCGGTAACTGCTCATTGAGAACTTTAGCGATTTGTTGGACTTGCTCGCTGGTTAGTAACCATTCCCCATCCGCGCTTGCATCAAGACTTTTCCAGCCAAGAACACCCATTACCGCGACTTCCCGCTCAGGTCGAACTGTAAGGTCGTATTTTAAGGAGTCATCCTCGCCGTCACCTTTTAAAAAACCACTGATCCATAAAAACATAAATAACCTCCTAATTTATTTCGTGGTGGTTCTGCCGGGTTTTGCGGGGCCTATCTGTTCACCTGTCCACTTGTTGAGAACCCTGACTCTTGAAGCGGACTACAGGAATCATTTCCCAGTCGCGGCGCCTCTGGGTGTTGTACCCATAACCCTTCAAGGTGCCATCAGCTTGTTGCTCGACATGCAGTCGAACTCGTGTGCGGCCCTCCTTGAGGGATTTGAGCTGTTCTTCTGTGTACAGGGAGCTGTCGCCCAAGCTCGACGGCCACAGCAATGCGACCATTCCGGCCAATGCGCCAGCCGCAACACCAGCCGTCACTACGCCTGCACCAGCAGCACCCGTCCCGCTGCATCCCTTTCGCGGCCACCCAGCAGGGAGAATTTTCCGTAGTCGGTCAGTTTCTCGACAGGGACGAACCCGGCTGGGCTGTCGTGGTTGATTACGCCGTCGGGGAGGTTGCAGCTTTTGGCGAACACGCAACCCATGGAGCTGGTTTGACCCAGCTGATGAGGCTGCCTGACAACACGGTCTTCATATGCCTGCTGTCGGGCCAACATGTCGTCATAGGATTTTTGTCTGGCGTCGCGCTCTGCCAGTTCGGTGGCGGTCATGTAGCGGCTGGTGATGTGGTGCCCGTCGCCTGACGGTGGGTTTTGAACCCGAGGTATGTCTGTTTTGCGAGCCACGAGCGTCCTTGGTTCATTTTTTGAAAGCGATGTGGACGCTATATCAACGGGCATTGGATAGATGTAGGACTGGTCTGAAACTCTGGTCATTGTTTTTGATCGGTCACCCTGACTTGCCAGCCCCGGCCATATCGGTAACCATGCCTGCCTGAATAGGGGTAGGGGGTATACGTATGTCGCACATCCACGAACACAAAGACGACCTGCTAAATCGTGTCCGGCGGATTGCCGGTCAGGTTCAGGCGGTGGAACGGGCGCTGGAGTCCGACGCCGAGTGCGCCAAAACCCTGCACCTGGTCGCGGCGATCCGCGGAGCGGTCAATGGTTTGATGGACCAGTTCATCGACGCCCATGCCCGTGAACATGTGGCGCATCCCGGACTCAGCGATGAAGCCCGCGCCGAAGGCGTTGAAGATTTGTTGCAAGCCATTCGCCGTTACTCGAAATAGAGGCCAGCCCCATGACACTGACACCTCAGGCTTCGCGTTATACCCACGACCACCTGTTTCTGGGCGCCGCCCACGATGAGAACGCGCGCCGCACGTTGTGGGTGGTGGCGCTGACCTTCGTGATGATGATTGGCGAGATTGCCGCCGGTTACATCACCGGTTCCATGGCGTTGCTGGCGGACGGCTTTCATATGGCGACTCACGCCGGGGCCTTGGGCATTGCCGCTGCCGCCTACAGTTTTGCCAGGCGACATGCCAACAATTCGCGCTTCAGTTTCGGTACCGGCAAGGTCGGGGATCTGGCGGCTTTTGCCTCTGCCGTGGTGCTGGGGCTGGTGTCGTTGGGCATTGCCGGCGAATCCATCCTGCGGCTGTTTCAACCGACCACTGTGGCTTTCACCGAGGCGACGGTGATAGCGGTGGTGGGGCTGGTGGTGAATATCGTCAGTGCGCTTCTGCTGGCGGGCAACCATGGGCATCACGGCCATGATCATCACGATCACAGCCACCATCACCATCATCACGACAACAACCTGCGTTCGGCGTATTTCCATGTACTGGCCGACGCGCTGACTTCGGTACTGGCCATCGCGGCGTTGTTGGCCGGGCGCTACCTGGGCTGGGTCTGGCTGGATCCGGTGATGGGCATCGTCGGCGCCATCGTGATTGCGAGATGGGCTTATGGCTTGATGCGTGACAGCGCGGCAGTATTGCTCGACACCACTGACGAACACGTCGCCACCGAAATTCGTGAGTTGCTCGAATCGGCGGACGATGTTCGCATCAGTGACCTTCACGTCTGGCAAGTCGGCCCTCAGGCGCGGGCGGCGATTGTCAGTGTCGTGGCCGTGGCGGGTGTCAGTGCCGACGCCATTCGCGAACGCCTGGCGCCGATTCATGAGTTGTCTCACCTGACGATCGAGCATCGCCACGCTTGAGGTGTCTTTCAGGCAAAGAGCGGAATGCGGCCGTTCAGGGAAGGGCGGTAGTGCCAGGTCAACCGGTCCAGCGCGGGTTTCATGGTCAGAATTTTGCTCAGCGTCGCACTGGCAATGCTCATGGCCAGCACCTGTCCCGGACATTGATGACGCCCCGCGCCGAAAGTGAAGCTGCGGCGGTTCGGGCGGTCGAGCAGGAACGTATCGGGATCGTCATTAAGCTGCGGATCGCGATTGGCCGAAGCCAGCAGCACCAGGATGACGTCGCCGGGGTTCAGGCTTATGCCGTCGATTTCACACGGTGCGGCAACGAAACGGCGGGTGTTTTGCACCGACGGGTCGAAGCGCTGGACCTCAGCGATCAAGTCATCAACTTGAGCCGAATCCAACTGTGGGTTTCGAATCAACGCCAATAGCCCATTGCCGATCAATCCGGCGCTGGCTTCGTAGGTCTGGGAGAACAGGCCGATCAGGTTGGCGATCAAGATTTCAAAGTCGGTCGATGTCGTCGCGAAACGCTGCCGGATACCGGTGAGCAAGGTGCTTCGATTGTTCGGGTCGTCCAGAAGCTCGATGACATAACCCTTCAGCTGTTCCGCCGCGACATGGGCGGCTTCCAATTGCGCTTGATCACTGAGAGGCGACAGGCAGGCGACGAAGTCGGCGGTCAGCTCGCTGATGGCCCGGCCCTGAGCCGGAGAGAACCCCAGCAACGCCGCCACCACACAGACTGGCCCGCGAAACATCGCCGCGTACAGCCCGTCGGCGCCCGGGGGGATCAACCGAGCGCCGATCAATGCGTTGACCTCGTTCACATCTATCAGCGCCAGCCCTGGCTCTATCGCCGCCCTCGGGCAACGCTGCCGTTCGCCCTCGTTCATTCGCATCAACTGACTGAACACCTTGCCGGCCATGCCTTGAGCAATGGCCTTGGGCACCGGCTCATGGGACGGCCGCACATGACAGTCCGGATGCGCCAGCACGGCGGCAACGGCCCGGGCGCTGCTGGCGACCCACAATTTCAGTCCCTGATGGAAAACCAATCCGCCCTCGGCGCGCAGTTGCGCGTAGTAGGGGTAAGGGTCGGCGTGAGTCGCAGCGATGATCGGGTCCATGGGTCGCAGCCTTATCAGTGGTTGAAAAGTGTTGCTACTATCTCCGGTCAGAAAGGATCTTGATTCGTCCGGGAGCGAAATATGAACGCAGAACAACACGACGTCGGCGTCTCTCAAGTGGCCGCAGCCATTGCAGAGCCGGCCCGGACGAAAATCCTCTGCTCGCTGATGGACGGCCACGCCCGCACCAGCACCGAGTTGGCGACGATTGCCGAAGTCAGCCCTTCGACCGCCAGCGCGCATCTGGCCAAGCTCAAGGAACTGGCGCTGGTGCGTTTGCACGTTCAGGGTCGCCATCGCTACTACAGCCTCGCAGACAAACGCGTGGCCCAAGCGCTGGAAGCGCTGATGGTGATCGGCCAGAACGCCGCGCCGACGTTCAACTCGCGCACTCCGGATCGCCTGCAATTCGCCCGCACCTGCTACGACCACATGGCCGGTACGTTGGCGGTATTGCTGCATGACCGGCTGATCGAAGCGGGGTGGTTGCTGGAAACCGATGAGCAGGCTTATCGACTGAGCGACAGCGGTGAAGCGTTGTTCGAAGGACTGGGTATCGACGTCAAAGACCTCGGCACCGTGCGCCGCCGTTTCGCCTGCCCGTGCCTGGACTGGAGCATGCGCCGGCCGCACCTGGGCGGCGCCTTGGGCGCGGCATTGCTGCAAATGGCGATCAAACGCAAATGGGTGACGCAGGACCTGGACAGTCGGGCGCTGGCATTGACGGCGGTGGGGCGCAAGGAACTCAGTAGCCGGTTCGCTGTTGATTTGCCGGTTCAGGCGACAACAGCACAACCCGCGGCCACCGAGAACAGGCGCCGCGCGATTGCCAGTCCTGCGGCTTAGCGACTGGCCGAGGCCATGAGCACGCCAAAGCCTGCGAAGGTCACGCCCGAAACTTTCGCGGTCAGCCAGGAACCCTTCGGGCTCGACAACCAGCCTTTGGCGGCATTGGCCAGCAAGGCATAGCCGCCATGCACCAGGATCACCAATACGGCGTAGGAAGCGACCAGTTTGAAGAACTGGGCATAGAAGTGCGCCGAAGTGTCGATGAATTGCGGGAACACCGCCAGAAAGAAAAACACCGCCTTGGGGTTCAGAAGCTGCATCGAAGCCGCTTCAAGGAAGCGATAACCCGGGCTTGAGGGCCGCGTTTCAAGCAGCGTGCTGGAACGATCCGAGCGCCAGCTTTTATAGCCCAGGTACAACAAATAGGCGGCTCCTGCGTATTTCAATGCGGTAAAGGCATTCGCGGAGGTGCTGAGTATCAGGCCAACACTGGTGGCGCTGATGGCGGCGACCACAAACGCCCCCGACGCGATCCCCAGAATGCCCGGCACGGCCCCCCTCCAACCGTGGCGCACCGCGTTGGACAGGGTCAGGACCACGCCCGGCCCCGGGCTCAAAATGGTCAGGGTGGCGAAAAGTACAAAGAGGCCGTAGCTGTTCATGTCGTGCTCCGTCAGGTGGCGCTGCTGCGTGCTGGCAGATTGGCGTGGCGACGAAGGCGTGACAAACGCTTTAATTGCAGCGCATAGGTGACTAAATTAGACGCATGATAAATCCACTACCGCCTCTTAATGCTGTTCGCGCCTTCGCCGTTGCTGCTCGTCATCAGAGCTTCAGCCTGGCGGCCGAAGAGCTGCATGTCAGCCACAGTGCCGTCAGCCGGCACGTCAAATTGCTCGAGGAGTACCTGGGTGTGCTGCTGTTTGAACGGCGAATCCGTCAGTCGGTGCTAACGCCGGCCGGCCAGCGCTTTTATGAGCAGGTCAGTGCCGGGCTGTCGCAGATCGCCAACGCCGCCGCTGCGCTCAAGCAGCATGCCTCGCTGCCTACGGTGAAGATCAATGTGCGTCCGTCCTTTGCCGTACTTTGGCTGACGCCCAGGCTGGCGGATTTCATTGCGCAGCACCCAGGCATCGAGCCGCAGGTGATTACTCAAACCCAGGCACCTGATCAGGCACGCGACGGGTTCGATATCGTCATTCGCCGTGGTCGTGACGATTGGGCACCGGCGATTGAGGCGCGAGCGCTGTTCGAAGACGAACTGTTGCTGGTCGCGGCACCTGCGCTGATCGAGCGCCTGCCACTTGAGGACCTCACGTCCCTGAGTCGGTATACGTTACTGACCGCCAAGGCACGCCGCGAAGATTGGCATAATTGGGCCATGCACTTTGGTCAAAGCCAGTCAGCCACTCAGGCCACCCGGCAGTTTGATCACATGCACCGGGTGCTTCAGGCCGCCGTGGAGGGACAGGGCCTTGCCTTGTGCCCGACCTCTTTGCTGGGCAACCATCTGTTGAGTGGACACCTGATCTGCCCGTTACCCGAGTTGCGCATGCCGTTGCCGCGTTATTACTACGGTGTTGCGCCGGACGTGACGGCGCACACACGAATCTTTGTGGAGTGGTTGTTTGCCCGGATCGCTCAGGATGAGTTGAGTTGGCAAACACCTCATGCCGTGACCGCTACGCCCTGAAATCCCAGACGATCTCCACCACCCGCACCGCCAGCACCAGGTAAACCAGGCACAGGATGATCTGGAACGCCGTGTGATACGGCAACCTGGACAACCGGCGTAAGCCGTCGCTGACATTGAGCAGCATCAGCAGTGCTGATATAGCAATCAACCCCCAGCCAGCGAGGTTTGAGGCGAGCAATCCCATAAACAGTTGATGACCGCCTCGCAACGCGTTGGTGCCCGCCGCGAACAGCAGGGCGCACACCAGCAGGTTCTTGATGTTGTCGAACACTTGCGTGGTGAAGTCTGTTTCCAGCAAGGCCAGATACTTTCGCCAGAATTTACCCATGGTTTTTGGTGGCACCTGTTGATGGCGGTTACACGTGGCAAGTCTAGTGACGTTTTGTGCGAAACGCGGACGAAAAAAAGCCCGACCTTCAACGTGAAGGCCGGGCTTTTGTGTTCAAACGGACAGTCGCGTCAAATCAAACCTTGACGATCCAGCCTGCTGGCGCCTCGATGTCGCCGGTCTGTACACCGGTCAGCTCTTTGTAGAGCTTCTGGGTGACCGGGCCGACTTCGGTTTCGCTATGGAATACATGCAGCTTGTCGTTGTAGCTGATGCCACCGATCGGGGTGATCACTGCAGCGGTACCGCAAGCGCCGGCTTCCTTGAAGTCGGACAGCTTGTCGATGAACACGTCACCTTCGACCACTTCCAGGCCCAGACGGGTCTTGGCCAGTTCGATCAACGACAGGCGGGTGATGCCCGGCAACACCGAAGGGGAATTCGGTGTGACGAACTTGTTGTCGTGGGTGATCCCGAAGAAGTTGGCCGAGCCGACTTCTTCGATTTTGGTGTGGGTCATCGGGTCCAGGTAGATGGCATCGGCGAAGTGCGCCTTCTTGGCCTGGGAGCCTGGCATCAGGCTGGCGGCGTAGTTGCCACCGACCTTGGCCGCGCCGGTGCCTTGTGGGGCGGCACGGTCATAGCTGGAGATCAGGAAGTTGTGCGGGGTCAGGCCGCCCTTGAAGTAGGCACCGACCGGGATGCAGAAGATCGAGAAGATGAACTCGGGTGCGGTACGCACGCCGATGTTGTCACCCACGCCGATCACGAACGGACGCAGGTACAGCGCGCCGCCGGTGCCGTAAGGCGGGATGAAACGCTCGTTGGCGCGGACCACGTCCTTGCACGCTTCGATGAACTGTTCGGTGGACACCTGCGGCATCAGCAGGCGCGCGCAGCTGCGTTGCATGCGTGCGGCGTTCTGGTCCGGGCGGAACAGGTTGATCGAACCGTCCTTGCAACGGTAGGCCTTCAGGCCTTCGAAGCACTGCTGGCCATAGTGAAGGGCAGTCGAGCCTTCGCTGATGTGCAGCACGTTGTCAGAGGTTAAGGTGCCTTTGTCCCACTCGCCATTACGCCAGTGCGACAGATAGCGCTTGTCTGTCTTGATGTAGTCAAAACCCAGCTTGTCCCAATTGATGCTTTCGTTACCCATGACACCCTCTATCACTTAACAACCGCCGAAACGGTTCAAGGCTTCTGACATTTTTCTGGATGGGGACAACAATACTTCATTCCGGGTCCATTTCGCAGCCCGGATTACGGTTACTGATCGTTCCCACGCGCAGCAAAGGAGTGCAGCCCGGGACGCAGAGCGTCCCTAAAGCGGACGCAGAGCGTCCATTGAGGCATTCCCACGCAGAGCGTGGGAACGATCAGCGTGAGGCGGTTATAGGTGCAACGCGTGGCCCAACGCACGCAACGCCGCTTCCTGCACCGCCTCACCCAGCGTCGGATGGGCATGGATGGTGCCAGCGATGTCTTCCAGCCGGGCGCCCATTTCCAGGCTTTGACCGAACGCCGTCGACAACTCCGAAACACCCACACCCACCGCCTGCCAGCCGACAATCAGATGATTGTCCCGCCGTGCCACGACCCGCACGAAGCCGCTTTTCGATTCCAGCGTCATCGCCCGGCCATTGGCGGCGAACGGGAAGCTGGACACGATGCAGTCCAGCCCCGCAGCCTTGGCGTCGTCCGGGGTCTTGCCGACCACCACCAGTTCCGGGTCGGTAAAGCACACGGCGGCGATGGCGGTCGGGTTGAACTCGCGGTGTTTACCGCTGATCAGTTCGGCAACCATTTCACCCTGGGCCATGGCCCGGTGGGCGAGCATCGGTTCGCCGCTCAGGTCGCCGATGGCGTAGACGTTGCGCATGCTGGTCTGGCAACGGTTGTCGATCTTGATCGCCGAACCGTTCATCTCCAGGTTCAAGGCTTCGAGGTTCCAGCCCTGGGTGTTGGGTTTGCGACCGACGGCCACCAGCACCTGATCGGTTTCAAGGTTCAGGGTGTCGCCGTTCGGGTCACGAACTTGTAGGGTATTTCCTTGTGAATCAAAGCCTTCAACGCTGTTCTTCAAGTAAAGCTTCACGCCGAGTTGCTTGAGCGCTTCGTGTACCGGATGAGTCAGTTCGGCATCGTAGGCCGGCAGGATGCGATCCTGCGCCTCGACCACGCTGACTTCGGCGCCGAGTTTGCGATAGGCAATCCCCAGCTCCAGGCCGATGTAACCGCCACCGACCACGATCAGCCGCTTCGGCACGCTGGTCGGCGCCAGGGCTTCGGTGGAAGAGATGATCGGCCCGCCGATCGGCAGCATCGGCAGGTTGACGCTTTTCGAGCCGGTGGCCAGCACCAGGTGCTCGCACTGAATCCGCGTATCGCCGACTTCGACGGTTTTGCCGTCGACCACTTTGGCCCAGCCTTGAATGACCTGGACCTTGTGCTTCTTTAATAGCGCCGAGACGCCAGTGGTCAGGCGATCAACGATGCCGTCCTTCCATTCGACGCTCTTGCCGATGTCCAGGGTCGGCGTCGATACGCTGATGCCCAGCGCCGAGTGTTGGCTGTGATGCTGCGTCTGGTGGAACTGCTCGGCGACGTGAATCAACGCCTTGGATGGAATGCAGCCGATGTTCAGGCAGGTGCCGCCCAACGATTCGCCTTCCACCAGAATGGTCGAAATACCCAACTGACCGGCACGAATCGCCGTCACATAACCGCCAGGGCCGCCGCCGATGATCAGCAGCGTGGTGTTCAAAGTCTGTTGCATGCCTTACTCCACAAACAGCGTTGCGGGTTGTTCGAGCAGGCCACGGATGGCCTGGATGAAGAGCGCCGCGTCCATGCCATCGACCACGCGGTGATCGAAGGAGCTGGAGAGGTTCATCATCTTGCGAATCACGATCTGGCCTTTGACGACCATCGGCCGTTCGACGATTTTGTTCACGCCGACGATCGCCACTTCCGGCAGGTTCAGCACCGGGGTGCTGACGATGCCACCCAGGGCACCGAGGCTGGTCAGGGTGATGGTCGAGCCGGACAGCTCGTCACGGCTGGCCTTGCCAGTGCGTGCGGCAGTTGCCAGGCGAGAGATTTCCGCGGCGTTATCCCACAGGCTGCGGGCTTCGGCGTGACGCACCACTGGCACCATCAAACCGATGTCGGCTTGCGTGGCGACGCCCACATGCACCGCGCCGAGGCGGGTGATGACCTGGGCTTCGTCGTCGTAACGGGCGTTGATCTGCGGGAAGTCGCGCAGAGCCACGACCAATGCGCGTACCAGGAACGGCAGCAAGGTCAGCTTGCCGCGGGTCGCGCCGTGTTTTTCGTTCAGGTGTGCGCGCAGTTCTTCGACGGCGGTGACGTCGATCTCTTCGACGTAACTGAAGTGGGCGGCACGCTGGGTGGCGTCTTGCATGCGCTGGGCGATCTTGCGGCGCATGCCGATCACCGGGATTTGCTGTTCGTCGTTGCGCTGGGCGTAAGCGGCGGTGGCCGTCGATGCGTTCGACTGACCCTGAGCCAGATAGGCTTCGAGGTCTTCGTGCAGAATCCGCCCGGCAGGGCCGCTGCCACGCACCAGACGCAATTGAATGCCGAGGTCCAGCGCATGCTTGCGCACGGCCGGGGAGGCCAGCGGACGTTCATCGGCTTCGCGAGCGACCATCGGTCCCTGGCAAATGACAGCCGGACGCGGGGCAACTACAGCCGGTTTGCTTTCTACGACGGCTTCAACTTTCGGCGCCGCCACAGGGGCTTCTTTAATAGCAGCCGCTGGTGCAGTCGATTCCTTCACGTTGCCCGCGCCTTCCACTTCAATGCTGATCAGGATGCTGCCGACCGCCATGACTTCGCCCGGCTGTCCGCCCAGTGCAATCACCTTGCCGTGCACCGGCGAGGGGATGTCGACCATCGCCTTGTCGGTCATCACATCAGCCAGCACCTGATCTTCGACGACCATGTCACCGACCTTGACGTGCCACTGAGACAATTCAACTTCTGCAATGCCTTCGCCAATGTCCGGCATTTTAATAACGTGCGTGCCCATTCAGACCTCCATGACCCGTTTCAACGCCGCGCCCACACGGGATGGGCCAGGGAAATACGCCCACTCTTGCGCGTGCGGGTAGGGGGTGTCCCAACCGGTGACGCGTTCGATCGGCGCTTCCAGGTGGTGGAAGCAATGCTCTTGCACCAGCGCGACCAGTTCGGCGCCGAAACCGCAGGTGCGGGTGGCTTCGTGCACCACCACACAACGTCCGGTTTTCTTCACCGACTTGACGATGGTTTCCAGGTCCAGCGGCCACAGGCTGCGCAGGTCGATGACTTCGGCATCGACGCCGGTTTCTTCAGCGGCGACTTGCGAGACATAGACGGTGGTGCCGTAAGTGAGCACGGTCACGTCCTTGCCCGGACGGGTGATGGCGGCAACGTCCAGCGGCACGGTGTAGTAACCGTCCGGCACTTGCGCGGCGGGGTGCTTCGACCACGGGGTTACCGGGCGGTCGTGGTGACCGTCGAACGGGCCGTTGTACAGGCGTTTTGGCTCGAGGAAGATCACCGGGTCATCGTTTTCGATGGAGGCGATCAGCAGGCCTTTGGCGTCGTAAGGGTTGGATGGCATGACGGTGCGCAAGCCGCAGACCTGAGTGAACATCGCCTCGATGCTTTGGCTATGAGTCTGGCCGCCATAGATGCCGCCGCCGCAGGGCATGCGCAGGGTCATCGGCGCGGTGAACTCGCCGGCCGAGCGATAACGCAAGCGCGCCGCTTCGGAAATGATCTGGTCCGATGCCGGGTAGACGTAATCGGCGAACTGGATCTCGGCCACCGGCCGCAAACCGTAAGCACCCATGCCCACGGCGACGCCAACGATGCCGCTTTCGGAGATCGGCGCATCGAACACCCGGGAGGTGCCGTACTTGGTCTGCAGGCCTTCGGTGCAACGGAACACACCACCGAAATAGCCGACGTCCTGGCCGAACACCACGACGTTGTCGTCACGCTCAAGCATCACATCCATGGCCGAGCGCAGGGCCTGGATCATGGTCATGGTGGTCGTGGTCATGGCGGTTTCCAACTCGATTTTATTGTTGTGATCGTTCATGTCAGATCCCCAACTCTTGACGCTGGCGCTTCAAGTGCTCCGGCATCTCTTTGTAGACGTCTTCGAACATGGTCGCGGCGCTCGGAATCTGGCCGCCGGCGAGGGTGCCGTACTGCTCGGCTTCTTTCTGCGCGGCGATCACTTCGGCTTCCAGTTCGGCACTGACCGCGACGTGTTCCTCTTCGGACCACTGACCGATTTTGATCAGGTGCTGCTTGAGGCGCGCAATCGGGTCACCCAACGGGAAGTGACTCCAGTCGTCGGCGGGACGGTATTTGGAAGGATCATCGGAGGTCGAGTGCGGGCCGGCGCGGTAGGTGACCCATTCGATCATGGTCGGACCGAGGTTGCGACGAGCGCGTTCGGCGGCCCAGGCGGATGCAGCGTACACCGCGTAAAAATCGTTGCCATCGACCCGCAGGGAGGCGATGCCGCAACCGACGCCGCGTCCGGCAAAGGTGGTGGCTTCACCGCCGGCAATCGCCTGGAACGTCGAGATCGCCCACTGGTTGTTGACCACATTGAGGATCACCGGCGCACGGTACACGTGGGCGAAGGTGAGGGCGGTGTGGAAGTCCGATTCAGCGGTGGCACCGTCGCCGATCCACGCTGAGGCGATTTTGGTGTCGCCCTTGATCGCCGAGGCCATGCCCCAGCCCACCGCCTGGACGAATTGGGTGGCGAGGTTGCCGGAAATGGTGAAGAAACCGGCCTCCTTGACCGAGTACATGATCGGCAACTGACGGCCCTTGAGCGGATCGCGCTCGTTGGACAACAGTTGGCAGATCAGGTCCACCAGCGGCACTTCGCGCGCCATCAGGATGCTTTGTTGACGGTAGGTGGGGAAGCACATGTCGTCGATGTTCAGGGCCAGGGCCTGGGCGCTGCCAATGGCTTCTTCGCCGAGGCTCTGCATGTAGAACGACATTTTTTTCTGGCGCTGGGCGACCACCATGCGGTTGTCATAGATCCGCGTCTTGAGCATGGCGCGCATGCCTTTGCGCAGGATCTCGACGGGTACGCCTTCAGCCCATGGGCCGAGGGCATTGCCCTGGTCGTCGAGCACGCGAATCAGGCCTCTGGCCAGATCAGCGGTATCGGCTGGTTCTACGTCGATTGGGGGTTTGCGCACCGTGCCAGCATCGGTCAGATGCAGGTAGGAGAAGTCGGTTTTGCAGCCGGGGCGGCCCGAAGGTTCGGGAACGTGCAGGCGCAGCGGTTCGTACGCTTGGTTCATGGCTTCTACGCTCGATCTTGTGAATTTCTTGTAGTGAGCTGGCAGTCATTCTTCGGTAAAAGAATTCTTGTCCTACAACAATCATAGGCCGGGCCAAGAAGAATATTTCTCTGTGTTTCGTTGCGCTAGAGGTTATTTAAGGATAGAAATTCTGCATAAACATAAAAAACAGGTGGTTTTATCTCATGCGCAAACTGGACCGTACCGATATCGGCATTCTCAACAGCCTTCAGGAGAACGCGCGCATCACCAACGCCGACCTCGCGCGCTCGGTGAACCTGTCGCCGACGCCGTGCTTCAACCGGGTCAAGGCGATGGAAGAACTGGGGCTGATTCGCGAGCAGGTGACCCTGCTGGATGCTGACCTGTTGGGGCTGCATGTGAATGTGTTCATTCACGTCAGCCTGGAGAAGCAGGTGGAGGAGGCGTTGCAGCATTTCGAAGAGGCGATCTCGGATCGCCCGGAAGTGATGGAGTGTTATTTGATGGCCGGCGACCCGGACTATCTGATCCGCGTGCTGGTGCCGACCATTCAGTCGCTGGAGCGCTTCATGATGGATTTTCTGACCAAGGTGCCGGGGGTGGCGAACATCCGTTCGAGCTTTGCGCTCAAGCAAGTGCGCTACAAGACGGCGTTGCCGTTGCCGGCGAATGGGTTGACGTTGGCCAATTGAAGATCGCAGTTGTAGCGGCTGTAGCAGCTGCCTCGCGGTGCTCGACAGCTGCTACGGGACTAGAGTTGATTCAGGGGGATTTTCAGGTAGGTCACGCCATTGTCTTCGGCCGGCGGCAAATTCCCCGCCCGCACATTCACCTGAATCGCCGGCAACAGCAGTGTCGGCATGTCCAAACCGGCATCGCGCTGGGTGCGCATGGCGACGAAAGCGGCCTCATCAATGCCGTCGTGAATATGAATATTGCTTTTGCGCTGCTCGCCGACCGTACTCTGGCATTGCGGGGCGCGGCCCTCGGGCGGGTAATCGTGGCAGACGAAGAGGCGCACGCTGGCGGGGAAGGCCAGCAGTTTGCGGATCGAGGCGAACATCTGGTTGGCGTTGCCACCGGGGAAGTCGCAACGTGCGGTGCCGACATCCGGCATGAACAGCGTATCGCCCACCATAATCACATCGCCATCGATCAAATAAGCCATGTCTGCCGGAGTATGCCCGGGCACATGCAGGGCCGTGGCCTTGAGGTTGCCGATGCGGAATGACTCGTCCGGCGCGAACAGGTGATCGAACTGCGAACCGTCGACTCTGAATTCCGGTTCAAGATTGAACAGCGTCTTGAACACGCCCTGAACCTTGCTGATCGACTGACCAATCGCAATCTTGCCCCCCAGTTCCCGACGCAGATACGGCGCAGCCGACAGGTGATCGGCATGGGCATGGGTTTCGAGCAGCCATTGCACCTGCAACCGGTGTTGGCGAACGAAGGCGATGATCCTGTCAGCCTGGACGGTCGAGGTGCGACCGGCGGCACCGTCGTAATCGAGCACCGGGTCGACAATCGCGCAGTGTCCGCCATCGTGCTCGTAAATCACGTAGCTGTAGGTCTTTGATGCGGGGTCGAGGAAGGCTTCTATCAAGGCAGACATGGGCGCGAACCTGTGAAAAGGGGCAGGAAGACACTAACCGGTTGCAACACTTTATGTTTAAACATAATGTTTGCAGCTTAAGTGAGATCGAAGGCATCCTGCAAATGCAATCCAGTCTGAACGAATGTGAAGTCGCCCAGCTCAGGGCCTCAGCCTCCAAGGCGTGCGCGCTGCTCAAGGCCTTGGCCAACGAGGACCGCTTGCTGATTCTCTGCCAGCTGACCCAGGGCGAGCGCAACGTCGGCGAGCTGGAGAAAATGACCGGCGTGCGCCAGCCCACACTGTCCCAACAACTGGGCATCCTGCGCGACGAGGGATTGGTCGCGACCCGTCGTGAAGGCAAGTACATATTCTATGGTTTAGCCAGTCACGAAGTGATTCAGGTGATGAAGACGCTGTCCGGCCTGTACTGCGGAGCGGTGCTGAAAAGCTGGAGCTGAACCCGGCACTATGGCGACAGTAACGACTGAAGAGAAAAATCTATGTTGTTGGCAAGTTTTTTTGGCCTGGTCATGGGCCTGGTGCTCGGTTTGACTGGCGCCGGTGGCGGTATTCTTGCAGTGCCGGCCCTGGTGCTCGGGCTGGGCCTGAGCATGACCCAAGCGGCGCCCGTCGCGTTGTTCGCGGTGGGCAGTGCGGCGGCAATCGGTGCGGTCGACGGTTTGCGCCATGGCCTGGTGCGCTATCGCGCGGCGCTGTTGATTGCTTTGCTCGGCGCGGTGTTTGCGCCGGTGGGTATCTACTTCGCCCATCAGTTGCCGGAAAAGATTCTGAAGGTGCTGTTCAGTTTGCTGATGATCATGGTGGCCTGGCGGATGCTGCGCCCGGAAAAGCTCGACGACGGCCCCAGCGATCACGGCCATGCCAATTGGGGCCAGAAAAACTGCATGCTCGATCAGCAGACCGGGCGTTTTTCCTGGACCGCCAAATGTACCGCGACCCTGGCGGCACTCGGAGCGGTCACTGGCGTGGTCTCGGGGTTGCTCGGGGTCGGTGGCGGTTTTCTGATAGTGCCTGCGTTCAAGCAACTGACCGATGTGCAGATGCGCGGGATCGTCGCCACGTCGTTGATGGTGATCAGCCTGATCTCAATCATCGGGGTGATTGGCGCGTTTCATGCCGGGGTGCGGATCGATGGTTTGGGCGTGTCGTTCATTGTCGCCAGCATCGTCGGGATGATCCTTGGTCGAAAACTCTGCGCGCGGATGCCGGCCCGAGGGCTGCAGATCGGCTTCGCCAGCATCTGCGTGGTGGTCGCCGCTTACATGCTGTTTAGAGCGCTCGCCTAGCGGGCACCGGGTCCTGTGGACGCCAGTCGGGTCCACAGGCTTACACCCTAAGTTCCGGGCCTGTCCGACGGGCGGTCTTACACCGAATTTGCCGCGCTACACCGGCCACCCCAAAGCACCTGACAACCGCCCCCAAGGCAGCGTATGACGCCGCCGGTCAGCTTTCGATAATCGCCTCCGACATCAAGTCCCCCGTTGCGGAGCGCGCCATGCACAACAATAAGAACTTCAAGCATCGTTTCTTACCGGCCTTCATCGCCAGCCTGTCGTCCCTTGGCCTGAGCTCAATGGCCGAGGCCGAGATTATGCTGTACGACAAGGACCAGACCACGTTCTCCACGGATGGCTACATCAACGCCTTCTATGTGAACAGCGACGTGGACCGGGCCGGCGAGCAGTACGACCGGCGCCAGGCGCGGGTGAAGATGGGGTTTCTGCCCAACTACCTGGGTTTCAACATGGGCAAGCAGGTCGATGACCTCAAGCTCGGCGCCCGGGCTTCGTTCTGGGTGACCATCAACGACAGCGAAACCAACGGTACCGACACCGCCATCGACGTGCGGCAGTTCTACGGCACAGTGGCCAACCCGGAGTGGGGCGAGGTGCTGATCGGCAAGGACTTCGGCCTGTTTGCCCGCTCCAACATCCTGCTCGACGAACTGCTGGCCGGTTACGGTCAGGTCAGCGATACGTTGGGCTTGGTGGACGGCGGTGGGGTGTCGTTCGGCAACATCGGCAGCGGTTATCCGTACCCGTTCCCGACGTCGCAGATTACCTATCGCACCCCGGTGATGGACGGTTTGCGGGTGGCGGTGGGGATCATGGACCCGGTCGACACCAACGACAGCAGCGCAACCGGCAAGGCCTATCAGGAGAACCCGCGCACCGAGAGCGAGATCACCTATCAGTTCGACGTCGGCGGGGCGAAGATTTACAGCTGGCTCAACGGCAGCTACCAGACGTCGGACAACACCGACTCCAGCGTCGAATCCGTCACCTCCAAAGGCGTCGGCTATGGTGTGCAGGCGAAGATGGGCGGGCTGTCGCTGACCGGTTCCGGTTTCCAGGCCAAAGGCATTAACCCGTTCTTCACCAACAACGCGGGCGAGCCGACCCTGCGTAATGTCGACAGCGACGGTTACCTGTTGCAGGGCTCCTACAAACTGGGCAAGAACCGCCTGGCCCTGTCTTACGGCAAGACCGAGGACGACGGAAACGGCGTGGTCGGCAGCGGCGCCGATTACGAGACTCGCGGCATCGCGCTGTTCCATGACGTCAACGACAACCTCAAGCTGGTGGCCGAGTACAACCAATTCGAAATCAACGGCCACGACACCAGCGCCCAGAATGAAGACACCGATACGTTTGCGGTGGGGGCGGTGTTGACCTGGTAACTGGCTGACTAACCACTACTTGTGGCGAGGGAGCTTCCTGTGGCGAGGGAGCTTGCTCCCGTTGGGTCGCGAAGCGACCCCCCTCCCGATTCTAGTCGCGCATCGGCCAGAATTTGGGGGACTGCTTCGCAGTCCAGCGGGGGCAAGTTCCAATGCCGGTAAGTTAAGAAATTTGAGCGACGAAAATCCTGTGGGAGCGTGGCTTGCCCGCGAAGAATGCACCGCGGTTTTTCAGGTATAACGCGTCATCGTTCTTCGCGGGCAAGCCACGCTCCCACAGGTTCTGCGTCTTAACTTACCAAGTCCTCTAGCCACAAAAGCTCAAGCTTCCCAACTCCAGCACAGATTCTCGCTGATCCAGCACCACTCTCATCCCATCGAACCCCCCACCCGCTACCCAAGTAGCATTCGCCGCCACCCGCAGGCTTCGTACACTAGTGCCTCATACAGGCGCACCGGCGAGGGGCGACGATGCAGCAGGTTCAGAGCGACGGTGTGGTCAGTGCCATGTCCCAGGCCATCGATGCCCAGCAAGCGGCCCAGGATCTGGCGCGACAACTCTTGCACCCGCATTTGGGCTTCGTGCTGTTCTTCTGTTCCGCCGAGTACGACTTGCAGGCGCTGGGGCAGGCGTTGCAGCAGAGTTTCGGTGGCATTCGCCTGGTGGGCTGCACCAGCGCCGGGGAAATCACCCCCCAAGGCTATGGCCGTAGCTGCGTGACGGCGGTGGGCTTCGACCACCGGCACT
Organism: Pseudomonas wuhanensis; assembly: GCF_030687395.1. Lineage (GTDB taxonomy): Bacteria > Pseudomonadota > Gammaproteobacteria > Pseudomonadales > Pseudomonadaceae > Aquipseudomonas > Aquipseudomonas wuhanensis. The sequence goes on along the minus strand of NZ_CP117430.1, from coordinate 3,742,060 downwards.
TTTCCATCTCCACCGAACTGATCGACGAGATGGAGCATTTCAGCCTGATCGATGCCCAGCAAATGGTTGAGCGCCTGGTCAGCGGTTGTCGCAGCAATACCCTGGCGCCGATCAAGGGCAACAGCTTTGCCCTGACCCTGCTCGATGGCTTGTCCAGCCGTGAAGAAATGGTGCTCGCCGCCTTGAGCGCGGCGTTGGGCGACATTCCGCATTTCGGTGGTTCGGCCGGCGATGACAATTACTTGACCCACACCCACGTGTATTTCGGCGGCGAGTTTCACAGCGGCGCGGCGGTGGTGGTGCTGGTCAATACCTGGCTGGACTTCGAAGTCTTTACCACCCACCACATCCTGCCCCGAGCCGAAAAACTGGTGGTCACCGCCGCCGATAGCGCCTCGCGCCGGGTGTTCGAACTCAACGCCGAGCCGGCCGCCGAAGAGTACGCCCGGCATATCGGCGTGGCGGTGGCGGACCTTGATTACCGAGTCTTTGCCGCGCACCCGTTGGCGGTGCGGATCAACGATCAGTATTACGTGCGGGCGATCCAGCAGGTGCATCCGGACCTGAGCCTGAGTTTCTACTGTGCGGTGGAGAACGGCATCGTCCTCACCGTCATGCAGCCCGGCCCCATGCTGCCGAATCTGCAAGACCTGTTCGACGGTTTGCGCGAGCGTCTCGGCGACCTGCTGCTGACCATCGGTTGCGACTGCTTTCTCAGGCGCCTGGAACTGGAAGACGCCGGCCGTCTCGAGCAGGTCGGCGCGTTTTTGCAAGACCAGCGGGTGATGGGTTTCAACACCTACGGAGAACAGTTCAATGGCATGCACATCAACCAAACCTTCACCGGGGTCGCCATTGCCCGAGGCCGCGCCCCTGGACAGCGCTGACCTTCAGGCGCAGATCGCCAGCCTGCGGCACGAAAACCAGAAACTACAGCGCATCAATGGCGCGTTGATCGAGCGCATCGAATCCGGCATCACCCGCGGCAACGACCCGTATGCGGCGTTCCAGCATTCGGTGGTGCTGGCCGAACAGGTGCGCGAGCGCACCGATGCCCTGAACCAGGCCATGGCCGAACTCAAGGCTGGCAACCATTTGCTCAGCGAAGCGCGGCTACGGGCCGAAACCGCCCATCAACACTTGATCGACGCCATCGAAAGCATTTCCGACGCCTTTGTATTGTTCGATGCCGAGCAGCGGATCGTGCTGTTCAACAGCCGCTTCAAGGCGTTCTGGGGCAACAGCCGGGTGCGGATTAACGCGGGCATGCGCTTGCGCGAGGTCAAGCGGCTGATGACCTCAACCGGGCTGTTCAGTGAAGAACCCCGGGGGCATGTCGACGAAAGCCTGCTCTACCGCCTGCACAATGGCCGCTGGCTGCAAGTCAGCGAACGGCCGACCCAGGAAGGCGGGCGGGTGATCCTGTTCACCGACATTACCGACGTCAAACTCAGCGAAACCCTGCGCCGCGAGCAGGCCGTGGCGCAAAAATCGCATCTGTTGCAACGGGCGGTCGACAACCTGTCCCAAGGGGTGGCGATGGTCAATGCCGAGGGCATTCTGGAACTGTGGAACCGGCGCTTCCTGGAGCTCAGCGGCCTGGCCCCGGTGGCGGCCCATCGACCGTTCGCCGAAGTGATCGCCGACAGCGAGCTGAACCTGCTGACCCCGGCCAGTCGCGATGCCAACGGGCGGCAGGTGCAGGAATGCGAGCAGCGCCTCTGCGATGGCCGGGTGCTGGAAATTCGCACCCATCCGTTGCCCACCGGTGGTTTCGTCAACACCTTCACTGACATCACCGAACGCTACCGGCACGCCGAAGCCCTCAGCGAAAGCGAGCGCTGGATTCGCTTGATCACCGACCATGTGCCGGCGCTGATCGCCTACCTCAATGCCGATCTGGTGTATGAGTTCACCAACAAAGTCTATGAAGAATGGTATTGCTGGCCCCGGGGCGTGATGCTCGGGCAGAGCCTGCGCGAAGTGCATAGCGAGCAGCATTATCAGCGCCTGGAAGCCTACGTGGCGCGGGCCCTGGCCGGTGAGAGCGTGACGTTCGAGTTTGCCGAAACCAACATCAACAATCAGGAGCGCTACATGCTGCGCTCCTACGTGCCCAATCGCCTGGCCAGTGGGGAAGTGGTGGGGATTTTCGTGTTGATCCGCGACATCACCGAGCGCCGTCGCACCGCCGAGGCGCTGCATCAGGCCTATCAGAACCTGGAGTTGCGGGTACGCGAACGCACCACCGAACTGACCACCCTCAACGACCAGCTATTGCGCGAAATCGACGAGCGCCGCCGCGTGGAATCACGCTTGCGCGAAGCCAAGCTCGAGGCCGAGCAGGCCAACCTGTCGAAGACCAAATTTCTCGCCGCCGTCAGCCATGACTTGCTGCAACCGCTCAACGCCGCGCGGCTGTTTACCAGCGCGTTGCTGGAACGCCGGGAGCCGGTGGCCAACGAGAATCTGGTGCGCAATGTCAGCAATTCCCTGGAAGACGTGGAGAACCTGTTGGGCACGTTGGTGGATATTTCCAAACTCGATGCGGGGGTGATCAAGGCCGACATCGCGCCGTTCGCCCTCAGCGAATTGCTGGAAAACCTCGCCGCCGAATACACCCAGGTGGCCCGCAGTGAAGGCCTTGAACTGCATTTCATTCCGTGTTCGGCGCTGGTGCGCAGTGACATTCAGTTGCTCGCACGGATCCTGCGCAACCTGCTGAGCAATGCGATTCGCTACACCTACAGCGGGCGGGTGGTGCTTGGTTGTCGGCGTCATCATCAGCGGCTGACCATCGAAGTCTGGGACAGCGGCATGGGCATTGCCGAAAACCGTTTGGAGGAGATTTTTCAGGAGTTCAAACGCGGTGACGTGCAGCGTCCGGATCAGGATCGCGGCTTGGGGCTGGGTCTGGCGATCGTCGAGAAAATCGCCCGCATTCTTGGCCACCGGATTCATGTGCGTTCGTGGCCGGGCAAAGGCTCGATGTTTTCCGTCGAAGTGCCGTTGAGTGCCACGGCGCCGAAGGCGTTGCCGAATCTGCTGATGAGCGAACCAATGCTTGAGCGCCTGCGCGGTGCTCGGGTGTGGGTGCTGGACAACGACGCGGCGATTTGTGCCGGGATGCGCACCTTGCTCGAAGGTTGGGGCTGCCGGGTGGTCACGGCACTGTCGGAGGAGGACCTGGCGCGGCAAGTGGATAATTATCACGACGAAGCCGACCTGCTGATCGCCGACTATCACCTGGATGACGAGCAGAACGGTGTCGACGCCGTGGCCCGCATCAACGCCCGTCGCGCCTCGGCGATCCCGGCGATGATGATCACCGCCAACTACAGCAATGAACTCAAGCAGCAAATCCGCGAACTGGGCCATACCCTGATGCACAAACCGGTGCGGCCGATGAAGCTCAAGACGGCGATGAGTCATCTGCTCGGCCGGCCTTGATGTGATCGTTCCCACGCTCTGCGTGGGAATGCCTCACCGGACGCTCTGCGTCCGCTCTTTGGGACGCGGAGCGTCCCTGGCTGCATTCCCACGCGGAGCGTGGGAACGATCGACAGAACCGGGCAGTTACCGCCGTAAATACGACCCGAAATCAATATCCCCAGCACTCAATATTGCCTGCACCCGGTTGTGCACATTGAGTTTGCGCAAGATCGCCGAGACGTGGGCCTTGACCGTGGTTTCGGCGATTTCCAGGGTGTAGGCGATCTGCTTGTTCGATTCGCCTTTGGTCATGCGCTCAAGCACCAATAACTGCTTGCGAGTCAGCGCCTGCAGCAGCTCCGGCGGGAAGCTCGGGGTGTCATTCATCCGGCGATGAGTGCCGCTTTTTTGTGTACGGATGATGTCCGGCGGCAGGTAGACGTTGCCATTGAGAATCTGCTGGATGGCCTCGGTCATCTGCGCCCGTGGCGACGATTTGGTGATGAACCCCACCGCGCCATAGGTAATGGCTTGCAGCACGATTTGTTTGTCCTGCTCGGCCGAAACGATCACCACCGGAATGGTCGGCGCCTCGTTACGCAGGTTGATCAGGCCATTAAGGCCATGCATGCCGGGCATGTTCAGGTCGAGCAGGATCAGGTCCAGGTCATCGTGTTCCTGGGTCAGGGCCAGGGCGCTGTCGAGGTCGGCGGTCTCCATGACCTCACTGCCGGGGAAACCGTCGCTGATGACGTTATGTATGGCTTCGCGAAACAGCGGGTGATCGTCGGCAATCAGAATTTTGTACATGGCCTTTCACCTCATTATTTTTGATTCGGGTGTGGCAACAACACGCAAGCGCTCAAGTCAGGGAAAGGGCTCAGGCCGGGCCGGCGTCACGGGCAGGTTCGCCGCTTGCCACGCATCCAGCCCGTCGCGGTACCAATACAGTGTTTTATAGCCTATGGAAGCGGCGCGTTTTACCGCGTTCCAGCTCAACCAGCAATCGGAGCGGCAGTAGAAGACCAACGGTCGAGTCAGGTCGCCCGCCGTCAATTGCTGCAGGTGGCGCGCGAAATATTCCTGCCATGGGGGCGTCAGGTCGCCATCACCGGTATTGGCCAGCCAATGGCTGCCGGGCAGGTTCTCGTGGGGCTGATCTTCGATGAAACGGCCTTGCAGCCATTGCCGGCGGTAGACGTCGATCAGCACCGGCCGGGGTGTCTGCTTGAGCAGGTTTTGCAGGGCGGGGGTGTCGATGATACTCGCGCCCTGGAGCTGAGTCGGGGTCGGGCTGCGGTACAGGCCGACGCGATAACCGTCGGCTGAGAACAGCGCTGTTTCGGCCTGTGCGGCGCCCAGCAACAGGCTCAGCGACAGCGCGGCGAGAGAAGGGCACAGCAGAACACGTCGTGCACGCGGCATGGGGGTTCAGTCCTTATAGTTATGAACCCATTACATGCCAGTAGCGGTGCGTTGTGAATGCGACGATAGACAGGTAAACCAGTACTAAAGTAGTAATTTTGACCTGTTCAACACAAAACTCCCATAGGGGATTAGTGTTGTCAGTTGGTTTTGCGCAAGGCCGCTTGCTCCCACATTGAATAGCATGTGAAAACAAAATATGTGAACACCTCAGACCTGTGGGAGCTGGCTTGCCTGCGATGAGGCCCTCACATCCAGCACTGATGTTGGCTGACACACCGCCATCGCGGGCAAGCCCGCTCCCACAGGGACTAGTGTTGTTAGCCGGATTTTCGCAAGGCCGCATGCTGTGGATTGAAGGTGAGCACGGCGAGCAGGGCGAACACCAGCGTCAGCCCTACGCACACCGCCAGCGCCAACGGGCTGAAGCGTTCGTACAGCGCAAACCGCACCAGCTCCACTGCATGAGTGAACGGGTTCAAGGCGCACAACCAATACAACCATTCGCTGGACTCGCGCATTTTCCACAACGGATACAGCGCCGACGACAGGAAAAACAGCGGGAAGATCACGAAGTTCATCACCCCGGCAAAATTCTCCAGCTGGCGGATGGCGTTGGACAGCAACAGGCCCAGCGCACTGAGCATCAACGCCACCAGCAGCAATGCCGGCAAGGCCAGCAATAAACCCATGGCCGGTGGTTGCACGCCGTACAGCCAGGCAATCGCCAGAAAGGCATACACCTGCAACAGCGAAATCAGCGACGTCGCCAGCAATTTGCTGCACAGCAGGAAGGTCCGGGGCAGGGGGCTGGTCAGCAGCACGCGCATGCTGCCCATCTCCCGGTCATAGACCATCGACAGCGAACCTTGCATGCCGTTGAACAACAGGATCATGCAGGCCAGCCCCGGGATGATGTAAACCTCATAGGGAATGTAGGTGTCGTAGGGCTCGATGATGGCGATGCCGAGTGCCGCGCGGAACCCGGCGGCGAACACCAGCAGCCACAACAAAGGCCGCACCAGCGCGCTGAGAAACCGCGTGCGCTGCAACACAAAGCGCAGCCATTCGCGCAGCACGATACCGCTGAAACATTGCCAGTAAGCGTTCATCTCGCGACTGCTCCTGAAGAGGGCGAGGTGGTCAGGCGAGCGAAGGCCGAACCGAGGTCGCCGCCATGTTCCAGGCTCAGGGCGTCTGCCTGTCCGCTGGCCACCAAGCGGCCTTGATGCAGGATCAGCAAGTCGTCGCTGGGCTGCACTTCATCCAGCAAATGAGTGGTCCAGAGCACGCTGATGTGTTGCTCGCGGCAGAGGCTGCGGATGTGTTGGTTGAGCGCCAGGCGACTGGCCGGATCGAGGCCGACGCTCGCCTCGTCGAGCAGCAACAGGCTTGGCTCATGCAGCAACGCGCGGGCGATTTCCACCCGCCGACGATGGCCGCCATTGAGTTCGCGCACCCGTTCGCGACGACGTTCGGTCAGCGCCTGGCGCGCCAGTTCGGCGTCAACACGAAGGCTGGTCTGGCGCCGGGACAAGCCATGCAGCGCGGCGTGGTAACGCAGGTTTTGCTCGACGCTGAGGTCCAGATCCAAGGTGCTTTGCTGAAACACCACACCCAACTGCTTTAACGCCGGACGTGCCGCGTTGCGCAACGAACAGCCGCCGACCCGGATATCACCGCGCTGCACATCATAAAGGCGGGTGAGCAGGGCGATCAGCGTCGACTTGCCCGCGCCGTTCGGTCCCAGCAACGCCGCAAAACGCCCCGGTGCCAGGTTGAAACTCACCTGACGCAACGCCTCGCGCGCGCCGTAAGCGAAACTCAGGTCGCTGACGTCGAGGGCGTTCATGGCGTGACCACCACGCCCCAGGGATAGCGCCCGACCTTCACCGATTTGGTCACCTTGAGGCTGTCGACATCGATCACCGACACATCGCCGCTGACGCCATTGGTGGCCAGCAATTGGCGTTGATCCGGGGTGAACGACATCTGCCAGACCCGTCGGCCCACCAGCAGGTAATCAACAATCTCGAAGGTCTTGGCGTCGATCACCGCCACATGGTTGGCCGGGCCGAGGGCGACGAAACCGTACTTGCCGTCGGCGCTGAGTTTGATCCCCACCGGCTGGACTTTGTCCGGGTGCACGCCTTTGATCTGGAAGGTCAGGGTTTTGAGAATCTTGCGGCTGGCGACGTCAAGAATCGTCACCGTGCCGCCGATTTCCGCCGAGGCCCAGAGCTGCGAGCCATCGGGATTGAATTCGACGAAACGCGGCCGCTGATCGACCAGGGTGTTGTCGGCCAAGGTCTGGGTGCTGGTGTCGATCCAGTGCAGCATGTTGGTGGTTTCACTGGTGTTCACCGCCCACTTGCCGTCGGGGCTGACGGCCATGCCTTCAGGTTCGACGCCGACGCTGATCTGCCCAAGCACTTTGGAGGTTTCGGTGTCGATCACCGTCACCAGCGCATCGTCCTCGTTGGAGACGTACAACCAGCGATTGTTGGGGTGCAGGGCGAATTGCTCGGGGTCTTTGCCCGAGGGCAGTTCCTTGATGATCTTGCGCGTGGCGACGTCCATCACCTGGACCCGATCCGAATCGCTGGCGCAGATGTACAGCAGCTTATTGTCGTGGGATAGCAACAGGCCGCGCGGGCGCTGGCCGACGGGCAGGGTGTCGGTGACTTGCAGGGTCTGCATATCGATCAGGCTCAGGCTGTTGTCCTTTTCGTTGGAGACCCAGGCGGTGCTGGCAGCGGCGTGCCCGGCGGCGAGCAGCAGGGCGCAGGAAAGCAGGGTGCGGCGCATGGCAGATTCCTTCTTATTGTGGTGGTAGGGCTGTCAGAGAAAGCGGCAGCTGACCTCGGCTTTGTCGTAACCCAGGCTGTCCATTTCGTTGAAGGGGTGCAGGAAACCGTCTTGCGGCGACGTGCTGACCAGCGCCCGGGGTTGCACGATGGGGATCGGCTGGCGCAACTGACCGTTCCACGACCGATAACTGAGCTTGCGGCCCTTGAAACCGTCCAGCGGCAATTGATCGCTGATTTCAAGCGTACGGATCGCCATGGCATCGGCCTGGCGCAGTTTGCCCACCGCGCTGGCGATGCTGCGTACGGCCATCCACGCAGCGAAATCCCGGTCGTTCATCCAGCGCCCGGCCAGGGCTTCGAAGCGTTTCTGCAACTGCGCGGCACCGAAGGTTTCCACGGTCTTGTGCCAGCCCACCGGCGTCAGGCCCTGAGTGCCGGCCACCGGCCGTGGATACCAGGTCTGATAGGGCACGTATTCGCCGAAGTCGCCCCGTTCATCGGCCACCAGCACCACGTCGTACTCGGCGGTCTGGGTGAACAGCGGCATGTCGGCCTGGGCGCTGCGGCGCTGGTCGTTATCGAAACTCCAGGCTTTTTCCGCGACCAGTTGCAGGCCGAAGCGTTTCGCCGCCCGGCGCAGGGCGGTGGCGTAGGCTTGATCGTCGGCGGTCGGGCCGACGATCAGCAGCGCCCGTTGCCATTTGCGCAGTACCAGAAATTGCGCGAGTGCATCGGCCAGCATCGCCCGGCTCGGCAGGCTGTGCAGCACGTTCGGCAAGCAGTCGGTGCTGCGCAGGCTGTCATCCGGGCTGCCGGCGTTGAACAGCAGGCTGTCGGGGAGCACGGCGCTGAGTCGGCGCAGGGTCTGCGCCGGTGCATTCACCACAAACAGGCGCAGGCCTTGCTCGTGTTGGGCCTTGGCCGCTTCGATCAGCGCCTCCGGATTGTCGGCGCTCGCACTGACCAGGCTGTAGCTGTGATTGAGAAAGCGCCCGGTACTGTTGCTATCGGTGATTGCCAGTTCGGCGCCACGCAGGCCGGCATCGGCCGGTTCGGGAATAACATTCGACAGCAATGGCCCAGGATCGGGGCGATAACCGAGGTAGCCGATTTGCACCTGCAAGGGTGCGTCCGCCGCCTGAGCCTGGGTCGCCACCCCGGCGGCGCAGGCAATCGCCAACAGGTAGATCAAGGCATAAGGGGCGAGCTGGCGCATAAAGGCACTCCATCACAGGTAGCGTCAGCATAGGAACCCTGGACGGGCGGGGAAATATGCAGAAAGTACCGATGGGCCAGTACCAAGGTAGTAACTCACCCCGGGCGGCGCGGTTTTAGCATGGGCTACAACGGCCATCACTCAAGGGGGGAGATTGACCATGCGAATTCTCAAAGCACTGCTCCTGCCGTTGTTGCTGATCCTGACCCTGATCGGCGTCGACAAGCTTCACGGCGCCCGACCCGTATTGGTTGGGCCTGCGCCACAAGCCCTACTACCAAGGGAGTAGGCCGCGGCCACCAAAGCAGCATGGGGTTGGCGCAAAGCCGTTCCTAAGATGGCTGCCATAGCCTCTTCAAAGAGGTTTTGCGTGCAATCTTGAGGGCAGAACAATGACAACAAAACGCAACGCCTTGCTCGTTGCCGGACTGCTGGCCGGTTTCATCAGCGCAGGTTCCGTCTGGGCTCACGGCAACGTGGTACCCCAGGCCATCGAAACCCAGGGACTGACCCCGATCAAGGACGCCGGTGTGCAGGTCGATGCCGACGGTTGGGCGGCGGTGAACCCTTACCGTTCCACCCCGGAACGCGACAAAGCCGTGCAAATCGGCTCTTCGGCCTACAACCAGAACTGCGCGGCCTGCCATGGCCTGGAAGCCAAGTCCGGCGGCATCGCCCCTGACTTGCGCATGCTCGATGGCGGCGAGGCCGGTGATGAGTGGTTCGTCGAGCGGGTACGCAATGGCGCCGTACGTGATGGCCGGGTCTACATGCCGAAGATGGCCGACTACCTGAGTCAGGAAGCCTTGTGGGCGGTGCGCAGCTACCTGGACAGCGTGCACGTCGAGGAGTGACCCATGCGTTTGCTCGCGGTGTTGATCAGCGCTGTGTGGCTGTGTTGCCAGGCAGCGCAGGCGCAGGTCCGTACCTATGACGAAATGATCGCCGCCGCCGAGCTGAAAGTCGCGGTGTACAAGGACTTCGCGCCCTACAGTTTTGAAGACGCTGGCGAGGCTCGCGGGGTCGATGTCGAGCTCGCCCAGGCCCTGGCCAAGGCCATGGGGGTACGCCTGAAACTGATCTGGGCACCCGCCGGGGAAAAGCTTGACGACGACCTGCGCGATTACATCTGGCGGGCCAGTCAGTTGCACAATCAGCAACTGGCCGACCTGATGATGCGCGTGCCCTACGATCGCGATTACTCACAGAAACGCAACGAACTGGGCGAGCTGGAAAACGGCCATGTGGTGATGTTCGGGCCGTACCAGACCGAACAATGGCAAGTGGCCTATGACCGTCGTCGACTGAATTCAGTGGCCAGCGTCGCGGTGTTCCAGCAACACCCGATCGGCGTCGAAGTCGACAGCGTGCCCTCGTTTTACCTGACCTCGGTGTTCAACGGCATGCTCGCCGCCAAGACCCACCATTACCCAGGCGTGCCCCAGGCCTTTGCCGCCATGAAGGCCGGTGAAGTTGACGCGGTAATGGCCATGCGCGGCGAGATCGATTGGCAAGTCCATCAGGCCGCCGACCCGCAAGTGGCGTTGGCGGAAAACGCTTACCCGAATATGGGTAAACAGCTCTGGGAGATCGGCATGGCGGTGCATGAAAGCAACCGGCAACTGGCCTATGCAGTGGAAGAGGCGCTGGAAACGTTGATTCGCGAGGGCTCGGTGAACGCCATTTATGCCCGTTATGGCCTGCGGTATGACGTGCCCGAGATGTATCAATAGTGAACTGGCGAGCGAGTTGTCTGTTGGCCTGCTGGTTGCCCTTGGCCGCGCACGCGGTGGATGTCGATCCGGTGCCGTCGGTGATGTGGACGTTCTATCACAAGCAGATGCTCGGCGACGCACCGTTCGTGTTCGACGAGCGGGTCAAGTTGCTCGCGCCGCCGTTTGCCGAAGACGCTCGACAAGTACCGCTGGAAATCGACGCCCGGGCGTTCAAGGGCGAAGTGGTGCGAATCCTCGCCTGGGCCGAACTCAATCCGCTGCCAAAAATCGTCGACTTCGAACCCTTGACCGATGTGCTGCCATGGCTGTCGATCCGCATCCGCGTGGAACAGGCCACGCCGTTGCGTGCGGCGGTACTGACCCGCGACGGGCTGTGGCATGTCGGCTCGACCCTGATCGATGCGGCGGGCGGCGGTTGTACGGCGCCGAGCGTGGTGCGCACCCAGCCGGGTTGGGAAGAACGCATCGGCGAAGTGCTCGGCGGTCGTTATCCCCGTGGCGAATTCAGTCGCGTGCGTGTGCAGGTGGCGCATCCGATGGACAACGGCATGGTCAGTGGCATCCCGGAATTTTTCATCAACCAGGCCGAGCTGCGCGATCAAAACGATCAATTGCTGGCGCGTCTGGAGTTGTTCCCGGCGGTCAGCGAAAACCCCAATTTGGCCTTCGATATCGAAGGCGCAGGGCAGACGCGCCTGGTGTTGCGCGACAACAGCGGCAATCAATTCGATGCGGCCATTCCCTGACTCAAGGAGCGAGTGATGCGCTGGATACTGCTGTTGTTCATCAGTCTGAGCCTGCCGGTCTTGGCCGATCCCGATTACGCACTCAAGCCCCGGCAGATCGCCGAAGACACCTGGTTGCTGGAAGGCAGCACCGATAATTTCGCCAAGAGCAACGGCGGCAACATCGTCAACACCGCGTTCATCGTCACCGAGCAGGGCGTGGTGGTCATCGACACCGGGCCGTCGAAACGCTATGGCGAAGCCCTGCGCAAAGCGATTGCGGCGACCACCGATAAACCGGTGATCCAGGTGCTGCTGACCCACCACCATCCTGACCATGTGCTGGGCAATCAGGCTTTCACCGACGTGCCGATCGGAGCCTTGGCCGGTACCACTGAACTGTTGCGGCAACAGGGCGATGTCATGGCTGAAAACATGTATCGACTGGTGGGTGACTGGATGCGCGGCACCGAAGTGGTGTTGCCCACGCAGGCGCTGACGCCTGGCGTGCAAAGTTTTGGGAACCACGATCTGCGGCTGCTGAGTCTGGGTGGGCACACCGGTGCGGATCTGGCTATTCTCGACCAGAAAACCGGCGTGCTGTTTGCCGGGGATCTGGTGTTTTATCAACGGGCCCTGACCACGCCCAACAGTCCGGGACTGTCGGTGTGGCTGGCGGACATCGCCACGCTTGAGGGGTTGCCGTGGACGCTGATCGTTCCCGGTCATGGCCCCGTGGCGACGGACACCAAACCATTCGAGCAAATGCGCGATTACCTCTCCTGGCTCGATCAACTCATGCGCGACGGCGCCGCCAACGGCAGCGACATGGCCGAGATGATCCGCAGCCCCATCCCCGAGCGTTTCGTGGGGATCAGCCTGAGCCGCTATGAGCTGATTCGCAGTGTCAGCCATTTGTACCCGCGTTACGAGCGGGGGCAGATGAGGCGGGTGGATTCCACCGCGGGCAAGTGATGATCGTTGATCGTTCCCACGCTCTGCGTGGGAATGCCTCAACGGACGCTCCGCGTTCGGCTCTGCAAGGGACGCGGAGCGTCCCGGGCTGCATTCCCACGCGGAGCGTGGGAACGATCTTTCGGTGATCTTCTCCTCCGACCCTGTACCAAGGAACTAGAAATCTCCGTACTGCGGGCAATTGTTGCATGGGCGGCGGCGCCCAAGAATCTGCACCAGACCGGGAAAATTTCCCGGGTATAACAAAAACCGCAGAGGTAGCCGTCATGACCCAACCCGCACGTCGCCAACCCTTCGCCTTGAGCGTGCTGCTCAGTGCCATGCTGTTGTCTTGCCAGGCATTGGCCGCAGTCTCCGATCAAGACATCCTCCAGGACCCGAAGAACCCGGAGCAGATCGTCACCAACGGACTGGGCGTCCAGGGTCAGCGCTACAGCCCGCTGGACACCCTCAATGTCGACAACGTGAAGGACTTGCGACCGGTCTGGGCCTTTTCGTTCGGCGGGGAAAAGCAGCGCGGTCAGCAGGCGCAGCCGATGATCAAGGACGGCGTGATGTACATGACCGGTTCCTACTCGCGGGTATTCGCGGTGGATGCGCGCACCGGTCGCAAACTCTGGCAATACGACGCACGCCTGCCCGATGACATCCGCCCGTGCTGCGATGTGATCAACCGTGGCGTGGCGCTGTATGGCGACCTGGTGATTTTCGGCACCCTCGACGCCAAGCTCGTGGCCCTGAACAAGGACACCGGCAAAGTCGTCTGGAGCAAGAAAGTCGCCGACCACAAGGAAGGCTATTCCATCAGCGCCGCGCCGTTGGTGATCAACGGCAAATTGATCACCGGCGTGGCCGGCGGCGAGTTCGGGGTGGTGGGCAAGATCGAAGCCTACGACCCGAAAAACGGCAGCCTGCTGTGGACTCGTCCCACCGTCGAAGGCCACATGGGCTATGTCTACAAGGATGGCAAAGCGGTAGAAAACGGCATCTCCGGCGGCGAAGCGGGCAAGACCTGGCCGGGCGATCTGTGGAAAACCGGCGGCGCGGCACCTTGGCTGGGCGGCTACTACGATCCGGAAACCAATCTGCTGCTATTCGGCACCGGTAACCCGGCGCCGTGGAACTCGCACCTGCGTCCTGGCGACAACCTCTACTCATCGTCGCGCCTGGCGCTGAACCCGGACGATGGCACGATCAAATGGCACTTCCAGAGTACGCCCCACGACGGTTGGGACTATGACGGCGTGAACGAACTGGTGTCGTTCAACTACAACGAAGGCGGTAAGGAAATCAAAGCCGCGGCCACCGCGGACCGTAACGGTTTCTTCTACGTGCTCGATCGCACCAACGGCAAATTCATTCGCGGCTTCCCGTTCGTGGACAAGATCACCTGGGCCAGCGGCCTGGATAAAAACGGTCGGCCGATCTACAACGAAACCAGCCGTCCGGGTGCGCCGGGCTCCGAGGCCAAAGGCAGTTCGGTGTTTGTCGCGCCAGCGTTCCTGGGGGCGAAAAACTGGATGCCGATGGCCTACAACCGCGACACCGGCCTGTTCTATGTGCCGTCCAACGAGTGGGGCATGGACATCTGGAACGAAGGCATCGCCTACAAGAAAGGCGCGGCGTTCCTCGGCGCTGGTTTCACTATCAAACCGTTGAACGAAGACTACATCGGCGTGCTGCGCGCCATCGACCCGAAAACCGGCAAGGAAGTCTGGCGCCACAAGAACTTCGCGCCGCTGTGGGGCGGGGTGCTGACCACCAAGGGCAACCTGGTGTTCACCGGTACGCCGGAAGGTTTCCTGCAGGCATTCAATGCCAAGACTGGCGAGAAAGTCTGGGAATTCCAGACCGGTTCCGGCGTGCTCGGTTCGCCCGTGACCTGGGAAATGGACGGCGAACAATACGTTTCGGTGCTCTCCGGCTGGGGCGGCGCGGTACCGCTGTGGGGCGGCGAAGTGGCCAAGCGCGTCAAGGACTTCAACCAGGGCGGCATGCTCTGGACGTTCAAGTTGCCCAAGGATCTCGTTGCCAAACACTGATCGCTGCACTGATCGTTCCCACGCTCCGCGTGGGAATGCCTCAACGGACGCTCCGCGTTCGGCTCTGGAGGGGACGCAGAGCGTCCCGGGCTGCATTCCCACGCAGAGCGTGGGAACGATCACCTACTACCAAATAACGAGAATCCCCCTGCCAACGGCGCATTCGTCTGGTAGGCGGGGCTCTCTACTATCGGTTCATCGCCTGTTGGCCTGACAGGCATCGACCCAGACAGAGGCCCACCATGATCTACGCACAACCCGGAACACCCGGCGCCGTCGTTTCCTTCAAACCGCGCTACGGCAATTTCATCGGCGGCGAGTTCGTTGCCCCAATCAACGGCGAGTACTTCACCAACACCTCACCGGTTACCGGGGAAGTGATCGCCGAGTTCCCGCGCTCCAGCGCCGCCGACATCGAAAAGGCCCTGGACGCCGCCCATGCCGCCGCCGATGCCTGGGGCAAAACCTCGGCGCAGGATCGCTCGCTGGTGCTGCTGAAAATCGCCGACCGCATCGAGCAGAACCTGGAAATCCTCGCCGTCACCGAAACCTGGGACAACGGCAAGGCCGTGCGCGAAACCCTCAACGCCGACGTACCTTTGGCCGCCGACCACTTCCGTTACTTCGCCGGTTGCATCCGCGCTCAGGAAGGCGGCGCCGCCGAGATCAACGAACTGACCACCGCCTATCACTTCCACGAACCGCTGGGTGTGGTCGGGCAGATCATCCCGTGGAACTTCCCGCTGCTGATGGCCGCCTGGAAACTCGCTCCGGCCCTGGCCGCCGGCAACTGCATCGTGCTCAAACCCGCCGAACAAACGCCGCTGTCGATCATGGTGTTCGCCGAGCTGATCGCCGACTTGCTGCCGGCCGGTGTGCTGAACATCGTCCAGGGTTTCGGTCGCGAAGCCGGTGAAGCGCTGGCCACCAGCAAGCGCATCGCCAAGATCGCCTTCACCGGTTCCACCCCGGTGGGCGCGCACATCATGCATTGCGCGGCCGAGAACATTATTCCAAGCACCGTTGAACTGGGCGGCAAGTCGCCGAACATTTTCTTCGAAGACATCATGAACGCCGAGCCGCAGTTCATCGAGAAAGCCGCCGAAGGTCTGGTGCTGGCGTTCTTCAATCAGGGCGAAGTCTGCACCTGTCCGTCCCGGGCGCTGGTGCAGGAATCGATCTACGAGCCGTTCATGGCCGAGGTGATGAAGAAGATCGTCAAGATCAAGCGCGGCAACCCGCTGGACACCGAGACCATGGTCGGCGCCCAGGCGTCCGAGCAGCAATACGACAAGATCCTCTCGTACCTGAAAATCGCTCAGGAGGAGGGCGCCGAGCTGCTCACCGGCGGCGCGGCCGAGCGTCTTGAAGGCGACTTGTCGAGCGGCTATTACATCCAGCCGACCCTGCTCAAGGGTCACAACAAAATGCGTGTGTTCCAGGAAGAAATCTTCGGCCCGGTAGTGGGCATCACCACCTTCAAGGACGAAGCCGAAGCCCTGGCGATTGCCAACGACAGCGAATTCGGCCTCGGCGCCGGCCTGTGGACCCGCGACATCAACCGCGCCTACCGCATGGGCCGGGCGATCAAGGCCGGGCGCGTCTGGACCAACTGCTACCACCTGTACCCGGCCCATGCCGCGTTTGGTGGCTACAAGAAGTCCGGTGTCGGCCGTGAGAACCACAAGATGATGCTCGACCATTACCAACAGACCAAAAACCTGTTGGTGAGCTACGACATCAATCCGCTGGGGTTCTTCTAACCCGCAAGAGCACCATTGAAACCTGTGGGAGCGGGCTTGCCCGCGATAGCGAACTGTCATTCAACGCATGTGTTGAATGTGACACCGCCATCGCGGGCAAGCCCGCTCCCACAGGGTTATGGGTGTACTTGAAGACCGCGCAATACCCCCTACCAACGCACCCCACAACCTCCTTCGAAAGTAGCATTCGGTCATCTCATCCCCCATGCATTAATGGTCTTACCGGAATCGTCCGGCACAAGAAGAGGATTGACCCATGTGGAATAAACCCGCGTTTACCGATCTGCGCATTGGCTTCGAAGTGACGATGTATTTCGCCAACCGTTGATTGATCGCCCGGTCAGCCGTCGCGTTGGCCGGGCCTGCCTTCTGGAGCCCTCCCATGCACATCCGCGTTCTCGGTTCCGCCGCTGGCGGCGGTTTTCCGCAATGGAACTGCAACTGCCGTCAATGCGCGGCGATGCGCCACGGCAACCTGCGCGCACAACGCCGCACGCAGTCGTCCATTGCCCTGAGCGACGACGGTGTGGAGTGGGTGCTCTGCAATGCTTCACCGGATATTCGCGCGCAATTGGAAAGTTTTCCGGCGATGCAACCGGCCCGACGCTTGCGGGACACGGCGATTGCCGGTGTCGTCCTGCTGGACAGTCAGATCGACCATTGCACCGGGCTGTTGAGCCTGCGCGAAGGCTGCCCGCATTCGGTCTGGTGCACCGAGCGGGTTCACGAAGACCTGAGCAGCGGCTTTCCCTTGTTCAGCATGCTCCAGCACTGGAACGGTGGCTTGCAGTGGCAACCCATCGAACTGGATCGCGAGCCGTTCCGCATCGCGGCCTGCCCACACCTGCAATTTCGCGCGATTCCCTTGGTCAGCAATGCGCCGCCGTACTCGCCCAATCGCGGCAACCCGCAACCGGGCGACACCATCGGCCTGTTCATCGAAGACCTGCGCAACGGTGCATCGGTGTTCTATGCGCCGGGGCTGGGGCAGGTCGATGCCGAGGTAATGAGCTGGATGCAGCGCGCCGATTGCCTGCTGCTGGACGGCACGCTCTGGCGCGACGATGAAATGCGCGTGTGCGAAGTCGGCCAGAGCCTGGGCCGCGAAATGGGCCACCTGCCACAAAGCGGCCCCGGCGGGATGCTCGACGTGCTGGAGGGCCTCAATCGCCAGCGCAAGGTGCTGATCCACATCAACAACACCAACCCGATCCTCGATGAAGACTCGGCCGAGCGCGCACTGCTGGAGCGGCGCGGGATTGAAGTGGCGTTCGATGGCATGAGTATTGAGTTGTAGCGGATGGCCCCATCGCGGGCAAGCCCGCTCCCACAAGGATCTGCGGTGCACACAAAACCTATGTTCACACCGATCAACTGTGGGAGCGGGCTTGCCCGCGAAGGCGCCAGACCAGACACCGCAAAATCCGGAGAACCGCAATGACTGACACCCCCCTGACCCCCATCGAATTCGAAGCCGCCCTGCGCGCCAAAGGCGCCTGTTACCACATCCACCACCCATTCCACCAAGCCATGTACGCCGGGCGCGCCACCCGTGAGCAGATTCAGGGCTGGGTCGCCAATCGCTTCTATTACCAGGTGAACATTCCACTCAAGGATGCCGCAATCCTCGCCAACTGCCCGGACCGCGACGTGCGCCGGGAATGGCTGCAACGGATTCTCGACCATGACGGCGTCCCCGGCAGTGAAGGCGGCATCGAAGCGTGGCTACGATTGGGCGAAGCAGTGGGGCTGGATCGCGAACAAATCCTCTCGCAAGAGCTAGTGCTGCCGGGCGTGCGTTTCGCCGTGGATGCCTACGTCAATTTCGCCCGTCGCGCGCGCTGGCAAGAAGCGGCCAGCAGCTCGCTGACCGAATTGTTCGCGCCACAGATTCACCAGTCCCGGCTCGACGCCTGGCCCACCCATTACCCATGGATCGACCCGGCCGGTTACGACTATTTCCGTACGCGTCTGAGCCAGGCGAGGCGTGATGTCGAGCATGGTTTGCGCATCACCCTGGCGCACTACGTCACGGTCGAAGGCCAGCAACGCATGCTGGAGATTCTACAGTTCAAGCTTGATGTGCTGTGGAGCATGCTCGACGCGATGAGCATGGCCTATGAGCTGGGCCGCCCGCCGTATCACACCGTCACCACCGAGCGGGTCTGGCACCGGGGGATCAGCCTGTGAGCCTGATCGAACATCAACCCGGCCCACCGCTGTGGTTGCTGGCGGAACTGACCTATCGCTGCCCGCTGCAATGCCCGTATTGCTCCAACCCGCTGGACTTCGCCCAACAGGGTGAGGAGTTGAGCACAGAAGAGTGGATTCGCGTGTTCCGCGAGGCGCGGGAGATGGGTGCTGCGCAACTGGGTTTTTCCGGTGGCGAACCGTTGGTGCGCCAAGACCTGGCCGAGCTGATCAAGGCCGCGCGGGACATGGGTTACTACACCAACCTGATCACCTCGGGTATCGGCCTGACCGAACAGAAGGTGCGCGATTTCAAGATCGCGGGGCTGGACCACATTCAGATCAGTTTTCAGGCCGCCGATGAAGAGGTCAACAATCTGCTCGCCGGCTCGCGCAAGGCCTTCGCCCAGAAACTGGCCATGGCCCGGGCGGTGAAAGCCCAGGGCTACCCGATGGTGCTGAACTTCGTCACCCATCGGCACAACATCGACCAGATCGCGCAGATCATCGAACTGTGCCTGGAGCTGGAGGCGGATTTCGTTGAGTTGGCGACGTGCCAGTTCTACGGTTGGGCCGAACTCAACCGCGTCGGCCTGTTGCCGACCCGCGAACAGTTGCAGCGTGCCGAACGGATCACCCATGAATACCGCCAGCGGCTTGAGGCCGAGGGCCACCCGTGCAAGCTGATTTTCGTCACCCCGGATTACTACGAAGAACGCCCCAAGACCTGCATGAATGGCTGGGCCAACCTGTTTCTCGACATCACCCCGGATGGCACGGCCTTGCCTTGTCATAGTGCCCGCCAGTTGCCGGTGCAGTTTCCCAACGTGCGCGAGCACAGCATCGAACACATCTGGAACGACTCCTTCGGTTTCAACCGTTTTCGTGGTGATGACTGGATGAAAGAGCCGTGCCGTTCCTGCGATGAAAAGCACAAGGACCTCGGCGGCTGCCGTTGCCAGGCGTTCATGCTCACCGGTGATGCGAGCAACGCCGACCCGGTGTGCAGCAAGTCGCCGCACCACGACGTTATTCTCAAGGCCCGGGACGAAGCCGACGCGCCGGGGCAGGGCATGGAACACCTGACGTTGCGCAACGAAAAGGCTTCGCGGCTGATCTATCGCGGATGAATCCAAAAGGCGTATCCGACGCAGATCCCTGTGGGAGCGGGCTTGCCCGCGATAGCGGTGTATCAGCCAACGGTAATGCTGGATGTGATGGCCTCATCGCGGGCAAGCCCGCTCCCACAGGGATCTCCGGTGAATACAAAACTCGAGCACATCCCAGGCGGCTACCCATTGGTCTGATTGCATTCGCAGCCGGATGCGTTAGTGTGGCTTTACCTTCAAAACAATAAAAACAGGCTTTCCAATGAGCCAGAATCTCAGCCAGCTGCGTAAATTCGTTTCGCCTGAAATCATCTTTGGTGCCGGCTGCCGGCATAACGTCGGCAACTACGCCAAGACCTTCGGCGCCCGCAAAGTGCTGGTGGTCAGCGACCCCGGTGTGATTGCCGCCGGTTGGGTCGCCGATGTCGAGGCCAGCCTGCAAGCCCAGGGTATTGATTACTTTCTATATAGCGACGTCTCGCCCAACCCGCGGATCGAAGAGGTCATGCTCGGCGCCGAGCTGTACCGGGAGAATCACTGCGATGTGATCGTCGCGGTCGGCGGCGGTAGCCCGATGGATTGCGGCAAGGGCATCGGCATTGTCGTCGCCCACGGGCGCAACATCCTCGAATTCGAGGGCGTGGACATGTTGCGCATGCCCAGCCCGCCGCTGATCCTGATCCCGACCACCGCTGGCACTTCGGCTGATGTATCGCAGTTCGTGATCATCTCCAATCAACAAGAACGCATGAAATTCTCCATCGTCAGCAAGGCCGCGGTGCCGGACGTGTCGCTGATCGATCCGGAAACCACCCTGAGCATGGACCCGTTCCTGTCGGCCTGTACCGGCATCGACGCGTTGGTCCATGCCATCGAAGCCTTCGTCTCCACCGGTCACGGGCCGCTCACCGACCCGCATGCGCTGGAGGCGATGCGGCTGATCAACGGCAATCTGGTGCAAATGATCGCCAACCCCAGTGACATCGCCCTGCGGGAAAAAATCATGCTCGGCAGCATGCAGGCCGGGCTGGCGTTCTCCAACGCGATTCTTGGCGCGGTGCACGCCATGTCCCACAGCCTCGGCGGCTTCCTCGATCTGCCTCACGGTTTGTGCAACGCGGTGCTGGTGGAGCACGTGGTGGCGTTCAACTACAGCTCGGCGCCGGAGCGCTTCAAGGTGATCGCCGAGACGTTCGGTATTGATTGCCGTGGCCTGAATCACCGGCAGATTTGCGGGCGTCTGGTCGAACACCTGATCGCCCTCAAACATGCCATCGGCTTCCATGAAACCCTGGGCTTGCACGGGGTGAGTACGGCGGACATTCCGTTTCTGTCGCAACACGCCATGCACGACCCGTGCATTCTCACCAACCCGCGCGAATCCAGTCAGCGCGACGTCGAGGTCGTCTATGGCGAAGCCCTCTGACGAGCAACAACGGGCGCTGGCCGGGTTACTGGGTTTAGGCAATCACTCGGCGCGCAAGAGTCATTACCCGGAACTGGCCGCGCGCCTGGATGAACTGGAAACCGAACGCAACCGCTACAAATGGCTGTTCGAAAACGCGGTGCACGGGATCTTCCAGGCCAGCCTGCTGGAAGGCATGCGCGCCGCCAATCCGGCACTGGCGCGGATGCTCGGCTATCAGGACCCGCAGGAGGTGCTGTTTTCCCTGACGGACCTGGCGGGCACGCTGTTCGTCGGCGGGGCACAAGAGCTGGAAAGCATCGGCGAAATCCTCCAGCGCGAGCGCAGCCTGCTGGGCTATGAAACTCAGCTGCGGCGCAAGGACGGCAGCGTCCTCGACGTGTTGATGAACTTGCTGCTCAAACCGGATCAGGAGGGCCTGGTGGAGGGCTTTGTCGCCGACATCACTGAGCGAAAACTGGCTCAGCAGCGCCTGCAACAACTCAATGACCAACTGGAGCAGCGGGTTACCGCACGCACCAACGAGTTGCTGGACGCCAACCGCAATCTGCAACAGCAGATCACCCAGCGCAAACAGATCGCAGAAGCCTTGCGCGATGCCCGTGATGCCGCCGAGGCGGCCAATCGCAGCAAGGACAAATACCTCGCCGCCGCCAGTCACGACTTGCTGCAACCGCTCAACGCCGCGCGTTTGCTGATCTCGACCTTGCGCGAACGCAAACTGCCCGACGTCGAGCAGGTGCTGGTGGAGCGCACGCATCAGGCGTTGGAAGGGGCCGAAGACTTGCTCACCGATCTGCTGGATATTTCCCGGCTCGATCAGGCTGCGGTGAAGCCGGACATTGCCCTGTACCGCCTTGACGAATTGTTCGCGCCATTGGTCTCGGAGTTTCAGTCGGTGGCTGCGGCAGCGGGGTTGAACCTGCGGGTACACATGGGCGATTACGCCCTTCATACCGACTTGCGCCTGATGACCCGAATCCTGCGCAACTTCCTCAGCAATGCCTGCCGCTACACCGACGAGGGCTGCATTCTGCTGGGGGCAAGACGCCGGGGCGATGTGCTGCGTATCGAAGTGTGGGACACCGGGCGCGGGATTGCGGCGGATCGTCTTGACTCGATCTTCCTCGAATTTAACCAACTGGACGTCGGGCGCGCCGCCGATCGCAAGGGCGTGGGCTTGGGACTGGCGATTGTCGAACGCATCGCCAAGATCCTCGACTACCGGATTCAGGTACATTCGCGGCCGGGGCGCGGTTCGATGTTCAGCATCGAGGTGCCGATTTCCCATGAGATTCCATTGCCCATCAGCCAGGCCGCACCACAACCAAGCACCGGCAACCCGTTGCCGGGCCGGCGGCTGTTGGTGCTGGACAACGAGGTCAGCATTCTTGAAAGCATGAGCGCGCTGCTCGGGCAGTGGGGGTGCGAGGTGGTCACCGCCACCGACGAGGCCACCGCGCTGATGGCTTTGCAAGGACAGGCGCCGGAACTGATTCTGGCGGACTATCACCTGGATCACGGGGTGGTGGGCTGTGAGGTGGTTCGGCATTTGCGCGAGCATTTCAGCCAGGCGATTCCGGCGGTGATCATCACCGCAGACCGCACCGACCAGTGTCGGCGCTCATTGCAGCGCCTCGACGCGCCGCTGCTGAACAAACCAGTGAAGCCCGGCAAGTTGCGCGCGGTGTTGACTCAGCTGTTGGCGTAGCGATAGCGCAGGCTGAAACCGAGCTCGGCGGATTGGCCTTGCTCCAGCAAACGCAACCCTGGCCGACCCGGCAAGTGATGGGCATTGACCGGGTGGCTCACCGGTTCGATACAGAAAAACTCCAGGCCCTCAGGGCAGGAGAGCAGGTAGTAGTCGCTGCCGGTGGCTTGGCATTCCAGTTCATAACCCAGCTTGGGTTGCTGGATCAGGCAGTGGCCGTCCCATGCGCAAAAGCCATTGTCCACCAGCGTTTCGGGTAATGCCCGGGGCTGGCTGAAGTCCCAATCCTTGGGTATCGAAGTGAGTTGTGTTGGCAGTTTTGCGCTGTCGCATAACCAGACCTGTCGCGCCTGCGCCTGCAACCGAGTGCCTGCGGTGCGCGGGAAATAGGGGTGTAAACCGAGCCCATGCCAGGCGGCGTGTTCGGCTAGATGAGTGACCTGTAAACCGATGCTCAACTTGCCCTCACTCAGATGAAAACGTTGCCTTGCGCGATAAGCGAAGGGCGTGGTGCTGTCGAGTTGCAGGACGATTTCATCGCAAGTGTGCGAGACGATCTGCCACGGCTGCTGCCAGGCGCTGCCATGAATCGGCAGCGGATCGGTGAGGCTGTTGGGCGTCAGCGCGAGCCAGCCACCGGGGCAGTCGAAACCGCCTTCGGCGATACGGTTCGACCACGGCGCCAGGGGATAGCAGGCGAGCTTGCCGGGCAGGCCGGTGTTCAAGGCGTGTTGGTCGCTGTGGCGCAACAGCGGCTGGCCGGTGCTGCGTACGGTCCAGTTGACTATGCTCGCCCCGAGTTCCGGGGCGAGGGTGAGGCGGGTGAGTTCGTCTTCGAGTTCGAGGAGTGTGGGTGTCATGGCGATCTTCATTGGCTGCATGAGGTTTTTTGTGGCGAGGGAGCTTGCTCCCGTTCGGCTGCGAAGCAGTCGTAAATCCAGGTAACTCGGTCCCTCTGGAAAATTGCTGGGGCCCGCTACGCGAGCCAACGGGAGCAAGCTCCCTCGCCACAGGGAGATTTGCCAGCCGTTGTTACAACACCAAATGCGGCAACCACAGCGAAATGGCGGGAATGTAAGTCACGGCCATCAGCACCAGGAACAACACGCCGTAGAACGGCAGCAGCGCTTTAACGGTGCTTTCGATGCTGACCTTGCCCACCGCCGAGCCGACAAACAGCACCGCGCCCACTGGCGGCGTGATCAAGCCGATCCCCAGGTTCACCAGCATGATCATGCCGAACTGCACCGGGTCCACGCCAATGCCCAGAATCACCGGCATCAGAATCGGCGTAAGGATCAGGATCAGCGGCGCCATGTCCATCACCGTGCCGAGCAACAGCAGCATCACGTTGATGCACATCAGGATCACGTAACGGTTGTCCGACAGGGTCAGGAACATCGTGGTGATCTTCGCCGGGATCTGCATCAGCGTCATGATGTAGCCGAAGCTGGCGGCGAAGCCGATCAGGATCATCACGATCGAAATGGTGCGCACCGTGCGGTGCATCAACTTGGGCAGCTCACGCCACTTGTAGTCACGGTAGATGAACATGGTGACGAAGAACGACCACAGCACCGCGATCGCCGCCGATTCGGTGGCGGTGAAGATGCCCGAGAGAATCCCGCCGAGAATGATGACCATCGCCATCAACCCCCACATCGCTTCACCGCAGATTTTCAGCGCCTGTTTGAGGGGGATGACTTCGCCCTTGGGGTAGTTGCGCTTCCTGGCGAAGATCAGGCACAGCACCATCAGGCATGCGCTCATCAGCAGGCCCGGCACCACGCCGGCCATGAACAGCGAAGCGATCGAAACGGTACCGCCAGCGGCCAGCGAGTAGAGTACTGAGTTATGGCTGGGCGGCGTCAGCAGGGCTTGCACCGAACCGCTGACCGTCACTGCGGTGGAGAAAGCCCGCGGGTAGCCGCGACGCTCCATTTCCGGAATCAGCACCGAACCGACCGACGCCGTGTCCGCCACTGAAGAACCGGAAATCGCGCCGAAGAAGGTCGAGGCCATGATGTTCACCAGCGACAACCCGCCGCGCACGAACCCCACCAACACCCCGGCGAACGCCACCAGCCTGCGGGACATGCCACCCTCGGCCATGATCGCGCCAGCGAGTACGAAGAAGGGAATCGCCAGCAACGAGAATTTGTTCACACCGCCGGCGACCTGAATCATCAGCGCCTGGAACGGGATGTCGATCCACCACGCACCGATCAGGGCAGAAAGCCCCAGGGCGTAGGCGACCGGCATGCCGATCAGGATCAAAGCGATAAAACTGCCGAGCAGAATCAGAGCGTCCATTTATGCGGCACCTTCGCTTTCTTCAACCAGGTCGAAACGCACGACCCGACGGTTGCTCTGGTCACCGAGCAAGAGTTTTTCCAGCACAAAAATCAGCGTCAACACACCGCCCACAGGGATTGGCATGTAGGTGATGCCCACACGCAGGGTGGGCAGGGCGCTCATGAATTGATTCCAGGTGGACAGGCAGAGTTTGGTGCCCCAGATGGCCATGAACAGGCAAATGGTCGCCATCAGCAGCTGCGAAACGATGCTCATGGTCTTGCGCAGTTCGGGGGCCATACGGTCGGTGAGCATGGCCACGGCCATGTGCGCACCGGCGCGATAACTGGCGGCGGCGCCGATGAAGGTGAAGACCATCATCAGCAAAATCGCGGTGGGTTCCGGCCAACTGGAACCGGTACCGAGGACGTATCGGGCGAAGACGCCCCAGGGAATGATCAGGGAAATAGTCAGGACCGACAGGCCGGCGACCCAGATGCAGGTCATGTAAATCCTGTCGTTGATGCGCAGCAGCAGATTCTTCATCGGGTTTCACCGTAACCGGGCGCCGCTGACAATTCGCTCGTCAACGGTGCCGGGCCTTTCATGAATGCAGGGAGGGTTACTGAATGGCTTCGATGCGCTTGATCAGGTCGGCATAAGGCGCGCCGTATTTTTCCCGGACCGAGGCCGTGGCTTCATAGAAAGGTTTTTTGTCGACGGTGATGAACTCGACGCCGGCAGCCTTGAGTTTTTCTTCACTGCTGGCCGACTTCGCATCCCACAGCGTGCGCTCCTGGGCCTGTGCGGCTTTGGCGGCTTTTTTCACCAGCACTTGCTGGTCGGGGCTGAGTTTTTCCCAGGTGATTTTCGACATCACAATCGGCTCGGGCAGAATCAGGTGCCCGGTCAGGCTGTAGAACTTGGCGTTCTGGTAGTGGTTGTGTTCGAGCAGGGTCGGCGGGTTGTTTTCCGCGCCGTCGATTACCCCGGTCTGCAACGCACTGAAGATCTCGCCGGTGTCCATGGCAATACCGTTGCCGCCCATGGCGTTGATGGTGTCGATGAACATCGGGTTGCCTTGCACGCGGATCTTCATGCCTTTGAGATCGGCGAGGCTGCGTACCGGTTTTTTGGTGTAGATATTGCGCGTACCGCCGTCCATCCAGGCCAAGGCGACCAGGTTGAATTCGGAGTGGGTGATTTTGTCGAGGATCTCGTCGCCCACCTCACCGTCGATGACTTTGCGCATGTGCGCCTGGTCGCGAAACACGAACGGCATGTTGAACACGTTCACGTCCGGCACCACCGGCCCGACGATGCCGAGGCTGACCCGGGCCATCTGAATGGCGCCGACCTGGGCCTGTTCGATGACCTCTTTTTCCGAGCCGAGCACTCCGCCGGCGAACATCTTGAACGTCAGCTTGCCGTCGCTGTCGGCCACCAGGGTTTTACCCAGCTGTTCCTCGGCGACCACGGTCGGGTAACCGGCGGGGTGGATGTCGGCGAATTTGATTTCCAGCGCCTGGGCGGCGCTGCTGAGGGTGAAGGTGAGTGCTGCGGTGATGGGGAGTGCGGCGGCGAGCAAGGTGCGTTTGAA
The DNA here is from genome assembly GCF_030687395.1 of Pseudomonas wuhanensis. Lineage (GTDB taxonomy): Bacteria > Pseudomonadota > Gammaproteobacteria > Pseudomonadales > Pseudomonadaceae > Aquipseudomonas > Aquipseudomonas wuhanensis. The sequence goes on along the minus strand of NZ_CP117430.1, from coordinate 3,715,605 downwards.
GTCCATGGGTTGCGTCTCCAGTCTTGTTGTTTTTTTTATTCAAGGCACAGCGATGCAGCAGAGGGGTTAAAGCAATTCGTTGAACACCGGTTCCGGCAAGCCTTTGACGCCGGGGTTGAGGGCGAACACGCCGCCGGCCAGCGACTGTTCGTCATGGTCGTCAGCGGGGCGGATCGAGGTCACAAACAGGGTGTCGAGCTGGCTGCCTCCGAAGGCGCACATGGTCGGTTTCTTCACCGGCACGGGGAGGGAACGATCCAGTCGGCCATCGGGGGTGAAACGGTGAATCAGCCCGGCGTCGTTGGCGCAGATCCAATAACAACCTTCGGCATCCACTGCCGCGCCATCGGGGCGGCCAAGAAAGTGATGCATGTCGACGAACAGCCGACGGTTGGACGGCGTGCCGCTGTCGATGTCGTAATCGAAGGCCCAGATCTGTTGCACATTCGGGTGCGAATCCGAGAGGTACATCGTCTTGCCGTCCGGGCTGAAGCCCAGGCCATTGGGCACGATGAAACCGCTGAGCCGGGCGTCGAGCGGCCCGGGTTGCCCGGCACTGTAGCGATAGAGCGTGCCGTCGGCGGCGTTGGCGCCCATGTTCAGTACCATGCTGCCGGCCCAGAAACGGCCCTGACGATCACAGCGGCCATCGTTCAGGCGCATGTTGGGGCGGGCGTGTTCGATGTGGGCCAGCAGTTCGCTGTCTAGGCTGCCATCGTTGTGCGGCTGCAGGTGAAAGAATCCGTTTTCCATGCCGGCGACCCAGCCACCCGTGCTGTGACGGGCGATGCAGGCGAGCATCTGCGGGGCTTTCCAGGCGTGAACGTGCCCGCTGTCGGCGTGCCAGCGTTGTAATCCTCCGGCCGGAATATCCACCCAGTACAGGGCGTTTTCCTCGGGGACCCACACCGGGCTTTCACCGACCGCATTGCGGGCATCGACAATCAATTCGGCTTGCATGGCAACGCATTCCCTTGGGTTGTTATGGAGGGGATTGGCGAGGGCTCAGTCGCCGAACGGCCCGGCCGCGACAAAGGCACCGCCCTGATAGATCCGGGCCGGATCATTTTCGGCGGGCATCGGTTGGGCTTCGACTTTTTCGCGGAACACTTCGGACGTGTCCTGGGGCGCATAACCCAAGTGCGCCGCGAAACGGTTGTCCCACCAGACGCTCTTGTTGTCGGACATGCCATACACCACGGTGTGGCCGACCTCCGGGGTGTACAGCGCGCGTTCGAGCAATTGGGTCAGGTCATCGAAGCTCAGCCAGGTGCTCATCATTCGGCGGTTTTGCGGTTCCGGGAACGAGGAGCCGATGCGGATGCTGACGGTCTCGATGCCATAGCGATCGAAGTAGAAACTGGCCATGTCTTCGCCGTAGGACTTGGACAAGCCGTAGTAGCCGTCCGGGCGACGAGGGGAGTGGGCGTCGAGGGTTTCGTCCTGCTTGTAAAAGCCGATGACGTGGTTGGAACTGGCAAAAATCACCCGCTTCACACCGTGGCGGCGGGCGGCTTCGTAGATATGGAACACGCCGCAGATGTTGGCGCCGAGGATCTCCTCGAACGGACGCTCCACCGACACGCCGCCAAAGTGCAGGATCGCGTCCACGCCTTCGACCAGTTGATGCACCGCCTGCTTGTCGGCGAGGTCGCATGGCACGACTTCTTCGCGATCATCATTGGCTGGCGTCATGTCGGCGATGTCCGACAGGCGGAGTACGTTGGCGTAAGGTCGCAGGCGTTCGCGCAGGACTTTACCGAGGCCACCGGCGGCGCCGGTCAGGAGCAGGCGATTGAACGGCGCGCGGACTATGGGTGTGGTCGTCATGAAAGTCCCTTTACACAAAATTGTCGTTATTGGATTTGTTGTAGGTTGTCGTATGACTTGTCGAAGTATTGTTAGGGTTTCCGGTGCTTGTCAACGCGACTTTGGTTGAAATTGACGGAGGGTCATGTTCATTCATCTCTCATGAATGTGCCGAACCTGTGGGAGCGGGCTTGCTCGCGAAGGCGGTGTGTCAGGCGACACTAATGTTGACTGTGCCGCCGTCTTCGCGAGCAAGCCCGCTTCCACATGGGATTTATGCCAACCTGCAAAGGTGCTGGCCTTACAACAACGAAATCGGATAACTGATGAAAATCCGGTTTTCATCGAATTCGTTGGTACTGAAATCGCGACGGATGGTCGCGTTGCGCCATTTGACGTTGAGGCTCTTAAGCGCGCCGCTTTGCACGGTGTAGGCCAGTTCCGATTCGCGGCCCCATTCCTTGCCGTCGGTGATCGCCCCGGTGTGTACGTTATCGCCGCTGATGTAGCGGTTCATCAGCGTCAGACCGGGGATGCCGAGGGCGACGAAGTTGTAGTCGTGACGCACCTGCCAGGAACGTTCCCTGGCGTTGTCATAGCTGGCGTTGTAGCTGTCGTTGGCCAGCGTGCCGCCGCTGGTGCCGTTGACGCGCATCCAGGCGCTGTCGCCGCTGAGTTTTTGCAGGCCGACATAGAAGGTGTTGCCGCCGTACTTGGCCGAGAGCAGGGCGAACGCAGTTTTGTTGTCGAGGTCGCCGGCCAGCGCGCTGCCGTCTTCCTTGCCGATGAAGTAACCGAGGTTGGCCCCCAAGGTCCAGTCCCCCATGGGCTGGCTGTGGCTCAGGTTGAAATACTGCTGCTGATAGATGTCGCTGAGCTCCGCGTACCAGACGCCGACCTGAGTGCGCTTTTCATTGAACGCATACTCGCCGCCGCCGAAGTTGAAGCGGTCGGAGGTGAACGCGCCTCTGCCGTTCATCGACATGTCTTCCATGCTCGCGTCATTGCGCGGGCTGTTGCCGCGGAACTGGCCGCCGTAGAGCGTCAGGCCGCTGATTTCGGTAGAGGTGACCTGGCCGCCGCGAAAGGTTTGCGGCAGCGAGCGGCCGTCATCGGAGCGCAGGATCGGCAGCACCGGCATCCATTCCCCGACCTTCAATTCGGTTTTCGACACCTTGGCTTTCAGCGCCACACCCAGACGACCGAAATTGTCCGCGGGGCGGCCGTCATCATGGATCGGCAGCAATTGCGTGCCGCCCGTGCCCTTACCGCCGTCGAGCTTCTGCGAATACATACCGAGCACATCCACGCCGAAACCGACGGGGCCCTGGGTGAAGCCGGATTTAGCGTCGAGGATGAAGTTTTGCGTCCACTCTTCAGCCTTGCCCTGGGCATTGTTCGGGTGGGTGAAGTTGCGATTGATGTAAGCGTTGCGCAGGTTCAGCGTGGCCTTGGCGTCATCGACGAAACCTTCGGCCTGGCTGGTCATGGGCAGGGCGAAGGCCAGGCTGCCGCACCCGATCAGGCTGAGGGTATGGCGACGGGCGAAGGTGGGGTGAGGGGTGCTGGCGAAGGAATTGCGGGCGAGTCTGCTCACAGTAACGCTCCCTGGTTTTTGTTATTCTTATTTTTGTTATACGTCGTCGTACAACATTGGCGGCGATTATTTGCAAGCCTTTGAGGGAATGTCAATCACAAGTTATACGATGACTTGTTGAAGGCCATCAATACCGGCCCACCGAGCCGCAAGACCGCTGTACGAAGTTTCGTTTCCCCCTGTCGCCCCGATCCAGAGCGGATGCTAGTCTTGACCAACGCTGTTGTCAGGGAGCCCTCATGGGCAATCACAAGATCGAGATTCGTCGCAGTAACGTCGAAAAGATTCTGCTGGGGGCCGAAAAAGTCTTCGCCGAAAAAGGGTTCGGCAGCACCGCCATGGCTGACATCGCCGCCGAAGTGCAACTGCCGCGTTCCAACCTGCATTACTACTTCAGCACCAAGAGCGAGCTGTACAGTGCGGTGCTCCTGGGTTTGCTGGAGGTCTGGAAGCAGGATGCTCTGTGCTTCGAGATGTTCGACGACCCGCGAGTGGTGCTCAGCAGCTACATCCGCGCCAAAATGAACCATTCCCGCAGTCGCCCTTACGGCTCGAAAGTCTGGGCCAACGAAATCATCCACGGTGCGCCGACACTGGGTGAGAAACTGGACGCCAGCCTGTACGACTGGGCCAAGATGAAAGAAGCGAAAATTCGCCAGTGGGTGGAGGACAAACGCATCCTGCCGGTGGAGCCTTCCAGCCTGCTGTACATGATCTGGGCTTCGACCCAGCATTACGCCGACTTTGACCACCAGGTGAATATTCTTAATGATCACCAGCCGTTGTCGGACATGCAGTTCGAGCGGGCGGTGCAGACGGTGACGAGTGTGATATTGCGTGGGATCGGGTTGGAGCCTTGAGTTGCGCGCCGCGGCAGCTGGCCTCTTCGCGAGCAAGCCCGCTCCCACAGGATTCTCGGTGTACACGGAATTTGTGTACGACATAAATCATTGTGGGAGCGGGCTTGCCCGCGATGGCGTCCGTTCAGGCGCCGCAGGGCTTAAAGTGCAACGTGGTACGGATTCCTCGGATCATGGTTCCAATCCAGAAACGGCTTGCCGGTATCCATCGGCACCATCTCAATACAATCCTGCACCGGACACGTGATCTGACACAGATTGCACCCCACACACTCATCATCAATCACTTCATATTTATGCGTTCCGTCTGCCTGTTTGAGGCTGGCAATCGCCTGGTGCGAGGTATCTTCGCAAGCAATGTGGCAGCGACCGCAACCGATGCAGGCCTCCTGATCAATCTTCGCAATTACCTGATAGTTGATGTCCAGGTACTTCCAGTCCGTGGTATTGCCCACCGCCCGCCCGGAAAATTCCGAGACACTGGCGTAGCCCTGACTGTCCATCCAGCGTGACAAACCGTCCTTCATCTCCTCGACAATCCGGAAGCCATGCAGCATCGCCGCCGTGCATACCTGTACCGAACCGCTGCCCAGCGCAATGAATTCCGCCGCATCGCGCCAGCTGCCAATCCCGCCAATGCCGCAGATCGGCAAGCCTTGGGTCTGAGGATCGCGGGCGATTTCGGCGACCATGTTCAGCGCAATCGGCTTGACCGCCGAGCCGCAATAACCACCATGGGTGCTTTGGCTACCGACGGCGGGATTGGCGACCATGCGTTCCAGGTTGACGCTGGTGATCGAGTTGATGGTGTTGATCAACGACACCGCATCGGCGCCGCCACGGTGGGCGGCACGAGCGGCGACGCGGATGTCGGTGATGTTCGGCGTGAGTTTGACGATCACCGGCAACGAGCAGTAAGTTTTGCACCAGCGAGTGACCTGCTCGACGTATTCCGGCACCTGGCCGACCGCCGCGCCCATGCCCCGTTCCGGCATGCCGTGGGGGCAGCCGAAATTCAGCTCGATGCCATCGGCCCCGGTGGCTTCCACCAGCGGCAGGATGTTTTTCCACGACTCTTCGACACAGGGCACCATCAGCGACACGATCAGCGCACGGTCCGGCCAGTCCTTTTTGACCTGGGTGATTTCCCGCAGGTTGATGTCCAGCGAACGGTCGGTGATCAGTTCGATGTTGTTAAAACCCATCACTTCACGGTTGGGCCCGAAGTGCGCCGAGTAACGCGACGATACGTTGACCGCCGCCGGGTCTTCACCCAAGGTCTTCCAGACCACGCCGCCCCAGCCGGCCTCGAACGCGCGAACCACGTTGTAGGCTTTGTCGGTCGGTGGCGCGGAGGCCAGCCAGAACGGATTGGGGGCTTTGATGCCGGCGAAAACAATCGAGAGATCGGCCATTTACGCAGCCTCCACGTTGAGCATGAGTTGAGCGTTGATGGCCTCGGCGGCCAGCTTGCCGTGCTGCACGGCTTGCACGGTGAGGTCCTGATCGAGGCTGGTGCAGTCGCCGCCGGCATACACGCCGGGAATGCTGGTGCGCAGCTGTTCGTCGACCAGGATGCGGTCGCCCTGACGCTTGAGTTCTCGGGCCAGCGGATCGGCGAGGGCAGCGGCGTCGAAAGCCTGGCCGATGGCTTTGAAGATCGCGTCGGCGGCCAGTTCAAAGGTTTCGCCAGTGGTTTGCAGACGACCTTCCACCAATCGGGTACGGGCGAAGCGCATGCCGCGCACGTTACCCTGATCGTCGAGCAGCACCTCTTCAGGTTGTGCCCAGGTCAGCAGGCGTACCTGATTGGCCTTGGCGATGTCCTGTTCGTGAGCGGTGGCACCCATGTCCTCGACGCCGCGGCGGTACACCAGATTCACATCGCGGGCACCGAGGCGGGCCATTTGCACGGCCATGTCGATGGCGGTGTTGCCGGCACCGAGAACGATGCAGCGTTCGGCCAGTGGAAGTTGCGTCAGGTCATCAGTCTGGCGCAGTTCGCGGATGTAGTCGGTGGCGGCGAGCAGGCCGGGGGCATCTTCATGGGCCAGGCCCAATTGTTTGCTGGCGTTGAGGCCGATGCCGAGGAACACCGCGTCGAATTGCTGATGCAGTTCGCTGAGGCTCAGGTTGTCGCCGAGTTTCTGCCCGTGGCGAATCTCGATCCCGCCAATCCCCAGCAGAAATTCCAGCTCCTTCTGCGCGTAATCATCCACCAGTTTGTATTTGGCGATTCCGTATTCGTTGAGACCGCCAGCCTTTTCCCGCGCCTCGAAAATGACCACGTCATGGCCGTGCATGGCACTGCGGTGAGCGCAGGACAAACCCGCCGGGCCCGCGCCGACCACGGCGATGCGCTTGCCGGTGGCGGCGGCGCGTTGGAACGGGTGTTCGCTGAAGTTCGCGTTGTCCACGGCATAGCGTTGCAACAGGCCGATCAGCACCGGCGCGCATTCCTGGGCGTTGTTGCGCACGCAGGCTTGCTGGCAGAGGATTTCCGTCGGGCAGACCCGGGCGCAACTGCCGCCGAGGATGTTGGCCGAGAGGATTTTCTGCGCCGCGCCCTGAACGTTTTCCTGATGGATATTGCGGATGAACGATGGAATATCGATGTCGCTTGGACAGGCATTCACGCATGGCGCGTCGTAGCAATACAGGCAGCGCGAGGCCTCCAGATGCGCCTGACGGTCGTTGAGTGGCGGCGCCAGATCGGTGAAATGGCCGGCGAGGGCGGCCGCGTCCTCATGGGGATGCGGGAGGTGGTTCAAAGTCTTGATCACGGTGTTGGCCTCACGGTTATTTGAGGTGCTGCCTCTGGTGGGCTGATCGTTCCCACGCTCTGCGTGGGAATGCCTCAAGGGACGCTCCGCGTTCCAATGGGACGCAGAGCGTCCCGGGCTGCATTCCCACGCAGAGCGTGGGAACGATCGGATCGGGAGTACAGGTTCAGCGTTTCACAGCAACCGGCCTGCACATCTCAGCCCGCTTGCTCAGCAAATCAAACACCGCCGGATACGCCGGCCGTTCGACATACCGACCGGCACCACGCTCGGCCCGCAAATCACCATCGGCCCACACCACTCGGCCCTGACTGACGGTGTGGCTCGGCACGCCGCGCACGGTCTTGCCTTCAAAGATGTTGAAGTCGACTTGCTGGTGATGGGTCGTGGCTGAAATCGTCCGCGTGCCTTCCGGGTCCCACAGCACCAGATCGGCATCGGCCCCGACACGAATCGCCCCTTTGCGCGGATAGAGGTTGAAGATCTTCGCGGTGTTGGTGGAGGTGAGGGCAACGAAGTGCTGCATCGACAAGCGCCCGGTGTTCACCCCTTCATCCCAGAGCACCGCCATGCGGTCTTCGATCCCGGCGGTGCCGTTGGGGATCTTGCTGAAGTCGTCACGGCCGGCGGCTTTTTGCTCGGCGCAGAAGCAGCAGTGGTCGGTGGCGGTGGTGTGCAGGTTGCCCGCTTGCAGGCCATGCCAAAGGGCTTCTTGATGACCGCGTGGACGGAAGGGCGGGCTCATCACGTACCCGGCGGCAGTCTGCCAGTCCGGGTGTTGGTAAACGCTGTCGTCCAGCAGCAGATGCCCGGCCAGCACTTCGCCGTAAACCGGTTGGCCCTTGGCGCGGGCATAGGTGATTTCGTCGAGGGCTTCCTTGGTCGAGACATGGACCAGATACAGCGGCGTGCCGAGGGTTTCGGCAATGCGGATCGCCCGGCTCGCGGCTTCGCCTTCCACCTGCGAAGGCCGCGACAGCGGATGCGCTTCCGGCCCGGTGATGCCCTGGGCCATCAACTTGCGTTGCAGGTGATAGACCAGCTCGCCGTTTTCCGCGTGCACGGTCGGCACCGCGCCTAATTCCAGGCAGCGCTCGAAACTCGCCACCAGCGTATCGTCGGCGGCCATGATCGCGTTCTTGTAGGCCATGAAATGCTTGAAGCTGTTGACCCCGTGCTGGCTGACCAGCTCGGCCATTTCCTCGCGGACTTGCTCGCTCCACCAGGTGATGGCGACGTGAAAGCCATAGTCAGACGCCGACTTCTCGGCCCAGCCGCGCCATTGATGAAAGGCCTCCATCAACGATTGCTGTGGGTTGGGTATCACGAAGTCGATGATCGACGTGGTGCCACCGGCCAATCCCGCCGCAGTACCGCTGAAAAAATCTTCGCTGGCCACCGTGCCCATGAAGGGCAGTTGCATGTGGGTGTGCGGATCGATGCCGCCGGGCATCAGGTATTGGCCGCTGCCGTCGAGCACTTGCGCATCGGCGGGAACATCGAGGTTTTCACCGATGGCTTTGATCACGCCGTCAGCGCAATAGACGTCGGCGCGATAACTTTCATCATGGGTAATAACGGTGGCGCCACGGATCAACAGAGACATTCCGAGTTCCTCGCAGGCATGACCGACTATTGCCGGTTCTAGATGTTTTATATGAAGCAGACGCCAATCGGTGTATTCCTGTCAGCGCTGTCAAGAATAGACGCTAGCTGCAGTTTGTGGATTGAGCAAGAATATTTTTTATAAGCTTATTACTGTTTTAACTGATTGATAAATAACGATAAAAAATGAAAATCACCAAAATGGTGAGACCGCTCACCATTTTGACGCACTTGACAGGTTGGAAATATGGTCAAGATTTTCTATGTGAAATCAGCCGGTTGAGGATGGTCTATGGTTGATGCGCAACCTTTCAAAAAAAGATCGACGCACCAGATTGAGTCCTGACTGTTCGGACAACTTGCCTGGCATTCGGCCTGAGTGACAGGGCAACTGACCGGGGACTCGCTAGTTGGATAAATAAAGCTGATTAACATCAGTTGGTTAGCAAAGTTTTATGGCACTGCCCGAGGCGCAAGCGGGGCACCCGGCACGTTTATTGATGCCGCCGCTGACACCGTGGCCGGTCCGTAAAAGTTGTCAGTTTCTCCGGCCATCGTCCGGCTCGCGCGCATTGCGCCAGCCTCTGATGAGCAAAAATAATCAAAAGAACAGTGGAGCGGCCATGCAACAGATCAGATCGCAAGTGACCGAGCGCGACGGCTTGTTTGAGCTCGAAGCCGGCAGCGATGTCCTCGACAGTCCCCGATACAACCACGACATGGCACCGACCAAGGTGCGCGAACGAACCTGGAACAAATGGCACATCACCGCGCTGTGGGTCGGCATGGCGATCTGCGTGCCGACTTACACCCTCGGCGGTGTGCTCACTGCCTACTTCGGCCTGACCGTGGGCGAAGCGCTGCTGGCGATTCTGTTCGCCAATATCATCGTGCTGATCCCGCTGACCCTGAATGCCTTCCCCGGCACCAAGTACGGCATTCCGTTTCCGGTATTGCTGCGCTCGTCCTTCGGCATTCTCGGTTCCAACATCCCGTGCCTGATCCGCGCCCTGGTGGCGTGCGGCTGGTTCGGCATCCAGACCATGTTCGGCGGGCTGGCGATTCACCTGTTTCTCGGCTCGGTGTTCGATGGCTGGAAGGCCCTTGGCGGTACCGGCGAGGTGATCGGCTTCATGCTGTTCTGGGCCTTGAACCTGTGGGTGGTGATTCGCGGCGCGGACTCGATCAAATGGTTGGAAACCCTCTCGGCACCGTTGTTGGTGCTGGTGGGCGTGGGGCTGTTGGTGTGGGCCATGCCGAATGTATCGATGACCGAGTTGCTGGCGATCCCGGCCAAGCGTCCGGAAGGGGCCGGCGTGGCCAGTTATTTCGCCGCCGGGCTGACCGCCATGGTCGGCTTCTGGGCCACGTTGTCGCTGAACATCCCGGACTTCAGCCGCTACGCGAAAAGCCAGAAGGACCAGATCGTCGGGCAGATCATCGGTTTACCCCTGACCATGTTCCTGTTCGCCTCCCTCGGCGTGGTGATGACGGCCGCGTCGGTCAAACTGGTGGGTGTCACTGTCTCTGATCCGGTCACCCTGATCGGCCATATCCAGAGCCCGGTCTGGGTCGCACTGGCCATGGCGCTGATCATCATCGCCACCTTGTCCACCAACACCGCGGCCAACATCGTGTCGCCGACCAACGATTTCCAGAACGTTGCGCCCAAGTACATCAACCGCACCACGGCGGTGATGCTCACGGGGTTGGTCGGGTTGGCGCTGATGGCTCATGAATTGTTGAAAAAGCTCGGGCTGATCGTTTCGGATTTAAGCCTGGAGACGGTGTATTCCAACTGGTTGCTGGGGTATTCGAGCCTGCTGGGCCCGATCGCCGGGATCATGGTGGTGGACTATTTCCTGATCAAGAAACAGCAACTGGATTTGGCCGGACTTTACCGCGATGACGTTTACCCGGCGTGGAACTGGTTCGGCTTTATCGCGTTCGGCGTGCCGGTGGCGTTAACGCTGCTGTCGCTGGGCAGCGATGCATTCAGCTGGTTTTACAGCTATGGCTGGTTCACCGGTTCGGCCCTTGGTGGGCTGATTTATTACGGGTTGAGTGTGATGCGGCCGAGTCCTACTGCTGTGAAATCTGCGGTGTGAGCACCGGCCTCATCGCGGGCAAGCCCGCTCCCACATGGATTTTGTGAACACTGAAAATCCCTGTGGGAGCGGGCTTGCCCGCGATGGCGCCCTCACAGTTACCAAAAATTTGCCTGAAGAAATCCATAACAACTGCCTGAGGAGATCACCATGAACGCTGCCATAGACGTTCTGCAATCCACCCATCAGCACATCAACCGCGACCGTCTGTGGCAGTCGCTCATGGACCTGGCCAGACTCGGCGCCACGGTCAAGGGCGGGGTCTGCCGACTGGCCCTGACCGACCTCGACCGTCAGGCCCGGGACATTTTCGTGAACTGGTGCGAGGAAGCCGGCTGCACCGTCAGCATCGACGCCGTCGGCAACATCTTCGCCCGCCGTCCGGGGCGCAACCCGAACCTGCCACCGGTGATGACCGGCAGCCACATCGACACCCAGCCCACCGGCGGCAAGTTCGATGGCTGCTTCGGCGTGCTGGCCGGGGTCGAAGTGTTGCGCACCCTCAATGACCTGGGCGTGGAAACCGAAGCGCCGCTGGAAGTGGTGGTCTGGACCAACGAAGAAGGCTCGCGTTTTGCCCCCTGCATGATGGGCTCTGGCGTGTTTGCGGAAAAATTCACCCTCGAAGAAACCCTGGCCAAAGTCGATGCCGAGGGCGTGACTGTCGGCGAAGCCCTGAACGCCATTGGTTACGCCGGGCCGCGCAAGGTCAGCGGCCACGCCGTCGGTGCGTATTTCGAGGCCCACATCGAGCAAGGCCCGATTCTTGAGGACGAGCGCAAAACCATCGGCGTGGTGATGGGCGCTCTCGGACAGAAATGGTTCGACCTGAAACTGCGCGGCGTCGAAGCCCACGCCGGCCCGACGCCGATGCACCTGCGCAAGGATGCTCTGGTCGGCGCCTCAGTGATCGTCGGCGCGGTCAATCGCGCCGCCCTCGGCCACCAACCCCACGCGTGCGGCACCGTCGGCTGCCTGCAAGCCTACCCCGGCTCGCGCAACGTGATTCCCGGTGAAGTGCGCATGACCCTGGACTTCCGTCATCTGGAGCCGGCGCGACTCGATTCAATGATCGCCGAAGTCCGCGAAGTCATCGAAACCACCTGCGAGGAACACGGCCTGACCTTTGAACTGACTCCCACCGCCGACTTCCCGCCGCTGTACTTCGACAAGGGCTGCGTCGAAGCGGTACGCGGCGCGGCGCAAGGGCTGGGGCTGTCGCACATGGACATCGTCAGCGGGGCAGGGCACGACGCGATTTTCCTCGCCGAGCTCGGCCCGGCCGGGATGATTTTCGTGCCTTGCGAGGGCGGTATCAGCCACAACGAAATCGAAAACGCCGCGCCGGATGACCTGGCCGCAGGGTGTGCAGTGTTGTTGCGGGCGATGCTGGCGGCTTCGGATGCGATTGCCAGTGGCAAGCGAGCGGCTTGAGGCATCGGTTGTTCGATAGCCTCATTGCGTTGGCGGGATGCTCAACGGCGGGTTTGCAACGCTTTGAAGATCAGCATCCCCGCCAGCATGGCGATGACGAAAACCCAGGCCTGCCAGTGGCCCGTCGGTAGCAACACCAGCGCCGGACCGGGACAGATACCGGCAATGCCCCAACCGACGCCGAAGAGCAGGCTGCCACCGATCAGGCGTCGGTCCAGCTCACGGCTGACCGGCAACTGCATCGGCGCCCCCAGCAAGGACGTCGGTTGTTTCATGGCCCAGTGGAACGGCGCCCAAGCCACGGCAATGGCCCCGATCATGACCAGCGCCAGGGAGGGATCCCATAGACCGGTAATGTCCAGAAAACCCAGAACTTTGGCCGGATTTGCCATGCCGGCCAGCAACAGGCCGATGCCGAACAGCAGGCCGGCGAGGAAAGCGGTCAGTTTGCGCATGTTACTTACCCCAGCAGATGACGCAGGACGAACACTGTCACGAAGCCTGTGAACATGAAGCTTAAGGTGGCGGCAATGGAGCGCGGTGACAGGCGCGAGATACCGCACACGCCGTGGCCACTGGTGCAGCCGGAGCCGTAACGAGTGCCGATACCGACGCATAATCCGGCGACAATCAGGCCCACCGCACCGGTTTTGAATTCGATGACCGGCCATGCATGAAACAGCGCCCAGACCAGCGGTGCCACCAACAGTCCGAGCAGGAACAGGGCCTTTTCGCCCCGTCCTGAATCATGACGCTCCAGCAGGCTGCCCAACAGCCCGCTGATCCCGGCAACCCGCCCGTTGGCCACCACCATTACGCTTGCGGCCACGCCGATCAGCGCCCCTCCCACGAGGGCGGACCAGGGGGTGAAATGAAGAGAATCAAACACCATGGCAACTCTCCAGATAATCAAAGAACGGCACTAAACCACTCTTTCCTTATTGAGCATAGGGCTACTTTGGGAGGGCAGCGGGTGCCGGCTTTGCACTATCGCAAGCGTCTGCGGTCGTAATCTTCACTGGGCCGTGCGCAAAGGTGCCGCCGCAATTGTGGAGATCCAATGAGCCAGGACATCCTGACCACCGAAACCAATCGCCGCCAGTTGCAGCAGATCATTGCCGGGCTGTCCGATGGGGTGATTTTGCTGGAGCTCGACCAGACCATTCTTTGGGCCAATGACGCCGCGCTGGCCATGCACGGTGTCAGTCGGATCGGTGAACTGGGCGCCAATGCCAAGGAGTACGCGCAGCGGTTTGCCTTGCGTTATCGCAACAATCACCCGGTAGCGCCGGAGAATTATCCGATCAGCCGCGTTGCCCGTGGCGAGACGTTCAGCGATGTGCTGATCGAGTTGACGCCAGTCGAAAACGATGAGCGCACCTGGGTCCACAGCGTGCGCAGCATGGTGTTGGCCGACCGCGCCGGTGAGCCGGAGTCGTTGGTGCTGATCATGAACGACGTCACCGAATGGGCCAGCGCCGAGCAGCGTTTCGAAAAGATCTTCAATGCCAACCCGGCCCCGGCGGTGATCTGTCGCCTCAGCGATTTGCGCTACATCAAAGTCAACCAGGGCTTCCTGGAAATGACTGGCTATGCCCGTGATCAGGTGATCGGCGCTTCGACCTATGAGTTGGATGTGCTGGAGCGCGCTGAAAACAAGGATCTGGCCAAGCAGCGTTTGCGTGACGGGGCAACCATTCCGCAGATGCAGGCCGAACTGCAATTGCCCGACGGCGGCAGCAAGCAGGTGATCGTTGCCGGGCAACCGCTTGAGCTCAACGACGAAGCTTGCATGCTGTTTTCCTTCGTCAACATGGAGCTTCGGCACAAGGCCGAAATCGCCCTGCGCCAGAGCGAGGAACGGTTCGCCAAAGCGTTTCGCCTCACTCCGGTGCCGATCCTGGTGTGCCGCGCCGCCGACCAAGTGGTGATGGACGTCAACGAAGCCTTCCTCGAGTCCCTCGCATTTCCCAATGATGAAGTGCTCGGCAAGACCGTGGCGCAACTCGGCTTCATTGATGACGCGGGCGCTCGCACGCGACTGTTTGCGACCCTGGAGAAAAGCGGGCGGGTGGATCGTGTCGATGTTCGGGTGCGCAGGAAGGATGCCGGGCTGATTGATTGTGCGGTCTCGGCGGACACCGTGAACATTCAGGATGGCTCTTGCTACCTGCTGGTGTTGATGGACATCACCGAGCGCAAACGCACCGAGCTGGAGTTGGTGTCGGCGATCGAAGAGGTGATGAAAGATGCGTCCTGGTTCAGCCGCACGCTGATCGAAAAACTCGCCAACGTGAAGAACGTCAATTCGCCGCAGTTGCCCAGTGTGTCGTTCACCGACCTGACCGCCCGGGAGCGCGATGTGCTCGGCCTGATCTGTGAAGGCCTGGCTGACAAGGAGATTGCTGCGCGTCTGAAGCTGGCACCCAATACGGTGCGCAATCATGTGTCGACGGTGTATTCCAAACTCGATGTGCATAGCCGTAGCGAGGCGATTGTCTGGGCTCGCGAGCGAGGTCTGTTCTCCGGCGTGAAGCGGATCAAGGGGCAACGTTAAGGTGCAAATGCACTAGTGCGGGTGGTGCAATTTCATGTGTTGATCATATGGGGCTTTTTCTAGGCTGTCGGGGTGCGAGACGTGGCTTGGGCCCGGTATCGCGTCCTCTTCGATGCAGCTGAAGGAACAACCTCATGGGTGCGAAAAGAACAAGCGGGCAGTCGATTTTACGCTGTCGCCAAGGTGAGTCGGGATGAGTGACCTGGTGCAATTGCGTATGCAGTTGGAGCGGAGCTTTTTGCCGTTGGCCTGTGAGTGTGCGCTTGCCGGGGATAATTCGTTGACGGTGAAGCTTTACCATCCGGCGACAGGGCAGGTGGATCTGGTGGTCAGCGGGTTGAACGTGGCGACGCTCCGGACGCCGGAGGCAGTGGCGGCGTTGATTGAAGAGCTGCGCTATGAGCTTGAAAGCAGTGGCTTGAATCGATCCTCCGCTCTTTAGGCGTCATATCCCGCAGGCCTGCGGTAATGGAGTGGTTGCTGTCTTTCTGGCATTGGCGGGTAGCTAAGCTATAAGGAATGCGAGGGTATTTCTTTTCTGTGACAGGGCCGCGGGTTCGCGGGGTGGTTTTCGAGTCGCGGAAAATGTCGATCACTTACCGCGGGTCAGCCTATGAACAGTTTTGGAAAATGTGCTTTTTCGCCACTGTCGCTCGCATTCTGCGCGGCGATTCTGGGTGGTTGCGCCAGTCCGCCACCTCCACCACCCGCTGCGCCGCCACCGCCACCGGTTCGTACCTGTCAGACCTCCGAAAACACCGAAGTGCAGGGTGAGGTGAGGGCTGAAGGGCAGGTGACCCGGACCACTACCATGACCCGTTGTGTCACTCAGTAAGTTTGCTCCGGCGTGATGGTGTGTACCGCCAGTTGCCTACTGCGCGACTGGCGGGTGTGGCCTGAGTGGTGGGTCAGACTTCCTCGATCCTGACCCACCGCGACTCTAGTGCCGCCAAACGAATCGCCGTCGCCAAGCGTTCGACTTCCCACGCTTGTTCGAAATCTGTCCCGTCCTGACCCAGGCCGGCCAGCGCCATCACCAACTCATGCACTTCAAGGGTCTTGAGTTCGTTGTAACCCAACTGATGCCCCGGCGCCGGGCTGAAGGCGGCATAACCCGGTAAATCCGGCCCGGCCAGCAGCCGTTGGAAACCGCCTTGCCCTGCGCGATACATCCGCAGTTCATTCAAACGTTCCTGATCGAACGCCAGGGTGCCCTGGGTGCCGCTGATTTCGAAACTCAGGTGATTCTTGTAACCGTGTTTGAGCCAGCTGCTGCTGAACGTCCCTCGCGCACCGTTGGCGAATCGCAGCAACGCGTGGACCTGATCGTCGACCGCGACCTCACGTTGCTCCTGGCCACCTGACGTTGCGGGGCGTTGTGCATGTACGGTCTGGGTATCCGCGCACACCGCCTCGACGTCGCCCAGCAGATGACGGGCCATGGCCAGCAAGTGACTGCCCAGGTCCGCCAAGGCACCGCCGGCGTAACTGGCGTCGCAGCGCCAGGACCAGGGTGATACGGGGTCGGCCATGAAGTCTTCGCTGAATTCGCCCTGGAAACTGATGATCTGCCCCAACGCGCCGCTTTGGATCAAATCGCGAGCCAGACCGATGATCGGGTTGTGTTGGTAGTTGTAACCGACCCGCGTTACCACGCCTGCGGCTTTAGCAGCCAGACGCATTGCGCTGGCCTGTTCGAGGTTCACCGCCAACGGCTTTTCGCAGTACACCGGCTTGCCGGCGGCGAGGGCGGCCATGGCCATGGGGTAGTGCAGATGGTTAGGGGTGGTGATGGCGATCAGGTTGACCTTGGGGTCATTGATCAGCTGTTGCCAGTCGCTGTGAGCGGTATCGAAGCCCCAGGCGTCGGCGCAGTGGCGCGCGCGTTGCGGGTCGGCGTCGGCGAGGGCGGCGAGTTTGAGGTTCAGCGGTAATTCAAAAACGGCGCTGACGTTGCGAAAGGCCAAGGCGTGGGCGCGGCCCATGAAACCTGTGCCGATGAGTCCGATACCGAGTTCGCGCATAGCCGGGGTCCTTTGGATTTTTATTTTCAGGAGGGCTATTTATGGAACAAAAATTCCCAATATGCAAATTGTGGAATAAATATTCTTGCGGGAATCTGATCGTTCCCACGCTCTGCGTGGGAACGCAGTCAGGGACGCTCCGCGTCCCCAAAGAGCGGACGCAGAGCGTCCGGTGAGGCATTCCCACGCAGAGCGTGGGAACGATCAGTGGTGAGTGCTGAAAACAAAAAGGCAGCCCTGAGGCAGCCTTCGGTTTATTCGCAGAACCAAATCAGGACAGAAATCCACCATCCACATTCAACGAAACCCCAGTCGTATAGCTCGAAGCATCACTCGCCAGATACAACACCGCCCCTGCCATCTCGCTCGGATCCGCCACACGCTTGAGCGGAATCTGCTGCAGCGCGGTTTGCAGAATGGCGTCGTTTTTCACCAGAGCCGAAGCAAATTTGGTGTCGGTCAGACCCGGCAGCAAGGCGTTGCAACGGATGCCGAATTGCGCGCATTCCTTGGCGAAGACTTTGGTCATGTTGATCACGGCAGCCTTGGTCACCGAGTAGATGCCCTGGAAGATCCCCGGCGAAATACCGTTGATCGAGGCGACGTTGATGATGCTGCCGCCACCGTGTTCGCGCATCAGTTTGCCGGCTTCAACCGACATGAAGAAGTAGCCGCGAATGTTCACGTCGACGGTTTTCTGGAAGGCGCTGAGGTCGGTGTCCAGTACGTTGCAGAACTGCGGGTTGGTCGCGGCGTTGTTGACCAGGATGTCCAAGCGCCCGAATTGTTCGCGGATGGCGGCGAAGACCTGGGTGATCTGTTCCATCTCACCGATGTGGCAAGCAATGGCGGTGGCCTTGCCGCCGGCGGCGATGATTGCGTCGGCGACGTGCTGGCAGCCGTCGAGCTTGCGGCTCGAAACGATCACGTGGGCGCCTTGCTGCGCCAGCAGTTTGGCGATGGCTTCACCAATGCCGCGACTGGCACCTGAGACGAAAGCGATCTTGCCGTCGAGGTCGAACAACTGAGTCTTTGACATGATTTTTCCTTGTTATGGGGCCTGATCAGAGGCTGGATTTCTGAATGACCTGCAAGCTCATCTGCTCCAGCAGTTTGTTCATGTGAATGAACTGCGCGAAGCGTTTGTCCTGGGTCTGACCATGGAAGAAGCGGTAGTAGATCTGCTGCACGATGCCGGCCAGACGGAACAGGCCGTAGGTGTAGTAGAAGTCGAAGTTGTCGATCTGGATGCCGGCGCGCTCGGCGTAGTAATCGACGAACTCACGGCGGGTCAGCATGCCGGGAGCGTGGCTTGGCTGGCGGCGCATCAGTTGCACCGGCGCCGGGTCGTCGGCTTCGATCCAGTAGGCGAGGGTGTTGCCCAGGTCCATCAGCGGGTCGCCGAGGGTGGTCAACTCCCAATCCAGCACGCCAATGATCTGCATCGGGTTCTCGGGATCGAGGATCACGTTGTCGAAGCGGTAGTCGTTGTGGACGATGCTCGACGTCGGGTGATCGGCCGGCATCTTGTCGTTGAGCCAGGCCTTTACCGCTTCCCACTTTGGCGCATCCGGGGTCAGGGCTTTTTCGTAGCGCTCGCTCCAGCCTTTGATTTGCCGCGCTACATAACCTTCGGGTTTGCCGAGGTCGCCCAGGCCATAGGCCTTGTAGTCGACCCGGTGCAGTTCCACGAATTTGTCGATGAAGCTCTTGCACAGGGCTTCGGTCTTCGCCGAATCGAGCCCCAGTTCCGGCGGCAGTTCGGCGCGCAGGATGATGCCCTTGACCCGTTCCATCACATAAAACTCGGCGCCGATCACCGATTCGTCGGTGCAGTGCACGTAGGCTTTGGGGCAATAGGGGAAACCGTCCCGCAGCTGATTGAGGATGCGGAATTCGCGGCCCATGTCATGGGCGGACTTGGCCTTGTGACCGAACGGCGGCCGACGCAGGACGAATTCCTGTTCGGGGTATTCGAGCAGGTAAGTCAGGTTCGACGCACCGCCCGGAAACTGGCTGATCACAGGCAAGCCACTCAGGCCCGGAATGTGCGCCTTGAGGTACGGATCGATCAGGCTGGCATCGAGTTCTTCGCCGGAGCGGATACGGGTGGACTGGTCAGTAAGCGCCATGCTTATCCCTTCTGCTTATTTTGGAGGCCAGACATCATTGGCTAATCTAATGGTGCGCCGGGGTCGCCACAAGCACGGTTCGGTCTTATAGGTTAGCGTGTTGCCGGATAATCAGCGTTCCTGATGTGCGCGAACAGGCGCGGCGGACTATGGTTCAGGGAGCATCGCTTCCAGGAAGGAGATTCGACATGGGCTGTCCGCAAGTTTGCGCCACCGCGACCCTGCAATGCAGTTTCGGCGCGGCGCCAGCGGTACTCAACGTGCTGCCGGTGAATCGCACGCTGACTGGGGGCATGCCGGCGGCGAACATCATGGACCACATTCCGCTGGTGAACGTCATGCCGTTCGGCACGTGCATGAGCATGGCCAACCCGATGGTCGCGGCCGCCACCGCCGCAGCGCTTGGCGTACTGACACCGATGCCCTGCATCCCGGCCACCGCCACCCCCTGGATTCCCGGCGGCGCACCGACCCTGCTGCTGGGCGGCATGCCGGCCATCGATGCCAACAGCACCTTGATGTGCAACTGGGCTGGGGTGATCAAAATCGTCATGCCGGGGCAGATGCAGATGCTGATTCCCTGACTTACACGATCAACGTGTGGGAGCGGGCTTGCTCGCGAAGAGGCCATGACATCAATGCAAGACTCAGGCTTGGGCAGGATCACTCCAGCGCCTGAACCACCAGCGAACCCTTGAGATCGGTTTACCCTCGGCATCCAGCGGTCGCCCATCGGCGGCGAAGCCCTGTTCCGGCTCCAGCAACTGGCCATTGAGATAATGGGCCTCGACGGCGGGTTTGCCGTTGGGATGAAAGCGCTGATAACGCCCGTCGCGAACGCCATTGCGATAGAACTCGGCCTCCGCCAGTTGCCCATCGGGAAAGTAATTGAACGCCTCGCCATGCAGCAGCCCTCGGCGGTAAGTCGCCTTGCGCTGCAGGCTGCCTTCGGGGGCATAGAAACTGGCAACCCCCTGCAGCTTGTCATGGACAAACGGCAGCTGCGCCGAGACCTTGCCATTGGGGTGGTAAAGCAAAGTGGTGCCTTGCAGTTCGCCCTGGCTGTAGTGCAAATCAGCTTGCACGCGCCCGTCATCCTTGATGTTCAGTGCACCGTCGAGCTGGCCATCGAGCAAGCGACCTTTGAGGTGTTTATCGTTCTGCTGCAAATCCAGTGGCGTGATGGCCATGGGTTATCCTTGTCAGTTGACCTGCACCAGACCACCCTTGATGGTCAGCATGCCGCCGCCATCCACGGTCTGCGAAGCGGCGCCCTTGTTGGTCAGGCTGATCCCGGCATCGTTGGTCATGGTCGTGCCGGCCTTGTTCTCCAACGAGGTGCCGGCCTGATTGCTCAGGGACGTTCCGGCCTTCTGGCTGATCGACGTACTGGCCTCGGCCGCCAGATCGGCGCCGCTCTTGATCGTGAAACTGCCGCCACTTTGCAGGGTCAGGGTGCCAGTTACTTTGATGGTCAGGTTGCCGTCCACCGTCAGGCTGTAATCGCCGGTGACCTTGTGCGTGTAATTGCCACCGGTGCTGTGGGTCTGGTCCGCCCCCACGGTCACCGTGCGACTGTCCTTTACATCGAGCGTGTCGCTGCCGGTCTGGATGGTCACGCTGCGTTTGCCTTTCTCCAGGGTGACGGTCTCGTCGCCGTCCTTGACCGTGCGCGTGCGAGCGTTCTGCACGGTGAGGGTTTCGTCATGGCCGACAGTGGCGGTGGTGTTGTTGAGCACATTGATCTTCAGGTCCTTCTGCGCCTGCAAAAACACCTCTTCGGCGTCCTTCTTGTCCTCGAAGCGCAACTCGTTGAAACCGCCGCCACCCTTGGACGATTGGGTCTTGATCCCGGACTGGGTCTGATTCGCCGGCAGCGCGTAGGGCAGGGCGTTGTCACCGTTGTAGACGCAACCGGTCACCAGCGGTCGATCCGGATCGCCATCGATAAACGTCACGATCACTTCCTGACCGATGCGCGGCACGAATTGCATGCCGAAACCCTTGCCGCTCCAGGGCAGCACCACCCGCACCCAGCAGGAACTGGCTTCGTCGTTCTTGCCATCGCGATCCCAGGGGAACTGCAACTTGATCCGGCCGTATTCGTCGGTCCAGATTTCTTCGCCCGACTTGCCGACGACCATGGCGGTCTGGGTGTGCATTCGCGGTTTGGGCGTTGTCCGCACCGGGCGGAAGGGCGTGGCTTTCGGGATCGCTTCGAAGCGGTTTCGATAGTCATCGTGGCTGGCTTCATGAGTGACCGCCGTCACCACCCAATCGATGTTCAACGTCGAATCATCGTGCCCGGCGAGGGTGAACCAGTGCCCCGGCACGAGCCAGCGGCAGTCGCTCTCACCGACAAAACGCTTCTCCTGACTGCGCAACCCGTCGACGCGCTGCTTGGTCAGCGCATCGCCGCGCGCCTTGGCATTGTAGCTGCCCGGGTGCTCGTACATCGACCGCGGCCCGGCGACTGCTTCGGCCTGGCTGTAGAGCGAGGTGGTCGGGGTGGTGAACTCGTAATCCGTCGCCCGGTACACCCCGGCCACCGCCTGCACGCAGACCTCTCCGGAGCGGATGCCGTGCAATTCACGCTCGCCCATTTGTTGACCGAGATAATTCACCTTTGGCCCATTGGGGATGGGCACGAAGGCATCGTTGCTGTCACCCAGTACCAGCGTGTGCTTGCCGTCCTCGTGGGTGAAGAACCAGAAGATGCCTTCTTCTTCCAGCAACCGCGAAACGAAGGCGAAATCGGTTTCGCCGTATTGGACGCAGTATTCGCGCGGGGTGTAGCTGCCGCTGAGCTTTAGCAGGAAATCGGTAAAACCATGAGCCTTGAAAATCGTGGTGACGATGTCAGAGGTGCTGAGGTTCTGGAATACGCGGTTGTTGCTGGCCAGGGTCAGCCACCACAGCCATGGCCGTAGTACAAGCTGATAGCGCTCGGCGGTGGCATCGGCGGGGAGTTGGCGGATTTCGGCGACCAGGGCGTCCATTGGACGGGTGAGGGCGTCGTTGTGCAGGGTGGTGGTGACGTGGGTGGCGACGGCATTGGTCAGGGTGAGGGAGACGCCGTCGTTGAGGCCGGCGAGGGTGTGCGAGCCTAGGGCGTTGAGGACCTCTTCACCGGACAGCGACTCAGGGTAAAGCGCCGACAGCGAGGCGGCGCAGAGGGAGAGGCTGGTGTTGCTGTCGGTGGTGCGGGGCATTGAGCAACCTCAAGCAGTGATACAGCAGTGAGCCTGAAATATCGGATCCGGCGGTCAAAAGAATGCCCTGATTCAGATCGGTAATGGATAAATGGCAGTGATGCCTGTACAGGCCCCCATTGCGGCCTTGCTAGCAGCGAAGTCAGTGCCTCCGGAAGTTTTGATTTGCAGCATTTTTTTATCCCTGCGCCTGGCTCCAGGACCGAAGGTGGCCCATTGAGAGAAGTTATTCCAGACATCCATTTTTTCCGAAGATACGGCGCTGCTCGCTCGCTTACTGGAAGCACGATAGTGGTGATTGTAGATATGGCCCGTACACAATTCTCGCAGAACATTAAAGTCGGGCTGTTCCGAGTTGCTTAACTTGTTTGCATGTTCGTAATCGTCAAAGTAAGCCTGTTTGGTGCGTTCCCAGGGAATGTTCAAGGCGACTCCTCTCTTTTTAGTATTGAGAAGCTTTTCAGCCACAGTTTCCTGTGCATATTTTTTTACTGGCTGAACGAGCACTGCGTCTAATGGGCGCTGTGCCATTCAATGCTTCATACATCTTTAGAGCTCTATCTACTCTTTCTCCGGGGGCGTCGTAGTGGGCATCGTCAGCCGCTATAAATGCTGCTTGTATAGACGCTAAAGCGTCTTCGGCGCTAATTTCATGAATGTACATCAAATACACAGCAACACATATGACGGATCTTGTTCGTCCGTGATTGCAGTGTATGACTATAGGGAGGCTGCGCGTTCGATAGGTTTCCATTTCTATTGCAAGCTTCTCCAGGCGAAGCTTAAGCTCGTTGTCCATGTCGTACTCATCTCCGTACATCTGTGGCAACTGGACATCGAATATATGTATAAGGTCACTGTTGAATTGTTTGGCCCCGTTCTCAGAAGAGAGAAAAATTGTCCAGCCATCCAGTCCGACAAAAGGCACGTTCCCCGTATTTCCACCACGCCCTAATTGATTTCCTGTGCACATATTACTTACCTACTCAATGATCTTTAAAAAGAGTGGTTACGTTACTTATGGCGTTTGGCTCCCCAACGTCCTGCTAAGCAGCGCTTTTTTATTCACTCCAACACCCACTCCGCCAGTTTCCCAGTCACCTGAGTCATCAACACGTTCTCAACATCCCTCGCACCCGCCGCACTGCACTTGGCCAACACCGCCTGCACAATCCCGGCATCGAACTCAAACTGCTTCCCGGTCGCAGCCTTATACCGCCCACGCAATTTCTCCAGCTTCGCCAACACAATCCCTTCCAGCGTCACCTCATCCAGCGGCCGATACGCCACCACCGTCATGCGTGCCAGAAACGCTGGTCGAAACGCTTTCAGCAGCACTTTATGCAGCGCTTCATTGAAGGCATCGGTGCCCAGTTGCGCGGTCGGTGTGTCGAGCAGCAACTCAGCCCCGACGTTGCTGGTGGCCAACATCACAGTGTTTTTGAAATCCACCACCAACCCGGTGCCGTCTTCCATGACGCCTTTGTCGAAGACGTTGTAAAAGGCTTCGAGCACATCCGGGTGGGCCTTTTCGATTTCGTCGAGCAGCACCACCGAATAGGGTTTGCGCCGCACCGCTTCGGTGAGCACGCCACCGCTGCCATAGCCGACGTAGCCGGGCGGGGCGCCTTTTAGTTGGCTGACGGTGTGGGCTTCCTGGTATTCCGAAAGATTGATGCTGATCAGGTTGCGTTCGCCGCCGTAGAGCGCGTCGGCCAACGCATAAGCTGTTTCGGTTTTGCCCACGCCCGTGGGGCCGACCAGCAGGAATACGCCGACCGGTTTTTGCGGGTCGGTGAGGCCGGCGCGGTAGGCTTGCAGGCGTTGGGCGATGGTGTTCAGCGCGGTGCTTTGGCCCATGACCCGCTGGCCCATGCGCTGGCCGAGGGTGCGTACGGCGTGGGCTTCGTCGGCGAGCATCTTGCCTACGGGTATGCCGGTCCAGCCGGCGATCACGGCGGCCACGGTTTTGGCGTCGACCTGTTCTGGCACGAGCGGATCGTCCTGGCGAATGGCGTCCAGACCGGCCTCGAGTCGCACCAATTCAGCAGCCAGATGATCGATGCGGCTGTCGGTGGCTTCGTCCGGTTTGTCGTTGTCGGCGCGCTCGCTCAAGGTGAGCAGCTCGCGGCGGGTTTCCAGCAGTTCGCGCACGGCAATCCGTTCTTCGTTCCAGCGGGTTTCCAGTTCGCGAATGGCCTGCACGTTACCCACGGATTCGGTTTCCAGCAGGGTGATGCGTTCCCGGTGATCGAGCCCGGTGGCTTGTTCGCGACGCAGGCGTTCGACTTCGTCTTTGAGGCTTTGCTGGCGATGGCGCAGGCTTTCCAGCGGTGGCGGCACGTCATGCTGGCCGAGGGCGACCCGGGCACACGCGGTGTCGAGCACGCTGATGGCCTTGTCCGGCAATTGGCGCCCGGAGATGTAGCGATGGGACAGTTTCACCGCTTCGTGGATCGCCGCGTCCAGCACCTGCACGCCGTGATGCTGTTCCAGTTTCGCGGCCACGCCACGGAGCATTTCCACGGCGGTGGTTTCGTCCGGCTCCTCGACTTGCACCAACTGAAAACGCCGGGCCAGGGCCGGGTCTTTCTCGAAATATTTTTTGTACTCAAGCCAGGTCGTGGCGGCGAGGGTGCGCAACTCACCACGGGCCAGCGCCGGTTTGAGCAGGTTGGCCGCGTCGCTGCCGCCTTCCGCGCCGCCAGCGCCAATCAGCGTGTGGGCTTCGTCGATGAATAGAATGATTGGTTTGTCGGCGCTGCGCACCGCGTCAATCACGCCTTTGAGCCGTTGCTCGAACTCGCCTTTGACCCCGGCCCCGGCCTGTAACAAACCGAGGTCGAGTACCCGCAGGCTGACTTCCTGCAATGACGGCGGTACATCGCCGGCGGCAATGCGCAGGGCCAGGCCTTCGACCACAGCTGTCTTGCCCACGCCCGGCGCGCCGACCAGGATCGGGTTGTTCTGTCGCCGCCTGAGCAGGATGTCGATGCACTGGCGAATCTCGCCGTCGCGGCCGACGATGGGGTCGATGCGCCCGGCATGAGCGTCGGCGGTCAGGTCCTGGGTGAACTGATCGAGCACCGAGTCTTGTTTCGGCTGCGGCTTGCCAGCATTGACGGGTCGTGTACCGCCGACGTGTTCGCGAGAGTTTTCGGTCCATTCCAGCAGGTTGCTGCGCAAGGCTTCCCGCGGAATTTTCAACAGCGACGAGGCGCTATTGAGCAGCAGGCTGCGGCGTTCGTCGCGGTCGAGCAAGGCCAACAGCAGCAAGCCGGAGCGGATGCTTTCCAGGCCAAGCACGCTGGCCTGAACCACTGCGTCTTCGAGCAGGCCGATGGTTTGCGCCGAGAGCGCCGGGGTGCGGGTGCTGCCGGATTTGAACAGTTCCAGGGCCTTGTTGATTTCCGCCGTCAGGGCATCGCGTTCCAAACCGAAGCGCGGCAGCAAGTAAGCGAAGTCACCGCCCTCGATGTCCAGCAGCTCAAGCAGCAGGTGTTCGATTTCGACGTAATGATGACCCCGTTGCAGGCAACGTTGCGCGGCCCGTTCGAGGGCGCGGCGGTTGTCCGGGTTGAGGCGTCCGATCAGGCTGGCCAGTTCCATGTTCAGGTGATCTCCAGCTGACGAAGGCGGGTTTCGATCTGTTGCACGGCGAGGCTGGTCTGGCGTTGCAGGCCGCCGTTCCAACTGAGCAAGGGTGGGGCCTGGCGACCGAGTTTCATCGCACTGGCACCGCGCACCAACAGCACCAGGGTGCAATCCAGATCGGGGCCGAAATACAGCGCGCAGAGGCTGGCCAGTGCTGGATGGGATTCGCCGTCCGGCAGAAATCGCGCCGCCTGCGCCGAGGTCAGCGGGCCGAGGGTCAGGCGGATGCCGGCGTGTTCATCCCAGACCCGAATGCCGGCCACCGCGCTACGACCCAGTTGCAGGTTGCGCCCGCCCGGTTGCAGTCGACTGCGACTGGCCGGTGGGATTTCCCGCCAGGCACCTTCATAGGCGCTGAGTTCTACTGGCAGTTCGAAGTGCTCACGCACGATCGCGGCGAAGCCGGCCAGGGAACGACGACCGTCGGCAAACAGCGCGCTGCACGCCAGTACGGCGGAATCGGGAACGGCCTGACGTTCCTGCAAGGCTTTGGGCAACAACCCGGTCAGCGCCCGCAGTTGCGTCTGCACCGGGGACGCGCCGGGGGCCGTGAAGCCAACGGCAATCCGGTGTTTGCGCATCACCTTGTACAGCAGGCTGAGCAAGCGATGCTGGAACAGGTCGAGGAACTCGGCCGGTGCATGGTCCTTGGCGCGGGCCCGTTGCTGCAGCCATTCCTGATAGGCGTAGGGCAGGGGACCGTCGGGCCCGCCGAGGCCAAACACCGGAGTACTCAGCGCCGGTTGCTGGCCCGCTTCCTGGGTCAGGCTTTCGATCTCGCTGGCGGAAAAAAGCGGCGTTAAAGGCCCGCGCAGGCGCAGGGCTTCAGCTTGAGGCGCGGTGCCGCTGCCCAGGGATTCGGCTTGTGGGTGTTCGCGCTCCAGCAGCAGCAAGGCCTGCAACAACTCGAACGCCTGCGGGTCGCGCCGCAGCTTTTGGCTCAGGCTCAGAGGGACAGCGGCATGCCGGCTTGGGGTTGCCATGTCTTGACCTCCTTGTCTGACTGGACCAGGACCGTGCGCACGAAGCGGTTGGCCGTGGCATAGAGTGAAAAGAATTGCGCCAGCACTGCTGAAAACAACACGGCGCTGCTGCCGACGAAATGCTGCGGATCGAGTTGCAGCTGAACCTCCAGCCCATTGCGCCAGCCACGCCACGCATCTTCGCCGACATGGGCGATCACCCGTTCGCAGCCAAGGCCGAGCAAGCCTTCAATCTGCCGCAAGGCGCTGGCTTCGTCGCGCAGGTTGTGCAACTGCAAGATTTCCTTGAGGGCCTCCAGCGCCTGTGGCCCCTCGACCAGCGACAAATGATTGAGGGTCAGTTGCGACACCAAGCGCCAGCGGGATTCGCCATCCAGTCGCGGCAGGCTTTGCGGGCTGGGTGGGTTGCGCAGGCGGGCCCAGGCCACTGGCCCCGGTCGTTCGAAACCCAGTGACGTCCCGGCCGGCAGGCTCTGGGCCAGATGCCTGTTGGTACACAGCAGTTCGGCGGTGAGGCTGTATTCGGTGGTCTCGGACAATGGGTCGAGCCGGGTGTCCACCAGGCTCACCATCAGGTCGGTGCCCAGACGATTCGGGGTCATGCCGCTGACCCGTCGCGCGTGCCAGTAGCATTGCTTTTCGCCGCCGATATGCTGGCTGCCGTAATAGGCGGGAACGCGCTGCACACCCTGACTGGAACTGGCGCGCATCGCCCGGATGCTGTGGATCTCGACGCTGTTTTCCCGATGACTGTCGGCGACCAGACGGTACTCGCTGCGGGTGCCGTCCGGGCGCAGGGGCTCCGAGGTTCGTGGAAACAGATTGATCACCGGCGCACAGCCCAAGGCGAAGTCGCTGGCCTGAAGGTGCAGACGGTTGGCCGGGACGCGGTCGAAGACGATGTACAGGTACAGCGTCTGGCTATCGCTGGTGGCACCGGCCAACGGAATGTCGAAGAAACTGAATTTGTCCGGGAAGGCAAAGTATTCGGCAAGCAGGCGCATGCCCGGATGCACGCCGTCCTCGTCCGGTAACAGCACTTCGTCGCTGGCAAAACCGACGATGTCTGGCAGCCCCGCCAGCACTTTTGGCACGCTGCCGACGGGTCCGGCCAGCACCTTCACGGCGTGGGCGCCGAGCAGGTCATACAGGCAGGCGTTGATCACCGGGGAGGCGGCCAGATGCACGCGCAACTGTTTGATCGCCAGCTCCGACCACTGGCTTTCACCGAGGCAGCGCAGGCTCAGGCGCAGGGCCGAGCGCGCTTGCACCACACCGGTCAGGGCCTGGGCTTCGTCGCTGCCCAGCAGCAGTGCTTCGTTGATTTCCACCGGCCACAAGCGAACCGCGGCGCTGGTGCGAAAGTGGATGCTTTCGCCTTTAGTGGTGGTGACGAACAGCGGCGTGTCCCTTGGCAACGGGTAACCACCGGCCAGGTTGCCTTTGCTCGGGTCCGGCTCGAACTGCACGATCGCGCAGGAGGGCAACGGCCGCATGGCCAGCGGGTAAAGTTGTTCGAGCAAGGCATCGCTGAATTCGGCGTAGTCGTCATCGAGCCGCCGTTGCAAGCGTGCCGCGAGCAAGGCGAAACCTTCGAGCAGTCGTTCGACATGCGGGTCGGGGCATTCACCGGGGGACAATTCCAGGCGCTTGGCGACCTTGGGATAACGCTCGGCAAAAATGCTCCCGGCATGCCGCAGCCAAGTCAGTTCGCGTTGATAGTAATCGAGCAGTTGCGGGTCAATCGAGTCGCTCATGACGCACCTCAAGGCCATCGCTGACCTTCTCGATGACAAATGCCACGGGCCAGTGCTGCTGGCCGCTGCGTAACTCGCCCACCAGCCGAATGCTCAGTTGCTGCGGATGGCCGGGCACCGGATTGACCTGGACCTCGCCCAGCCGCAGGCGCGGTTCGAAATGGCTGATGGCCTCGCGCACTTCCCGCGCCAACTGACGACGGTCATCGCTGCGCTGCTGTTGCAAGGCAGTCCAGTCAGCGATGCCGTAGTCGAGAATGCTCGGCGGGGAGGTCAGCGGACGTTGGCCACGTCGGGTGTTGAACAGGCGCAGCAACTCCGTGTGCACCGAGTCGAGCAGCCCCTGGCGATCGAACACCTGCACAGTGTCGACCTCGCTGGCGGCGAGGCGCTCGAACAACGGTGGGAGCATGCCGGTGCCTGCCATGGCCGACGCGTCCGCTTACTTGACGAGCTTGTTGGCGGCCATGTCCCAGGTCGAGGCGGCCGTGCCTTCCTTGGTGCCGTCGTCTTTCTGGGCGGTGAGTTCCCACTTGATCTTGGTGAAGTTCAGCGACAGGGTTTCCACCGGTTTGCCGCCCGTACCGCCACTGACGCTGACGTTGGACAGCACGACGTTGGTCAGGGTGTAGATGATGAATGGCATCAGCTGACCGCTGCCTTCAGCGGCGTTGCGGCCGATGGTGATTTTAGCTTCCGGGATCGGTTTGCCGGCGCAGCAATACTCATTGAGGGATGGCGTCGAGCTGTCGACGAATTTGGTCAGGGTGAACTCGCCGATGTGCGGCTTGCCGGAGGTACGCTCCGAGTTGCTGACGTCGTTGGTCACCTGCATCGCCACGTTGTGGCTGTAGGACATGACTTCGATCTTGTCCTTGTAACCCTCGAGCAGGCTATCGCCTTTGATGTCGCCGCCGAGGTCGAGAATGATTGCATCCATCGCATGAAACTCCTGAAAGTAATCGTGCTAGATAAGCAGGGGAATCCCGCCGGGTTAGGCCGGCGGGAGGCAGGTCAGGCAGCTACCGGTGGCGGCAGGGTCGCGACCAGTCGGATCGACGCGGTCAGTTCCTCAAGCTGGAAGTGCGGCCGCAGGAACACCGTGGCCTTGTAGGCGCCCGGTTTGCCGGCGACCTCGGTCACGTCCACCCGGGCTTCACGCAACGGGTACTGCGCCTTGATCTCTTGCGGCGCGTTGTCGTTGATCAGCACGTAGTCGGCGATCCAGTTATTGAGGTAGGTCTGCACATTGTCGCGGGTCATGAAACTGCCGACCTTGTCGCGCATGATCACCTTCAGGTAGTGCGCGAAACGCGAGGCCGCGAGCACGTATGGCAGCATCGCCGAAATCCGCGCGTTGGCGTTCGCCTCATTGGTGTTGTAGAGCTTGGACTTGTTGGTGGTCTGGCCACCGAAGAACACCGCCACGTCGCTGTTCTTCTTGTGACACAGGGCGATGAAGCCGAGGTCGTTGAGCTCTTTCTCGCGACGGTCGGTGATCGCCACTTCGGTCGGGCATTTGAGCGACAGATCGCCCGAGGTGGTGCGGAAGGTATGGGCCGGCAGCCCTTCCACCGCACCACCGCCTTCGGCGCCGCGAATCGCTGCGCACCAGCCGTACTTGGCGAAAGCTTCGGTGATTCGTTGCGACAAGGCCCACGCGGCATTGCCCCACAGGTATTTGCCGTGGTCGCTGCCGTTGACGTCTTCGACGTAGTTGATGCCTTCCACCGGTGAGGTGTCAGGGCCGTAGGGCAGACGCAGCAGGAAGTGCGGCAGCACCAGCGACACGTAGCGCGAATCTTCACTTTCGCGGAACGAACGCCACTTGATCAGTTCCTGGCTTTCGAAGACTTTCGACAGGTCACGCGGCACGGCCAGTTCGGTAAAGCTGTTCATGTCGAACAGTCGAGGGCTGGCGGCGGCGATGAACGGCGCGTGAGCGGCTGCGGCGACGTTCGAGAGTTTCTCCAGCAGGCCGATGTCTTGCGGGTGCCGGCCGAAGGTGTAGTCACCCACCAGCAAGCTGAACGGGTGGCCGCCGAAGGTGCCGTATTCCTCTTCGTAGATCTTCTTGAACAGTGCGCTCTGGTCGAACTCGACGGCTTTTTCCAGATCGTTCTGCAGCTCTTTCTGGGTCACGTTGAGCAACCGCAGTTTCAGCCGGGAGCTGGTCTCGGTGTTCTTCACCAACAGGTGCAGGCCGCGCCAGGACGCTTCGAGTTTTTGCAGGTCCGGGTGGTGCAACACTTCATTGAGCTGAGCGCTGATCAGCTCGTCGATCTGGCTGATGCGGTCGTTGATCATCGCCACGGTGTCCTTGTCGATGGCCATGCCTTCGTCGAGTACCTGGGTGGCGAATTCCGCGAGCATGTCGCGGGCGTAATCCTGCTGGCTGTCGTCATGGGCCATGCGGCCTTTGGCGATGATTTCATCGAGCAGGGACAAGGTCTGGGCTGTACTGTCGCTGGCTTGGCTCTGGGCGGCGGATGAGGCGGGCATGGCAAATTCTCCCTAAGTGGATGAACGATCAGGCTTGCGGTTCGGCCGGTGCTTCGCTGTCGCCAGCGGGGGCGGGAGCGGCGGTGTCCGGGCGGGCCGACTTGATCTCTTGCAGTCCCTCGGTGTTGGCGATGACGTCGCGCAACAGCTTGTCCAGATCATCGTTGCCATCGAGCTTGGTCAGCAGGTCGCGCAGACGCTGGCGCGCTTCGAACAAGCGCCGCAGCGGAGTGACCTGCTCAACCACCTTGACCGGATCGAAGTCGTCGATGTGTTTGAAGTTGAGCTCGATGTTGAGTTTGCTGTCGTCGCCGCTGAGGGTGTTGTTGACCTGCAAGGTGGCGCGCGGGCCGATCGAGGCGAGGACTTCATTGAAGTTGTCGCGGTCGATTTCGGTGAAACGCCGTTCATTCAATTTCGGGAGTGGCTCGAGAGGCTTGCCGGAAAGGTCGGCCAGGATGCCGACAACCAACGGTAATTCTTTCTTCTCGATCGCGTTGCCGATTTCGACGTCGTAGGTGATTTGCACCCGGGGTGGGCGAACCCTGTCTAGCTTGTGCTGAGTACTTTCTGCCATGGTGGCTGACTCCGATGCATGAGGCGGGTGCAATGCATCGGGAGGCCCGTTTCATCGCATTCCCTTACTGGACCGTAGGTTAGAAAGGGAGGGCAGAGGACCTGTCATTCCTTTGACGAACCTTCCACATTCGTCGTGCCGACCGAACTACCCAAGACGCTAGAACAGGTCTATAAAAAAGCAAACAAAAAGCAATTTTGGACCGTGTCGAGAAAAGGAAAATTCATTTTGCACGCACGTTTATTTTCTTTGGTTCTATTACTGTCACTCGCCGGGTGTTCGTTGTTCGGGCCTCGCGTCGACCTCGATAACCTGACGCTGGACGTCGCGCCCCGCGCCAACGATGACACGCCGATCGCGGTGGACTTCATCGCGGTGAACGACGCGGACCTGCTCAAGCAGTTGTCGGGCATCACCGCCCGGCAGTGGTTCGCCGAACGCGAGCAGTTCCAGCGCGACTACCGACAGCTGATGACCGTCTGGGGGCTGGAGCTGGTGCCCGGTCAATTCATCGACAAACAACCCTTCCCGCTGGGGGGCAAGCGGGCGGCTGGACTTTTAGTCTTCGCCAGCTATAACACTCCCGGAGCACACCGGTTACGGCTGGACGATCAGAGCAACGCCTGGCTCAAGTTCGACAGTCGCGAGATGACGCTGGTCAGCGACCACCCGAACTGAACACAGGGCCAGGCCGCCATTGGCGCGGCGACACGAGACGTCGAAGGGAATCGTATGAGTCTGCTACCTGACGCGGTTTGCTGGCATGAGGGCATGCAGTTGTTGCCCCAGCATTTTCAGTTGCAAGGGCTGCGGGCCGAGGCGCTGGTGGCGCATTTCGCCCAAGCCTGTAATCCGTGGTTCTGGGGCGTGACTCGCGTTGAGTTCGATCCCTCGGCATTGAGTGCCGGGCTGGTACGACTGATCAATTTACAGGCGACCTTGCCGGACGGTTTGCCGGTCAATCTGCAGGCTGGTGTCGGGCCGATGCTGGAGCTCGACGTCAGTGAAGCGATCGACGCCACGGACAACGCCACCGTTACCGTTTACCTGGCGATCAGTCCGCTGTGGCGCGCCGGTCAATTGCTGCCGCTCAAGGGCCGATTGCAATCGGTGGTCGGCGATGCGCTGCCGGACCTCACCAGTGGCGAGTACCCCGAATCGATCACGGTCTGGCGTCCGAATCCGCGTTTGTGCACGCAATTGAACAAGGCGGATTCCGTCTGTCTGCCACTGCTGAGAATTCGCAAGGAGGGCGGCGGCTTTCTTCAGTTGCCGTACACCCCGCCGACGCCGTGCCTGTTGCCCGAGTCGGTAGTGGGTCGGCGCGTGGCGGCGCTGTGTGCCCGGGCGCGGGAGAAATGCATGTTCCTCGCCGGTCGTTTGCGTCAGGCGCAGCAGGCCGGCAATCAGGACGACGCGCTGGAAATTCGTCGCCAGTTGACGGCGCTCTGGGCGCGGTTGCCGGAAGTCGAAGGCCTGCTGAACAGTCGAGTGGCCACGCCTCAGGCACTCTATGGTTTGCTGCTCGGCCTGGCCGGCGCCTGGTCGGCGCTCGATCCATTGGCCGGTGTTCCGGCGTTCGCCCCGCTGGATTTTCTGGAGTTGCAGCGAGGCTATGAAGCGGTGCTCGACTGGCTTGAAAAGACCCTCGAACTGATCCGCGCCGGATATCGCAGCCTGGCGTTCGAACGCAGTGAGCAGGCCTTCTCGATTCAATTGCCCGATGACCAGCCGAGCCAGCGGCTGGTCATCGGTTTGCGCATGCCCAACGGTGCCAGTGAGCAGGCCGCGAGCGAATGGTTGCGCGGGGCGATCATTGCGTCGCAGCCGCACATCGCGCTGCTCAGTCGCCAGCGCATGAGTGGTTTGTCCCATCAGGCCATGAGTCGCAATGAACAAGTGGCCTACAGCGTCGGCGATGATACGCGGCTGTTTGTGGTGATGGCCGAAGGCCAATGGTTCGACGGGCAGTTGCCGTTGCTGATTGCCGCACCGGCTTCCAGGCTGGCCAGCAGTCCATGGCAAGTGGTGTTGTTTGTGGCCCAGGCGAGTGAAAGTGCTTGATCAAGGAAGGAACGTCATATGTCTGAGGGCAATGTCGGGACGGGTACACGAGGCCTCCACGAAGCGCCGCTGAGCAGTGCTTTTCGCCAGGCCTGGCAGCAATGGTCCCAGGACTGGAACCAGTTGCCCAAGGACAGCGAGGACGAAGCGCTGGTGGACGCGGTGGTCGAGCTCTCCACGCAAATCTCCCAACGCCTTTGGCGAACCGCCTTCGCCAAAGTCGGTGACGCCGCCACCGAGCAAGTCAAAGCGCTGGTCTACGCCTTTGTCGCGCTGGTCGATGAAACCTTGCTGTTTACGCCTTGGCCGGGCCAATCGGCCTGGCAGGAAAAACCCTTGGAATCGAGGCTGTACGCCAGCCGTCAGGCCGGTGAGCGGATACCGCTGGCGATCAAGGAACTGCTGGATGAGCAGATCCCCACCACTCGCGATCTGGCCAATGTTTATTTGCAATGTCTGGTGCTGGGGTTTCGGGGACGTCTGCGCGGTGAACAGAATCAGGCCCAACATGAAAAATGGCGCCTGGCGCTGTTCACCTTTGCCTGGCAGCACGAGGCGGATTATGCCGACGTCAGTGCCCGGCTCGAACAGCCTTCGGCGGTGCCACCGATGCAATTGTCGGTGCGCCTTTCATTGCCCGACGGTTTTCGCCTGGGTCTGGGGATTCTCGCCATGGTCCTGCTGCTGACCGGGTTGGGGCAGTTGTTTTGGCGTGACATTCGTCTGGAGCTCGAACCGGTCTTGCAGATGACCGATTCCGTGACCGCCTCGGAGCAAGACTCATGAGCACGCAGGGGATTATCGGCCTCATCATCGCCGTGCTGTTGGTGCTGGCGATTGTCGGGGTGGCGGTCTGGTGGTTGCGCACGCAAAGCGGGGCGGCGATTCGCAGTTTTTACCTGGCGGTGCGGCACATGGAGCAGGAGCAGGGTGCCCAGGACCGCTACCAGATTCCCTGGCTGCTGATGCTCGGCAACGAAACCCAGGGCACCCAGTTATGTACTCAGTGGCGCTTGCAGCCCAGCGACAAACCGGCTTGGTTCGGTCGCTGGTGGTCGGACCCTGAAGGTGCAGTATTGGTGGTGCCCCAGGCGCTGTTTTTGCCGGATGAAGGCATGCACCTGCAACGGGGCGGCTGGTGGCGCTTGCTGGGATTGATTCTGCGCCTGCGCAGTCAACGTCCGCTGGATGGGGTGATCTGGACGGTGCCGGTCAGTCGACTGGGCAACGTCGAGCAAGCCGCAGCCCTCGGGTTGGCGGCACGTCGACGTTTCATCGATCTGTTGCAACGGTTCGGGCTGAGCCTGCCGGTGTACGTGGTCATTACCGGCATGGAAGAGTTGCCAGGCTTTCAGGAATTGATCACCGCGCTGCCGGTCGAGGCCCGCGAACGCACGCTGGGTTGGTCCTCGCCCCACGGACCCGATGCAGTCTGGCAGGCGCAATGGAGTGATCAGGCGCTGGATCAGGTTACTCGGGCCTTGGCGGAATCGATCATCGAAATCGGCGCCTTGTCCGGGCAGTTGAGCAGTGAATTGTATGGCTTGCCGGAACGTTTCGAGGCCTTGCGGCGCCATCTGCAATCCTTGTTGGAGCCGGTTTTCCAGGGCAATGCTCAAGGTGAGGCGCCACGTTTTCGCGGTATTTATTTCACGGCCAATCAGCCCTCGGAAGACAGCGCTGACGGATTTTCGGCCTACGACACCGGGTTGCAGCAGAGCGCCTTTGCCCGGCAATTGTGGCAGCGGCGGGTGGTCGCCGAGCGCGGTCTGGCCCAGGTGGTGCCGCGTCTGTTACGCCTGCGTCAACGCTGGCACCGCGTGACCGGTGGGGTGGCGCTGGTGGTCGCGCTGGTCTGGGGCGCGGGCATGCTGTGGGTCTGGCAGGATTCGGTCAAGGAGGCCCATGAACTCTCGCGCCTGCTGCAAGGGGCGCAGAAAAACTACACGGCGGTCACGGATGAATCTCATCGGCTGGAGTCGACCCGGCGCAATGTCCAGGGCTTCTGGCGAGTGCTGGAAAAGGCGCCGGGCTGGAGCTTCACCTCAGTGGTATTTCCGACCTCCTGGTTCTCTTCGCTGGATGCGCAGTTGGCGAGCGAGTTGCGCCTGACCGCCCAGAGCCATTTGATGCTGCCGTTGCGCGACCTGTTGAGCGCAGAGCTGGCGCAACTCAAGACCATCCGCAACACCGAACGACGGGGCAACGTCGAAAGCGAAGATCCGGCTCAATGGCAAAACTACGTCAAGGCCAAGGATCTGGTGGAGCGCGCGGTGCGTCTGGAGCAGCAGAACCAGTGGTTCAGTCAGGCGCTGAACAACCCCAAGGCGCCCCTCGAAGATCTGGTGTTGCTGAGCAACAACGCGTTGTCGCTGAACCTCAACGTCGGCACGTTGCACCGCGCCGGTTTTTACAACCGTGCGTTGTTCGATGCCGATGGCAGCGACTTGCGACCTCTCGACCTGACCGTCGAGCGTCCGGTGATCGAGGAAAATTTCCTCGGGCTCATGGAACGCTGGCTGGACCAGTATTTCCTGGCCGACAATTTCGTGCGCCAGGCCGGTTATCTCAAGCTGCATCTGGAACGGCTGGAAGCCGGCAGTGGTAACTCCCTCACCGAACTCGAAGATTTGCGCGCACTGGTCGATGACCTGCAAGCCGTGATCGGCTTGACGAATTCGGCATGGGGCCGCGGCAAGGGCCAGGACCTGGTGCCTGGCTATCGCGAGTTGCTGGACAACGTGCGCAAAAGCGTCTTGCTCGGACCGCAACTGGAGCAACAGTTGGAAATGCAGGCGGCCAAGCTGCAACAGAGCTTTCGCGATCAATGGATCGTCCAGGCCGGCTCCCGGGATAATTTATTGATTCAGCAAGGCAGCGGGCAACTGGTCTTGCAGGAACATGTGGTGCAGCTCAACAACGCGGTGCAGGCGTTGTTCAAGCGTGACTTTGTGGCCATCGCCTTACAGGCGGATCGCTCGGAGGCCCCGAATGGGCAAGGGCAGGGCGTTGATGGCGACGACCTCGACAGTGCGCTGAACTATTTCGCCAGCTACAAAAGTTATGCCGCCGAAGAGTTGCCACGCATTCCCCCGGCGTATCGCGGGGCCTTGTTGCAAGCAGCCGAAGGCGCGGTGGTCAAGGCCATGTTGTCGAGCCTGCGCGAACACAACGCTCAGGTCCATAGCGGCGTTTTCAATGTGCAGGCCTCCCAGGCGATTGCCTTGCAGAAAGCCTTTATCGAGGTGCGTCGCAGCGATCTGGCCACACGTTTGCAAACTGCCTTGAACCGCCGCGCCCTGGCCGAAATCGTCAGCGGCCTCGACGAAATCGTCGCCCAGCCGCTGTTCAGCGGGCGCACCGAAATCAGCCAGTGGGACGGCTCGAAAAACCTCGGCCTGCAACTGTATGGCGCCAACGACGTGCAGGATTTGAAACTGAGCCTCAAGCAGCAATTCAACACCATGCTTGGCATCACCGAGCGACGCACCTCGGCGCTGGAATGGCTGAAAGTCCAGCAACAAAACCTCTCGGCGCTGGATTATGAACGCGTGACGCAGTTCAGTGCGCTCAACGAAGAACTGCTCAAGTACAAGGAACAGAATCCCGCCAGTTCGCCGGCGCAGATCGAGCAGTTGGTGAGCCGCGATTTCATCGAAATGGACGCCACGTCCTGTGGCCAGATCCTGCAAACCGCCAATTTGTCTGGTGGGCGCGGAACACTGGCGTTGCGGGCAGTGGACCTGCAACAAACCGCCATGCAACGCTGCCAGTTCCTGCAACAGCAACAGGCGGCGGCCGCGTGGAACGACCTGGCCAATTATTTCAATCAGTACCTGGCGGAGCGCTTTCCGTTTGCCAATGGCCTTCAAGCCGCCGATGCCGACCCGGCTCGAGTCCAGCATTTGCTGGAACTGATCGACAAGCGCTTGCCGGTGGCACAGGCCGGCTTGTTGCTGAGCCAGACCCCGGAGCGCCTGGCCGCCGAGGATTTTCTCAATCGTCTGAAGCAAGCCAGCACCTGGCTGGGCCCGATGTTTGTACGCGACAAGAGCGGAGTGTTGGGGCTGGAGATGGACGTGCGCTGGCGCACCGATCGAGAGGAAGAACGCGGTGCCGATCAGGTGATTGCCTGGGGCTTGAATGCCGGCAATCAACAGCTCAGTTACCCCGGCGAGGCCCAGCAGAACCTGCGCTGGATGGTCGGTCAACCGATTCGACTGAGCTTGCGTTGGGCCCGAAATGGCTACCAGCGCCCGGCCAACGATCCGTTACAGCCGAGCCTGGTGGTGCGGGATCTGGAAGCGGGCTGGGAGTACAGCGGTCCGTGGTCGTTATTGCGCTTGATGCGTTCGCACGTGTCGGTGCAACGCCAGCCGAACATGGACTACACGGACTTTCCGTTGACCTTGCGCCTGCCCGTGACGACCCAGTCCAGCACCACCACCGCCGAGCAAACCCTGATGTTTGTGCGTCTGTCGTTGATGACCCAGGGCTCGAAATTGCCGCTGTCCATTCAGCCCTTGCCAACCCGGGCCCCGCGCTCACCGTTCATGGTGACGAGATCGACCGCGGCTATCGAATCTAATAAGGAGGGCCTGTGAATCAACCTTCAACGCCGTTGCCGGAACTGATTACCCAACTGCTCGAACCGATCAGCGTGGAGGCCCCCTGTGGCCAGGACCTGCGTTATGAGCCTGAGTTCGACCGGTTGCGCGAAATGCGCCGTGAGGACGACACCAGTTTGCCCACGGGGGTGTGGCAGTCGTCGATCAAGCGCGCCCAATGGCCGGAACTGGAAAAACTGACCACCAGCCTGCTGCTCGAACGCAGCAAGGATTTGATGCTCAGCGCCTGGCTGGGTGAGGCCTGGTTGCATCAGGACGGGCTCGAAGGGTTGCCGGGCAGCCTGGCGCTGATTGCCGGGTTATGCGAGCGTTATCCCGAGCACCTGCACCCACAGGCGGAGGACGGCGATCAGTCATGGCGGGTGATACCGCTTGAATGGCTGGCTCGACGCTACGCTGAAGTGTTGCTGACCCGAGTGCCGCTGTTCGAGTCGCGCAACAACGAGTTCGATGGCTTCTGTCTGGATGCCTGGCGCCGGTTGCAACTGCAACAGGTACAGGCCAGCGACAGTAAAACGGCCAAGACCTCAGCCGAGAACGCGCGCAACGAACAGAAAAAAATCACCGAACAGATTCGCGCCACCCCGTTGTCATTCTGGTTGCGCAGCCAGGGCACGCTGCTGCTCAGCCAGCAGCACCTGCAACGCCTGGAGGTGTGGAGCGACGCGTATCTCGGCAATCAGGCCCCAGGCTTCAAAGCGCTGCAGGATGTGATCGAAGCGTTGTTGACGCTGGTTCAGGAGTTCATCGCCATGCATCCACGAAAACCGACCCCGGCGCCTGTCGAAACGCCTGCGGTGGCGACATCGAGCCCGGCCGCCGTGCCGGACATCGTCCCGGCCCCCCAGGTGTTCAGCGAGCCGGCGAATCGTGAAGAGGCGTACCGGCAATTGCTGTTGATCGCCGAGTACCTGGCGCGCACCGAACCCCACAGCCCGGTGCCCTATTTGATCAAGCGGGGCGTGGAGTGGGGCAATAAGCCCCTGAGCGAGCTGCTTGGAGAACTGATCAGCGCCGATGCCGAATCCCGGCGACTCTGGACACTGTTGGGCGTCCTTTAGTGATTGTGTCGGGTGGCTGCCGTCGGCGGCGGTAAAGCAATCGGGGTCAGTACCGGTTGACCGGAAAAAAACGCCGTCAGGTTTTTGCCGACCAGCTCCACGGTGCCTTGGGTGGCTTCCGGTGACAATCCGGCGACATGCGGGGTCAGAATCACGTTGGCCAACCCCTTGAGGGCGTCCGGCACCTGAGGTTCGTTATCGAAGACATCCAGCGCGGCACCGGCGATCCGTCGCTGTTCCAGCGCGCTGATCAGGTCTGCCGTGACGATCACGCTGGCCCGCGCGATGTTAACGATGAACCCCTGGGGGCCCAAGGCGTCGAGCACCTGTCTGTTGATCAAGTGTTGAGTGCCGAGCCCGCCGGGTGCGGCGACTATCAGGAAATCCGAGTGGCGCGCCAGTTCGGTCGGCGTCGAGCAGAAGCTATAGGGCACGTCGCTGCGATGCTGGCGGTTGTGGTAGCTCACGCTCATGTCGAAGCCGTTGGCCGCACGTTTGGCGATAGCGATGCCGACAGCCCCAAGGCCGAGGATGCCCAGGCGTTTGCCGGCCAGGGAAGGGCGCATGATTTTCGGCCATTCACCCCGACGCACGGCCGCATCGGCCCGGGGAATATCGCGCACCAGTGCCAGCAGCAACGCCATGGCGTGGTCGGCGACGGAAGAGGCATTGACGCCGGCCCCGTTGGTGACGGTGATG
Source organism: Pseudomonas wuhanensis (assembly GCF_030687395.1). Lineage (GTDB taxonomy): Bacteria > Pseudomonadota > Gammaproteobacteria > Pseudomonadales > Pseudomonadaceae > Aquipseudomonas > Aquipseudomonas wuhanensis. The sequence goes on along the minus strand of NZ_CP117430.1, from coordinate 3,675,559 downwards.
CCGCGGTCGGCGGCGGCTTGCAGGTCGACGTGCTCGTAGCCGGCGCCGATCACGCAGATGATCTTGAGGTTGGGCAGGGCGGCAATTTCATTGGCGTGCAGGCCCAATGGACCGCGCGTCAGCACCGCATCGATCTGACGGCCCTGTCGGGCAATGGCAGTGGCGCGTTCGGCCGGGGTCGGGGCCAGGATCAGATGAAACCCCTGATGTTCGAGAATCGGCAGGTATTCATTGATGGTTTCAACCAGTACCAGAACAGTTGCGGTCATGCTGGGCTCCTGCGGGCAGCGGAATGTCGGGGCTCGAACGTCATTTCAGATTGCTGACTCCAGAGCGGTTTGGCAATGGCCAGGGTTTTTGGCTCCCCGTGTCGGAGCTGGCGAAGCTTGCGATCCTTCTAATGACAACACTAGATCAGAGCGAGGCAGATGGTGGGAGTTTGTCCACGATTCGTAGGAGCGAGCGGTGCGGCGATCCGACTTGCCCGCGAAGAACGATAACGCGGTATTCCTGATGGACCGAGGCGACTGGTTCGCGGGCAAGCCTTGCTCCTACAGAGAACGCAGGCGCCAGTTGCATCTGATCCGCATAACCATTCCTCAGCTAAGTCTTTGCTTCTGCTGATTAATCCCGGACAATCGCGCCCCTGTTTCGGCCAGGACGCTGCCTGTCGGATTTTTCCGACTCGTCCTGGTCGGGTGGCAAGTGACCGGAAAGCGGAGATCCGACCGGATGAATGATCAGGCCAATAGCGTCGACGAACGCTATGTAGCGGCGACACCAGCGAGCCTCGCAAGCTGGAATCGCCATGACACCACCTGGATGCTGGGCCTGTTTGGCACGGCAATCGGGGCTGGTACCCTGTTTTTGCCGATCAACGCGGGGCTGGGCGGCTTCTGGCCGCTGCTGATCCTGGCAGTGCTGGCGTTCCCCATGACGTTTTACGCACACCGCGGCCTGACCCGCTTTGTGTTGTCCGGCCGCGAAGGCGCCGACATCACCGAAGTTGTGGAAGAACATTTCGGCATCAAGGCCGGCGCGTTGATCACATTGCTGTATTTCTTCGCGATCTTCCCGATCCTGCTGATCTACAGCGTGGCCTTGACCAACACCGTGGGCAGTTTCCTCGAACATCAACTGCACATCATGCCGCCACCGCGCGCCGTGTTGTCGTTCGTATTGATTCTCGGCCTGCTGGCAGTGGTGCGTTGCGGTGAGCAGGTGATCGTCAAGGCCATGAGCCTGATGGTGTATCCGTTCATCGTCGCGCTGTTGTTCCTGGCGGTGTTCCTGATTCCGCACTGGAATGGCGGCATCCTCAGCACTGCAACCACGCTGCCTGAGTCGTCGGCGCTGCTGCACACCCTGTGGCTGGCGATTCCGGTGATGGTGTTCTCGTTCAACCACTCGCCGATCATCTCGGCGTTCGCAGTGGACCAGAAGCGTCGCTACGGCGCGCATGCCGAAGAGCGCAGCTCGCAGATCCTGTCCCGTGCCCACATCTTGATGGTGGTGATGGTGCTGTTCTTCGTCTTCAGCTGCGTGCTGACCCTATCGCCGGCGCAACTGGCGGAAGCCAAGGCGCAGAACCTGTCGATCCTGTCGTACCTGGCCAACCACTTCAGCAACCCGACCATCGCCTTCGCGGCGCCGTTGATTGCCTTCGTGGCCATTTCCAAGTCGTTCCTGGGCCACTACATCGGCGCCAGCGAAGGCTTGAAGGGCCTGATCGTCAAGAGCGGCAAGCGCCCGGCACCGAAGACGCTGGACCGCATGACTGCGGCGTTCATGCTGGTGGTGTGCTGGATCGTTGCCACGCTGAACCCGAGCATTCTCGGCATGATCGAAACCCTCGGTGGCCCGATCATCGCGGCGATCCTGTTCCTGATGCCGATGTACGCAATCCGCAAGGTTCCGGCCATGGCGCGTTTTCGTGGTCAAGCCTCTAACGTCTTCGTGACGGCGGTGGGCCTGGTGGCGATTTCGGCGTTGATCTATTCCCTGATGGCCTGAGGATAGATCTTCCAGGCACGCTGAATACCCTGTGGGAGCGGGCTTGCTCGCGATGAGGCCGGCACATTCAACATCTATGTTGTCTGTAAGGCCGTCATCGCGGGCAAGCCCGCTCCCACATTTTTTTTGTGATTCATGGCTCGCGCAAATCCCTGTGGGAGCGTGGCTTGCCCGCGATGAACGATAACTCGGTCTTCCTGAAGGCATAAAAAAACGCCGCTCATCTCACGATGGGCGGCGTTTTTTATGGCGTTGCAGCGTTAGGCTTGAACGACCGGGATGTTGGCGTTCGCAGCAGCTTCACGGAACTCGGCGATCTGGTCGAAGGACAGGTAGCGGTAAACATCGGCCGCCATGCTGTCGATCTTGCCAGCGTATTCCATGTACTCCTCGACGGTCGGCAGGCGACCCAGGATGGACGCAACGGACGCCAGCTCGGCCGAAGCCAGGTAGACGTTCGCGCCGTCACCCAGACGGTTCGGGAAGTTACGGGTCGACGTCGACACCACGGTGGAGTTCGGCTCTACACGTGCCTGGTTCCCCATGCACAGCGAGCAGCCTGGCATTTCCATGCGTGCGCCGGCCTTGCCGTAGATGCCGTAGTAGCCTTCTTCGGTCAACTGGTGAGCGTCCATTTTGGTCGGCGGCGACAGCCACAGACGAGTTGGCAGCTGACCTTTGACCTGTTCCAGCAACTTGCCGGCAGCGCGGAAGTGACCGATGTTGGTCATGCACGAACCGATGAACACTTCGTCGATCTTCTCGCCAGCAACGCTGGACAGCAGACGGGCGTCGTCCGGATCGTTTGGCGCGCAGAGCACAGGCTCTTTGATGTCGGCCAGGTCGATTTCGATGACTTCAGCGTATTCGGCGTCAGCATCGGCAACCATCAACTCAGGGTTGGCGATCCAGGCTTCCATCGCTTGAGCACGACGTTCCAGGGTACGCACATCACCGTAGCCTTCACCGATCATCCAGCGCAGCAGGGTGATGTTCGATTGCAGGTATTCGGTGATCGACTCTTTCGACAGCTTGATGGTGCAACCGGCAGCCGAACGTTCGGCCGAGGCGTCGGACAGCTCGAAAGCCTGTTCGATGCTCAGGTTGTCCAGGCCTTCGATTTCCAGGATGCGGCCGGAGAAGGCGTTCTTCTTGCCTTTCTTCTCGACGGTCAGCAAGCCAGCCTGAATCGCGAAGTAAGGAATGGCGTGAACCAGGTCACGCAGGGTGACGCCCGGTTGCATCTCGCCTTTGAAACGCACCAGGATCGATTCCGGCATGTCCAGTGGCATCACGCCAGTGGCAGCGGCGAATGCGACCAGACCGGAACCGGCCGGGAACGAAATGCCCATCGGGAAACGGGTGTGGGAGTCGCCACCGGTACCGACGGTGTCCGGCAGCAGCATGCGGTTCAGCCAGCTGTGGATGATGCCGTCGCCCGGACGCAGGGAAACACCGCCGCGGGTCATGATGAAGTCAGGCAGGGTGTGGTGGGTGGTCACGTCGATCGGCTTTGGATAAGCCGCGGTGTGGCAGAACGACTGCATCACCAGATCAGCGGAGAAGCCCAGGCACGCCAGGTCTTTCAGTTCGTCACGGGTCATCGGACCAGTGGTGTCCTGGGAACCGACGGTGGTCATCTTCGGTTCGCAGTAGGTGCCTGGACGCACACCGGCTACGCCGCATGCCTTGCCGACCATTTTCTGCGCCAGGGTGAAACCCTTGGTGCTTTCGATCGGGGCATCCGGCTTCTTGAACAGGTCGAACGCTGGCAGACCCAGTTCGGCGCGAGCCTTGTCGGTCAGGCCACGGCCGATGATCAGCGGAATACGACCGCCGGCACGGACTTCGTCCAGCAGCACAGGGGTCTTCATTTCGAAGGTGGTGATGACTTCGTCGGTACCGTGCTTGCAGACTTTGCCAGCGTGCGGGTACAGGTCGATCACGTCGCCCATGTTGATGTTGGTAACATCGAATTCGATTGGCAGTGCGCCGGCATCTTCCATGGTGTTGTAGAAGATTGGAGCGATCTTGCTGCCGAAGCAGAAGCCGCCAGCACGCTTGTTCGGCACGTAAGGAACGTCGTCACCGAAGAACCACAGCACCGAGTTGGTGGCCGATTTACGCGACGAACCGGTACCGACCACGTCACCGACGTAGGCGATCGGGAAGCCGCTGTTGCGCATTTCTTCGATCTGCTTCATCGGGCCGATGGAGCCTTGCACGTCCGGCACGATGCCGTCGCGAGCCATTTTCAACATGGCCAGGGCGTGCAGCGGGATGTCCGGGCGGGACCAGGCATCAGGAGCAGGGGACAGGTCGTCGGTGTTGGTTTCGCCGGTCACCTTGAAGACGCGCAGGCTGATCTTGTCGGCCAGCACCGGGCGCTTCTTGAACCACTCGCCGTCAGCCCAGGATTGCAGAACGCCTTTGGCGTGAACGTTGCCGTTCTTGGCTCTTTCAGCCACGTCGTGGAAGGCATCGAACATCAGCAGGGTGTGCTTGAGTTCTTCGGCGGCTACTGGTGCCAGTTCGGCGTCGTCCAGCAGATTGACCAGCGTCACGATGTTGTAGCCACCCTGCATGGTGCCGAGCAGTTCAACAGCGCGTTTCTTGTCGATCAGAGGGGATTTGGCTTCGCCTTTGGCGAGGGCAGAGAGGAAACCGGCCTTTACATAGGCAGCTTCGTCCACGCCTGGCGGAACGCGATTGGTGATCAGGTCAACGAGGAAAGCTTCTTCGCCAGCCGGGGGATTCTTCAGCAGCTCGACCAGGCCTGCAGTTTGTTCGGCGTTAAGCGGCTGGGGAACGATACCCAGTGCTGCGCGCTCTTCGATATGTTTGCGGTAGGCTTCAAGCACAGTTATTACCCTCATCAGTGGTCCCAAATGGGTGTCCGGGACGCTCATCCCGAAATTGCCGTACTAATGCGCTGCGTGGCGTTGTGGGCCGCTTAGCCAGAATTACCGGCAATTCCTTACAGAAGCTGCTTTCAAAGTTTTACGCCTGCAGAACGGGGAGCTGATGAGGGTTGGCGTTGGGCTTTTCCCCGCTGGAAAAACCCTTCGCCAACACCGCTCTGAAGGAACGACTGTGCTCGTGACGCTTTGAAAACAGCTTCTTAACGGACATTGGCGCCTTAAAAGGCTGGCTGATTCTACGGCAAAAAAAAATTAAAGGTAAGTTAGGCCCTGAATTTTGAGGGGTGATGAATGCTAGACAAAGGGCTAACATGCTGACCTGTTCTGCTTTCCCGTGTTTTGCCTACCTATGCCCAATCAGACCATCAAGACCCCCTGCGTCGGCCTCTGCTCCACTGTTTACGGTGATCTGGTGTGCCGTGGCTGCAAGCGTTTCCACCACGAAGTGATCAACTGGAATGGTTACAACGAGGAAGAAAAACGCGCGGTGTGGCTGCGGCTTGAGCAGCTGTTGTCGCAGGTGATGGCCGCCAAGGTAGAAATTTTCGATCCTGCACTGCTGAGAATGCAGCTGGAGCAGCGCAAGATCCGTTTTGTGCCGCATCAGTCGGAATATTGCTGGGCGTACCAGTTGATCGCCCGGGGCGCGCGGGTCATCAATAATCTGGAAGCCTACGGGATGGTGTTGCTGCCGGAGTTCCGCGACTGGAACCTGCCGGAGTTGCGCGATGCCATTGATCGGGAATTTTTTCTGCTCTCTGAGGCGCATTACCAGCGCTACATTGCGCCGGGGTTTCTCAAGGATGCGTTCGGCGGGTAACCCTTAAAAGCATCGCGGGCAAGCCCGCTTGTGTCTTGCGCAGGACTTAGACTGAAGATGAGAGCGGTGAGTGGCAAGCTGAACGCCCGGAGTGCTAGCAGCACGTGTGGGAGCCCATGCTGCCATTCACCTCTCCACTCTGGTTATTGAGCCCGAACAGTTGAACGAGCCGACCTCGAACATTACAAGCGTGGAGCCCAACCAGAGCGCTCTCATTTATGAGTGTAAGAGGGTTTAGCCATGTTTTCCTGCGCAGGCATTGATGTTTCCAAAGACAGTCTGGAAGTCTGGATTAATTCGCAAGGCATTGGTGCGAGTTTTCCGAACAGCGCCAGTGGTTTCCCGGTGCTGATTGATTGGTTAAAAGGCTTCGAAGTCACCCGCGTGTTACTGGAAGCCACCGGTGGCTACGAGCGGGGGCCCATGAAGGTGCTTCAAAGGGGCGGCTTTGACGTCTTACGAATCAATCCTCGTCGGGCGAAAGATTTTGCCAAGGCAATGGGTTATCGCGCTAAAACAGACGCGATAGATGCGCGGCTTCTCGCCGAATTTGCAACGATTATAAAGGACGCCGATAGCCGTATCACCAGCGCCGAACAGGACAATTTGCGTGCGCTGGTACAGCAACGCGAAAACTTTGTTCAGCAGCAAAGTGACGACAGGCGGCGTATCAAAACGGCTTCTGTCGACTCGATAAAAACCCTTGTTGCAAAGCCATATCGACTATTTAGATCAGGCAATAAAGTCGATAGAACAGCTGATCTGCCAAAGCGCCAAAGACCTGGACAGTGAAAAAATTGCCCGCTTGCGCTCGGTTAAGGGACTAGGGCTCGTGACCGCAGCCAGCATCATGGCCTACCTGCCTGAGCTGGGAGAGGTTGGACGGCACGAGATCGCAGCACTGGCAGGGATCGCCCCTTACAACGACACGACAGCGGCAACCACGAAGGGCCTCGTCATATAAGCGGTGGCCGATTTGCCGTGCGACGTGCGATGTACATGGCCAGTTGGGCTGTGATTTTGCGACAACCCGAGTTCAAAGCCCGATATGACGCGCTTCGCCTGAGAGGTAAATGCGCGAAAGTGGCGCTGATCGCCTGCATGCGGGTGTTGTTGATAAGGCTGAACGCGATGATCCGTGACCAAACTGAGTGGAGAGAGCAGGCAGCCTAAACAGACTGCTTGCTCATTTGGGAAATCACATGGTTTGAGACTGTGGAAGTTCGGCTGCCCTTTGATCAAACTTCAAAATAAAAGACATCAAGACAGTTGCTCCCACAGGTACTTCATCGACCTGTGGGAGCGGGCTTGCCCGCGATGGCGATCTACTTGACGCCGAAAATCTCAATGCCGGGTCACGATCTCTTCCAGATGATCCATGACCGTATCCGGCTTGAGCACCAGCACATCGCTCTCCAGCGCATCGAGCACCACTTCCGCCGTATTACCGATCAACGCCCCGGACAACCCAGTCCGCGCCACCGTGCCGATCACCGTCACGGAGGCCCCCAGCTTATGGGCCATGAACGGAATCAACACATCCGCCGGACCTTCCTCGATGTGCAGGTGGTCGTCGTCGATGTCGAACTCGGCCTGGAACGCCTTGCACTGCTCGCGGTAACGGGCCTCGATGGTTTCCTTGAGCTGAAACGTCGGATCGGCCGCCGACAGCATCGGCGACGGATGGGCGCTGATCACGTGCAGATGGGCCTTGGCCAAGCTGGCAATGTCGTAGCCATGATCGATGATGCTGGCATGCAAGGTGCGGTGTTCGCCGTCCATATTGCCGACATCGATGGCCGCCAGGATCACCCCGCCGGCCCAGGGTTTGGCGGTTTTCACCAGCAGCACCGGGGTCGGGCAGTAGCGCAGCAGTTTCCAGTCCGCCGGGGTCAGCAGGGCCTTTTTCAGTGGGCTGTCAGGGAAATGCTGCTTGACCACCAGCCCGCAACCTTCGGCCTGCTGCACGTCGATAATGGTGTCGTGCAGGCTTTCGTTCCAGGCTTGCTCGGTGGTGACGTTGTAACCGTCCGCCAGCAGGGCCGCCTTGAGCACGCTGAGCATCGCGCTGTGGTCGTGCTTTTTATCGCAGACCAGCAGGTGCAGATGAGCCTGGGTCACGCCAGCGATCAGTTTGGCCCGTTTGAGCGCCAGGCTCTCCGAGTGTTCGGGTTCGATGACCACCAGAATGCTGCGGATGGCTTGCATGATCGGGATCTCCAGGAAGGTAAAAACACTGCGTTGCACAACTATAGTTGCTGGTCGGGCATTCGCGACTTGATGCATATCAACGGTCGCGGCTGGTGGTCTGTCGGCAGGCCGGTATAATCGGCGCCCTTCGTTCTGTACCTTTTATCCGTGAGCCCCATGATCCTTCCCGAAATTCACGAGTTCCTTGGCTGCCGCACGCCCGATGGCTGGGTCCAGGCCGCGTTGGCCGATCAGGAAACGCTGCTGATCGACCACAAAAACTGCGAATTCAAGGCGGCCAGCACGGCGTTGAGCCTGATTGCCAAATATCACTCCCACGTCGATCTGATCAACCTGATGTCGCGTCTGGCCCGGGAAGAACTGGTGCACCACGAACAGGTCATGCGCCTGATGAAAAAGCGCAAGATCGAGCTGCGTCAGCTGTCCGCCGGGCGCTATGCCTCGGGGCTGCGCAAAGTGGTGCGCAGCCACGAACCGGTGAAGCTGGTGGACACCCTGGTGGTCGGCGCCTTCATCGAAGCCCGCAGCTGCGAGCGTTTCGAGGCGTTGGTGCCGCATCTGGATGAAGAGCTGGGCAAGTTCTACTTCGGCCTGCTGAAGAGCGAGGCCCGGCATTTCCAGGGTTACCTGAAACTGGCCTATCAGTACGGCGACGCCAAGGACATTGCCCAGGTGATCGACAAGGTGCGTGACGCCGAGCAGGCGTTGATCGAGTCGCCGGATGTGGAGTTCCGCTTTCACAGTGGTGTCCCAGCCGCCGCATAACCTTGTAGGGGCGAGGCTTGCCCGCGAAGGCGATCTCAAGAAGGCTTTCGCCGGCAAGTCGTGCTCCTGAAAATGCCATCCGCACGTTGCAATCTTCTGCGTCTGAATTGTTAAAAACTCTTAAGAGTATGAAACATCGCCTAAAACCGGCCCCCGTGGCCGGTTTTTGCTGCCCGTCATCACCGTCCCGTCACCGATTGGCGCCATAATGCCGGCCACTTCACTCAAGGGTTGGCAAACGGTCGTTATGGATAACCTGGGTTTTGGCAAAGTGCTGCTGGTGGAAGATGACGAAAAGCTTGCCGGGCTGATCGCGCATTTCCTGTCCCAACACGGCTTCGAGGTCCGGCAGGTGCATCGCGGTGATCTGGCGTTGGCCGCTTTCCTCGACTTCAAACCGAAAATCGTGGTGCTCGACCTGATGCTGCCGGGCCAGAGCGGCCTGCACGTGTGCCGCGAAATTCGCAGCGTCTCTGACACGCCGATCGTCATCCTCACCGCCAAGGAAGACGATCTCGATCACATCCTCGGCCTGGAATCCGGCGCCGACGACTACGTGATCAAACCGATAAAACCACCGGTACTGCTGGCCCGTTTGCGCGCTTTGCAACGCCGTCAGATGCCAGACAGCAGCGTGTGCAGTTCGCTGGAATTCGGCCATCTGAGCATCGATCGCAGCTGCCGCGAAGTGCGCCTGGCGGGCGAGGGCATCGAGCTCACCACCATGGAATTCGAACTGCTGTGGTTGCTGGCCAGCGCCGCCGGCAAGACTCTGTCCCGCGACGATATCCTCAACCGCATGCGCGGTATTGCCTTCGACGGCCTCAATCGCAGCGTCGACGTCTACATCAGCAAATTGCGCGGCAAGCTCAAGGACAACCCACGCGAGCCGGTGTGCATCAAGACCGTGTGGGGCAAGGGTTATCTGTTCAATCCATTTGGGTGGGAGCTGTAAATGCTGCGGTTATTTCTCGGGCTGTTTCTGGTAATGACGGTTGGCTTGATACTGGCGCTGCAAACCGTCGAGCGTACGTTCGATGCGCTGCTCGACGGTCAGATGCAGAGCTACAACCAAGAGGCGGTGCGTGGTCAGGCGTGGTCGCTGACTGAGCAGTTGCGCGGCCTGGACGGTTCGGCCCGGGAGCGCCAACTGGAAGCCGTGCGCCCCCACTACGGCTTGGGCCTGACGCTGGTCGAGAGCGATCAACTGGCCCTGACCGATCAGGAAAAAGCCGAGTTGGCCCAGGGGCTGCTGGTCATTCGCGACCAGTACACGCAGTTCATCTCGCGCATTGACGACGGCCCGCAACTGCTCAGCATCAGTCTGCCGGCCGAGCCGAGCCTGATGCCGTTCTACATTGCCGCGGCCTATTTGATGATCGCGGTGATGATCGGTTTCGTGTTGTTTTTCTGGGTGCGCCCGCACTGGCGCGATCTGGAGACACTGCGCCTGGCCGCCGAACGCTTTGGCGACAACGACCTGTCGGCGCGCATCCAGCTGTCCAAACGCTCGAACATTCGTGACCTGGCTGAACACTTCAACCTGATGGCCGCGCGCATCGAGGGGCTTATCGCCAATCAGCGCGAGCTGACCAACGCGGTGTCCCACGAATTGCGCACGCCGATTGCACGGTTGTCGTTCGAACTCGATCAACTCAAGCAACAACCCGATCCGACCCAGAACCGCAAGTTGATTGCCGACATGTACGCCGACCTCGGCGAGCTGGAAGAAATGGTTTCCGAGCTGCTGACGTACGCCAGCCTTGAGCGTGGCGCTACGGTAATTTCGCGGGAGAACATTCAGGCCAGCCATTGGCTCGACAGTGTGGTGGGTAGCGTGGCGCTGGAGGCCGAAGCCGCCGGGGTGCAATTGCTGATTGTCGAGTGTCAGGTCGATGAGGTTCGCATCGAACCGCGCTTCATGGCACGGGCTGTGATCAATTTGCTGCGCAATGCCATTCGCTATGCCGACGAACGGGTGGAAGTATCGTTAGTGCGCACCGGCGATCATTACGAAGTGCGGGTCAACGACGACGGGCCGGGCGTGCCGCTGGACGGGCGGGAGAAAATCTTCGAACCGTTCTCGCGCCTGGACGCCAGTCGCGACCGCCGCACCGGTGGTTTCGGCTTGGGCCTGGCGTTGGTGCGACGGGTGTCGCAATCCCATGGCGGGCAAGTGGAAGTGGCGGACTCTCCGTGGGGCGGGGCGTCGTTTCGCATGACTTGGGCGCATGTCGATTAGCTGTGGTGTTCTTACGGACGCCTTCGCGGGCAAGCCTCGCTCCTTGTATGTTGGCCGAACACCCGGCGAGAGCAGCTAAGCTCCTCGGTGTTGTCTCAAAGATGTGTTTCTGGGGGAGGCCGATCGCTCCTGAAGGCAGGATTTGCTCCTGACCTTGTCTGTAGAGAGGCCCCCCCGCCTCATTGCCCACCACGAAGAGTATCGAGAAGCCGACAAGTCGGACTTCGCATTACAAGGTTGCAGTGGCATGAAGTTCGAGGTCGGGGGAACCAGGAGCCATCTTCACCCAGTTTCCTTGGAGTGGAAAGCATGAGTGTACACGTCGGATTGGATGTTGGTTCTCGCACCACAGCAATGGGATGGCGTGACAAAGGCCGTGCAGCTGGCTCGTGGGATATCGCTCAAACGCCCAAGGGGCGCAAGGCTGCCGTGAAAAAGCTGATAGCACTCAAACCGCTTTCTGTGGTCATGGAAGCCACCGGGATTTATTACCTGGATCTGGCCCTGGAGTTAAGCACTGCAGGCTTGCCGGTTTCTGTGATCAACCCGAAAAGCTCCCGCAATTTTGCAAGACTGATGCTTCAACACAGTAAAACGGACGCCATCGACGCCCAGTTGCTAGCGGAGTACGGCGAACGCATGACGCCTCGCTTGTGGACTCCTCCAAGCCCCGCCCAGCTTGAGTTGCGTGCCATTGGCCGGCATATCAACCGTCTGACCTGCCACTGCACCCGAGCGAAGAATGAGCTGCATGCCCTTCAAGCGACCGAAACAACTTCAGCGATGCTGATTGAGGATGAGGAAGAAGCTATTGCGATGTTCGGCAGGCGCATCGAACGGTTTAGGCGAGCCGGGCGAGACATCATCGCTAGCTGTCCAATTTTGCAGGAGCAGTTTGATCACATGGTGGCTGCACCCGGAATGGGTGAGGTCTCGACATTTGCAGTGCTGGCTGAACTGACGACCCTGCCAGTGACACTCAAATCCCCGCAGATCAGTCGTTATGCAGGGCTGGACGTGCGACTGACCCAGTCTGGAACGAGCATCGACAAACCCGGGCGCCTGAGCAAGGGTGGCAACGCCTACCTGCGCTCGGCGATGTTCATGCCTGCCATGTCAGCGATCCGTTGCGATCCTTATGTGAAGGCTTTTTACGACGTGCTAGTCGGTCGTGGAAAACGAAAAATGCAGGCCATCTGCGCGGTTATGCGCAAATACCTGACAGGCTTGTGGGCCTGCATACGTGCTGGAGAGGATTTCGATACGGCCAAGCTTTTCAGCGAAAAACATCTGCTAAAAGCTTGACCGTGAACAGAGTATCTACAGGATTGTTGATCGTTCCTACGGTGAGAACGATCCTGGATCTCAAAAGGTATAAACCACCTGCCCAGCCAAATGATCTTTGCCCCCAACAACGGCGCGACTACGCGTTCATCACTGCCGCTATAACGCGGCACGCTGGCGGCACCGGCTCGCAGGCTGTAGCGCCAGTCTTCGGCGTGCAATGAGTCGGAAGAGATGAGCAGGCAGCATGAAGTCAACGGCAGACACAACGAACGAAACATGGGAGCACCCGAAGGGAGGTTGGATGCGCCCATGCTAGGCAGGTGCGGGCCGGCAATCTTTGACAGCTTTGTCGGGAAACTGTCAAAGACTGTGAACGGCCTTAGCGGCTCAAACCCAGGCGCTCATGCCATTGGGCGATGGACTCTTCGGGCCAGACATCGCACTGTCGATCAGCGGGCTGCGTCTGGACTTCCACCCATGATGCTTTCGAACCGAGCATCACGTGCGTGTACTCGGGTGGCACCGGCAGCGCCGTGTCGATGACCGAGGCGAATGGGTGAACAAGGTCCGGCCATTCAGGACTGAACACCCATAATCCCGAGCCGCAAACGGAACAGAAATGCCGCTCGGCGGTGCTGCGACGGGCGCGTTTGTCGCCTTCTTCCTTGAGCCGCGCATGGTAAATCGAGATGTGCTTGCGACCGTGCACCTTGAGGCTGGCGGCATCGCCAGCGATGTTGATCGCATAACCGCCACCACCCTGGGTTTTACGACAGATCGAGCAATAGCAGCGTTGATAAGGGTAGGGGTGGGCGCTGGTCAGGCTGAACGACACTGCGCCGCAATGGCAGGAGCCTTCGAGCTGCATGGGAACCTCCGTTGGGTCTTGGGATGGCTCAAGACAGCCTAGACTGTCAGTGTTCCTGGGCAGTGGAATTTAGGGTGGCTGTTCGGGCGCCTTCGCGGGCAAGCCCGCTCCCACATGGTCTTCAGTGTTCACAAATAATGTGTTCACAGAATATCCCTGTGGGAGCGGGCTTGCCCGCGATGAACGATAACGCGGTCTACCGGCTGGGCACCCGCCACAAATACCACGCTGCCACCGTCCGATAAGGGCGCCACGCCAGCCCGATTTCAATCATCTGCTTACGAGTCGGCTGTACCTCCAACCCCTTCAGCCGCCGATATCCCTCGCGCACCCCAAAGTCATCAGCCGGCAAAATGTCTGGCCGCTCCAGGCTGTAAATCAACAGCATTTCAACCGTCCAGCGGCCAACGCCACGCAAGGTAATCAACCGCTCGATCAACGCTTCATCGTCCATGGCCAGCGCTGTGGCGTAATCCGGCACCACGCCGTCCAGAGCTGCCTGAGCGATGCCCTGAATGGTCGCGATCTTGCTGGCGGAAAACCCGCAACCGCGCATCTGTTCGAAGTCTGTCGCCAGAATCTGCTCCGGCCTGGGGAAGGTGCTCGCCGGAAACAACGCCAGCATCCGGCCGACAATCGCATCGCCGGCTTTTGCATGCAATTGTTGATAGGCAATCGCTCGCACCAGCGATTCGTAAGGATCGCGAGCCGCATGGGGCTGATGCAGGCAGGGGCCGATGAGGCTGATGTGGCGTTGCCAGTCGGCATCGAGGGCCGAGAGAAATTCACTGGCCAGTTGATAGGTGTCGGGCATGGAGCATCCTGAAGCGCGGGTGACTGCGGGAAGATTAGTCGTCACCCCGCAGCGCCGCACTCCATTGCTTGCGGTCAAACTTTGCCGGTGGGGGCCAGCAGGGCGTTCACTTGGCCATAAGTGAAGGCCTTGAGGTCGCTGCTATCGAGTTTTCCGGTTTGCAGAAAGCTTTTCGCCACCGATGCCATGGCACCGTAGAGGAATTCGGCGATGCTCGACCCGGCGCTCAAACGGCGCACGCCGAGGGCTTGCAGTTCTTCAGGCGAAGGCAGGCCCGCGAAACCCAGCACGTTCACCGGCAGTGTCGTGCCACGGCACAGCGCTTCGATCTCATACGCCGCCGTGACGCCCGCCGCGAACAGCCCGTCGGCACCGGCGGCCTGATACAACGCGGCGCGCTTGAGGGTCTCTGCCACGCGATCTTCGGCCGGCACCAAACCCCTGAGATACACGTCGGTGCGAGCGTTGATAAATAGCTTTACGTCCCGACGATCGGCGACCTGGCGAGCGATTTCGATCTTGCGGGCCAGCAGCTCGGGCGGCGACGCACCGTCCTCGATATTGATCCCCACAGCACCGGCGGCGATGACGGCGTCGATCACGTCCGCAACCCGCCCCAGGTCATCGGAATAACCGGCCTCGATGTCCACGGTCAACGGCACCGTAATGACCCGGGCGATGGACTCGACGGTGGAAACCAGACGTTCAAGCGGCAAGGTATTGCCATCCGGGTAACCGTGAACCCAAGCCACTGCCGCGCTGCTGGTGGCGATAGCCTTGCTGCCCAGCTGTTCCACCAGTCGCGCCCCGGTGGCATCGGCAACGTTGGTCAGAATCAGCAGGCCGCTCTGGTGCAGTTGGTGGAATTGGTTGTCGAGTGTGTCCATCGAATGTCCTTCCTTATGACTTTTTTTGAATAAAAGGCGCAGTGATCAGAATGCGAGTTGTTCGGTGATTTGCACCGCGGCCCTTTCCAGCCTGAGCAGAAACGCCTTGCGCGGTTGTCCTCCACCATAGCCGGTCAACGAGCCGTCTGCACCGATCACCCGGTGACAGGGCAGGATAATCGCCAGGCGGTTTTGTCCGTTGGCCAGGCCCACGGCGCGACTGGCGCCGGGCTTGCCCAGTTGCGCGGCGATCGCGCCATAAGTAGTGGTCTGGCCGTAGGGGATTTTCATCAGTTCGGCCCATACCTGCCGGGCGAAAGCGCTGCCGGGCAGGTGCAGCGGTACGTTGAATTCGGTTCGTTTACCAGCGAAGTATTGCGCCAGTTCTTCTTCGATCTGCTGCAAATGCCCGTTGTGACCTGGGGCCACGGCGTAGCCATAACGGTTTTGCAGTTCTTCGATTTCCTTGGTCAGTGCCGGTCGATCGAGAAACTCCAGCAGCACCAGCCCACGTTGTTCGGCCATGGCGATCATCGGCCCCAGCGGTGTGGTCAGTCGAGTGAACAGCAGTGGCTCGCTGTGGACGGCGCGGCCGGGCGTGATATGGAACGACTTTTGAAACGTATCGCGAAAGCCGCTCAGGGATTCGTAGCCGGAGTCGAACGCAGCGTTGTCGATGGATTCACCCTGTTTGATGCCGCCGAGGGCGATGCCCAGGCGCCGGCTGCGCAGCCAGGCGTGGAAGGTCATGCCGAAATGCTGCTTGAACCAGCGGCGCAGTTTCAGCGGCTCGATGCCCTCGGCGAGCAACTGGGCATCGGTCCAGCGCAGGTCGGGATCGGCGTCCACGGATTTGAGCAGCCGCTGCACCCCGTCCGGCGCGATGGCCGCGGCGTCCAGCGGCTTGCAACGCAGGCAGGCCCGATAGCCCGCCGACATCGCCTCGTCGGCATGGGCGAAGAACTCGACGTTTTCCGGCTTCGGTTTGCGCGCCGTGCAGCCGGGGCGGCAGAAAATGCCAGTGGTTTTGACCGCGGTAAAGAACACCCCCTCGTAGGCGGTGTCGCGTTCGAGCATGGCGCGAACCATCTCGGCGTGGGGCGGGAGCACAGCGTTTTGTAGGTTCATGGGCTGAGCATATGCCGCGTCGCTCGGTGCCTCCACCGGAAAATCGACAGTGAATTTTTGCGGCCCTGAGCTACAGTCATCGGGTCACCGATAATTCTGTAAACGATATTTTCAGGAATCATCCTAATGCGACCGTTTACGATCAAACACATCGATCACATCGTTCTGCGCGTCAAGGATCTCGAACGAAGCACCCTTTTTTACGGCGAGGTATTCGGCGCCGAACTGATCAAGCGCCGCGACGATCTGGGCATGGTGCATTTGCGTGCGGGCACCTCGATGATTGACCTCGTCGACATCCAGGGCGAACTCGGTCGCAAGGGCGGCGCTGGCGCTGGCCACGAGCGGCGCAACGTCGATCACTTCTGCCTGCGCATTGAACCGTTCGACGAGCAAGCGCTGGTCCGTCACTTGCAGTCCTTCGACCTGAAACCCGAGAAAGCCGCCGTGCGTTTCGGCGCCGAAGGCCACGGATTGTCGATCTATTGCTTCGATCCGGACGGCAACCAGGTCGAACTGAAAGGGCCGTCTCAAGGGTAAGGATCAGGTTCGTTTCGCCATCAACAGCACCGAAGCCGCTGCCGACAACAATCCCGCGCAGCAACGGTTGAATATCCGCTTGCCCCGTGGTTCGGCGAACCAGCGGCGCATGTGCAGGCCCATGTAGGCGTAGGCGCTGATGGCGATCCACTCCAGCAGCAGGAACAACGTGCCGAGCACGACGAATTGCGCGGCTACCGGCTGGGTCGGGTCGACGAACTGCGGCAGGAATGCGGTGAACAGCAAGATTGCCTTGGGATTACCCGCCGCCACCAGGAATTCCTGCCGCGCCAGAGCCAGGATCCCCATCGACTTGCCGGTGATGTGCTGTTCGGCCTCGGGATTGGCGCGCCACAGTTGCCAGGCCAGATACAACAGGTAAGCGGCGCCAATGATCTTGATCGCATAGAACAGCCATTTCGAGGTTTGCAGCACCACCGACAACCCGGCGGCGGCCAGGGCGATCATCCCGGCAAACGCCAGCAAGCGACCGACACCCGCCACACAGGTGCGACGATAGCCATAACGGGTGGCGTTGCTGACCGACAGTAGATTGTTCGGACCGGGGGCCATGTTCAGGGCGAAGCAGGCCGGGAGAAACAGGGTGAGGGTGGCGAGGTCCATGTCGACGGCTCCAGTAACGAGAGCCGTATTTTTATCATGAGTGACGAGTGGGCCGGCCCATACAGCGGTGAGCGCAAATCGCCGTACACTTATGCCTGCTTGGTTAAGGCAAATGCCAGTGGGTTAGCGCAATCCATGTGGGAGCGGGCTCACTCAGCAGAGAAAAAAACAGGGGACAACAGGGGACAGACCACGATTGGCCGGCATTCGCCTTAAATCACGGTCTGTCCCTTCTACGTAAGATCAACTGGAAAGGCGCGCTATTTGATCTGCACAATCACCGGACCTTCCGTCACGATCGGCGGATTCGCGTGGATATTCGAGGCATTTTTCTGAATCCAGTCGCGCGCGACTTTCAAGCTCGCATCGCTGCCGGCCTTGTCCGCGCAAACAGTCACCGCCGTACCGCCATCACCGGTATTCAGCAGTGTGTAGCTTACCAGGCCAGGTACTGTCCGCAGGGTAGCTTCGACGTCGGCCTTGCGCTGTTCCAAAAGATCGAACAGCTGCTTTGCTCCAGCACCCAAGTAGGTTCTTATAACCGCATACATGGTCGTCTCCTTTGGGAGTTACCGTCTTGATGCCAATCCAGATCCGTTGATGGTCGCTATCACTCAGGTTTCAGTTCATCCCGCTTTATTCAGCTTAGCCAAACGCTCGGAGGCGAGCCAAATGCAACGACCATCGGCCACTTTTGGCCGAAAGCGAACTTGCGTTCGCGCGTTTGACGAATGAGGAACGCCGCGTCCAAACGGCCAGGTTCCACACCTTAACTGACTGGCATTGCCTGGCCGCTTTTTAACAGACGAAGCGACTTACTTATCCGACCCCGATTGTTGGCTACGGCTCTAAGGTGCCGCATAGACCTTGAACAGCTTTTTGTCCGTTTCGCTGACGCCTCCCAGATAGTTGTCGTATGCCTGTCCGATCTCGCCCGATCGGTACATTTCACTCAGCGTGGTGTCGACCAGCAAACGGAAGTTTTCATCGTCTCGATCCACTGCCATTGCAGTCGGAGCGTAGTCAAAAATACGATCGAGCAGGACCAGGTTTCCTGCGGAGTAGTCTTTGGCGAGGAGGTTCTTGAGCATCATGCGTTCGGCGAAGAAGGTATCGGCTTTGCCTTCAGCGACCAGTTTGAGGCCAGCGTCAATATTCTCGACCGTGACCAGGGTCGCCACCACACCGAGCAATTGCATCTTCTGACGGATCCAGGTTTCGGTGACTCCGCCAGCAGTGGTGGCATAAGTTTGGCTGGACAGCCCATGGTTGATGGTCGCTCGCCAAGTCGGCCCGGTATGGGCTACTTGTCCGTTAAGTACATTGAGCAACGCTTCTGGTGCTTCCTGGCGCACCACTGCCGACAGGCCGGCCGTGTAGATCGGCACCGAATAGCTCACGGTCTTGCGCCGCTCCAGTGTGGGCAGTGTCGGTGTACAGAGTATGTCGACTTTGCCCGAACTGACGGCACTCATCTCGTCGTTGGCTGCGACGGGCTGGTAACGTATTTGCAAACCGGGCAAACCCAACTCGGTCTTGACCTTGTCAGCGATTTTCAGACAAAGCTCGATGGCATAGCCGCTGGCTTCGCCGCCTGCATGGACGCTAAAAGGTGCGAAGTCTGGCAGATAGCCGAGGGTGAAGGTGTTACTCGCCCGCACACGTTCAAGGGTATTGGCATTAGCCAATACCGGCACCAGCGTGAGCAGGCAGACGAGCAGCAGGTGGGTGGTGTTGGTCTGTTTTATGTTCATATCCTGGTTCCCCGAATTCAGATGTTGCTGGCCTTGGCCTGAGCGATTGGAGACTCATCGACAAAACGCTTGGAGAGGAAGCCATAGAGCAAGTAGCCGAACGCAAGGACAAGGGTGCCACCGAATACCGCATCCTTGCCGCAGGAATAGAGGGCGTACAACGAATAGGCCACCGCAATCAGTAGCAGTGCCGTGTTGCGTGTGTATACGCCTGCACTGACTTTGGCTTTGTACATCATGACCAGCAGGCCGGTGGCCGCCGTCACGTAGGGGATCAGGTTGGTCACTGCCGCCAGGCTCACGAGCTTCCCGAACTGGGCGCTGGCATTGGGCGAAATGGTCGACAGCGCCATCAAGGTTTGCAAAACACCGCAGACGAGCATGCCGACGATGGGGGCATTCCGTGCGCTGATCTTGCTGAACAGTTTTGGGAACATTCCCTGGTCAGCCGTCATTTTGGCTGTTTGTGCCAGGGTGAACTGCCAGCCCAGCAGCGAGCCGACACAGGCCATGACTGCGAGCGCCATGATGATGTTGCCGACGGTGGGGTTGAACATATGTGCATAGACGAGCGCGAAAGGGGCCGAAGAATTGGCCAGTTCGGCGTTGGGTATGATGCCTTGGATGACCGTGGTCGACAGCACATAGACCCCTGCCGCTCCCAGTGTGCCTAACAGACAGGCCAGCGGCACGGTGCGCTTGGGATCTTCCACTGCATCGGAGGCTTGCGCGGCTGACTCCATGCCGAGGAAGGCCCACAGGGTCAGGGGAATAGCCTTGCTGATGGCTTCGGACATTGGCAGGTTGTTCGGGTTCCAGGCAGCAGCCAGTACATCGGGCTTGAACCAGAACCAACCGATGATGCTCAAGCCGGCCACCGGGATGATCACACCCCACACGGTAATCGCACCGATCTTGCCCGTGATGCCGGGGCCACCAAAGTTGGCCACGGTGGTCAACCAGAGCAAGCCGACCGTTCCTGTAAACAGCGCAATGGCGCCACTACCCAACCAGGGCACGAACGATGTCATGTAGCCCACCGCGGAGATAGCAACTGCCACGTTGGCGATGGCCAGCGAAAGGAAGTACAGGTACGAGCAGAGGAAGAATCCTGATTTGCCATGCGCCTCTTCGGTATAGGCGGACAACCCGCCTGAGCGCAGACAGAAGATGCCGCACTGGGAAAAGCAATAGGCGATGGCCATGGAGCCTATGGCGGTGACGATCCATGACAGCAATGAAACGGCCCCAAGCTGGGCCATGCTCGTCGGCAACATGATAATGCCCGACCCCATCATGTTCACCGTCACCAATGTGGTGAGGCCCATAAGGCTCATTTTCTTGTTTTCATCGGCCATCGGAAACTCCTTGATCTGCACTACGCATTAACCCGTGCCCAAAGCCTGAGAGAACCGCCACCACTCTGACGCCGGTCGCGGCCACCACCCGCGCTTTTGATTGGCGTTTAGCGGGCAGTCCAGGATCATGACGGCGAGACAATACTGGCCAGGCGTATCTGACAGACCAAGGTGATGCCATCGCAGACAAGCCAGCTCCCGCATTGACCGTGTTCCGTCAGGGAGAGTGTAGTGGGCCGTTAGATATCCGTAGCGCTCCTGTAACAGGTACTGGCGCTTCCACATATCATGATGCTTTCGGTGTCATCTCTTGATTCTGAATAGCTGCGGTGAGCAAGCGTAATGAGGCACTTTCCAGGGTTTTCCAGAGATTGCGCATCGTCGGATTTTGATTGGCAATTGCACAGTACGAGCGGATTTCCAGGCGCGTACTCCATTCCTCGCCACCCGCTCTGACCAATAGCCCTCGCTCCATCTCGTCGACGACTGCGCTTTGTGGCAACCAGGCCACGCCGTAGCCCTCGATAGCCATGCGCATCAGGAGCATCGCCATATCCGCTTCATAACAGCGCTCCAGCACGACCGGTGCAGGACCGTTCTTGATCACGATGTCGGCAACGCGACCCAGAAAAGTCGTTGCGGTGTAGGCGAGATAGGGCACCGGTTTGCCGGAGCTGCCGGGCAAGCGGAACAGCGGTTCGCCTCTATCGTTTGCCGCGCACAAGGGGATAAAGGCATCGTGCCCGAGCGTCAGGCTGCCGAAGCGCTCAGGGTTCAGCAGGATGGGCGCAAGAGGGTGGTGATAGACCATCATCAAATCGCAACTGCCTTCCTCTAACGCGATGACGGCATCATGAATATTGGCGGCGACCACTCGCGCATTGAACTGCTCATTGTGTTGCTGGAACTGCGAGAGCCATTTAGGAAGAAAGGTCATCGAGAGGCTGTGGCCAGCCGTGACCTGGATGGATCGTCCCGGCATCCGCTCCACTTCGCGCAACGTTGAGCGCAATCTCAGTAATCCTGCCAGCGCCTCTCTGCCTTCTTCACAGAAAGTCACTCCGGCAGCTGTGAGCTGAACGGGATAGGTGCCACGGTCCACCAGTTCGACCCCCACCCATTCCTCAAGTGACCGAATACGGCGTGACAACGCCGACTGCGTCACACACCGGACCTCAGCCGCGCGCGAGAAATTTTTCAACTCGGCAATCGCTAGAAGGTCATCCAGCCATTTGATTTGCATATCAGGATCTCCCGCTGTGAGAGCGCCATTTTACGTCGCAATTGCCTGGTCATCGCGGCTGTTCAAAAACTATTCCAAAAGCGCATGGGCCTAGCAGGATTACTCATCATGCCGGGTCGATCCGGTCCTTAGAATCAGCACAGCACCGATGCCCCTCAGAGCATTGGGCGAATCAAATTGACCCTGCCAAGTAAAAAAATCTAAAAACTACTTGAGGACAGCTCCGTGAAGAAAAATAAGCTTCCACGTCGAATTGCGATTGGCATTGTGCTGGGCGTGCTTGTGGGTTGGGCGTGTCACCATTTCGCAGGAAGCGAGCAAAGTGCCAAGGAGATTGCAGCTTACTTTTCGATGGTCACCGACATTTTCCTGCGATTGATCAAGATGATCATTGCCCCCCTGGTATTTGCGACGCTGGTCGGTGGCATCGCCAGCATGGGTAACTCTCGTTCCGTTGGACGGATCGGCATGCGGGCGATGGCGTGGTTCGTGACGGCCTCAGTCATCTCACTCATGATCGGGATGGGGCTGGTTAACCTGTTTCAACCCGGTGCCGGATTGAATATGGAGGTTGTTCAACATGCAACCGCCGCCGTGCCAGTCAATACGGGGGATTTCAGCCTCAAGACCTTTATCAGCCATGTGTTCCCTCGCAGTATTGCCGAGGCCATGGCTAATAACGAGATCCTGCAAATTGTGGTCTTTTCGCTGTTCTTCGGATTCGCCCTGGCCGGTGCCAAACGTGCTGGCTACACGAAGATAACGGACTCCATTGAGGAGTTGGCAAAGGTGATGTTCAAGATCACCGACTACGTAATGGCTTTCGCGCCGATTGGTGTTTTCGCCGCCATCGCATCTGCCATTACTACCCAGGGACTTGGTTTGCTCGTCGATTACGGCAAGCTGATCGCCGAGTTCTACTTGGGGATTGTCATCCTTTGGGCCGTGTTGTTCGGCGCAGGCTATGCGTTCCTCGGACGATCGGTTTTTGACCTCGGCAAGCTTATTCGCGAGCCGATCCTCTTGGCGTTTTCAACCGCCAGCAGCGAGTCCGCTTACCCAAAAACCATTGAGGCGCTGGAGAAGTTCGGCGCTCCAAAACGGGTGTCCAGCTTCGTGTTGCCCCTGGGTTACTCGTTCAACCTTGACGGTTCGATGATGTACCAGGCGTTCGCCATCATGTTCATAGCCCAGGCGTACAACATCGACCTCAGCTTTACCCAGCAACTGCTGATTCTTTTGACGTTGATGGTCACCAGCAAGGGAATGGCGGGTGTTGCACGTGCCTCAGTCGTTGTCGTCGCTGCGACACTGCCAATGTTCAATCTTCCTGAGGCAGGCCTGCTGTTGATCATTGGCATTGACCAGTTCCTGGACATGGCTCGAACCGCCACCAACGTAGTGGGGAACAGTATCGCAACGGCCGTCGTCGCCAAATCCGAGCCTCACGAAGAACCCGCGGAGGAGGGCCAGGCACAGGTTCCAGTGCGGTCTCGATCCGAACCGGTTTCGGTGGCTTGAGGAGTCGGGTCATGAAAGTTAAAGCGAGGTCGACCAACAAAACTTCTATTGTCCGCAAGCTGGGCATTGTCGGTGGACTCGGGTCACTGGCCGGGGGAGATCTGTTCTATAAGTTGGTCAAGTCCAGAGCCGTGCTGGAGGACCAGGGTCGATACCATTTTCTGTTTGAGCAGCACCCTTTCAAGGACGTGCTGCTGCCCCTGGACAGCGGGGCGAGCATGACTTCGCGCAAGTTCTATGTGTTCCAGGTGTGCAAGTCGTTCGAGGAAAGTGGCTTCGATGCCGTGATGCTTCCCTGCTTCGCGAGCCATACCTTCCGCGCTGAAATCCAGGAGGAGCTTGGCATTGCGGTATTGGACATGATGGCTGCTTTGACCCGGCACGTTAGTCACGTCGTCGAGCCGCAAACGACCTTGGGAGTCATCGCCTCCGACTTTGTCCGCCATTGCGGATTGTTCGAACGACATTTCGAAAAGGATTTCAAGATTGTCTACCCGGATCCGCAAGCGCAATCGGCGTTGATGGAGGCCATGTACGGCCTGAACGGCATCAAGGACGGCCACCTGGAAGGCGTACCTCTTGAAGCGGTTTACCAGGCTTGCCTCTCATTGCAGGCGCAGGGAGCCACGGTGATCTTGCCCGGCATGACAGAGCTTTCGCTGGTCTGCACTGACCTGCAGCGTCGAGGGGTTGCCGTCCTGGACATCAATGAGATCTACGCGAACTTCGCCACGCTGGAGAGCGGACAGCCAAGACGTCCCCCCTTCAAATTGGGCATCCTGGGCGGCGTCGGGCCTGCCGCCACCGTGGATTTCATGGGCAAGGTGGTCGCCCATACGCCTGCGGGGAAGGATCAGGAGCACATCAAAATGGTGGTCGAGCAAAACCCGCAAATACCGGACCGAACGGCCAATCTGCTCCGAGATGAAACGGATCCCACGATGGCGATGTATGCAACCTGCAAGCGTCTCGAAAGCGCGGGAGCAAACGCCATCGCGATACCTTGCAATACCGCCCATGCGTTCGTCGAACGTATTCAGACGCACCTGAGGGTGCCCATCGTGAACATGCTGACCGAAACGGTGGAATGGATAGTGCAGAAATTTGGTTCGGGTAAGGCGATCGGCCTTTTGGCGACATCCGGTACCGTACAAAGTCAGGTTTATCACCAGGCCGCACGTCGCGCCGGGCTTCAAATCCTCACGCCTGGCGTCGATTACCAAGCGATGGTCATGGAAGCCATTTACGGGCAACGAGGTATCAAGGCCGGATTCACCCAAGGGCTCTGCAAAGAACAATTGCTGCTGGCAGCCGAACACCTGTGTGAGTTGGGGGCGGGGGTTCTGATCCTGGGGTGTACGGAATTGCCTCTGGTGCTCGACCATTGCGAGGCGTTTGAAATCAATGGGCACACCGTGGCGCTTGTCGACCCGACGACGATCCTGGCTTTGAAGTGCATAGAGTTGGCAGAAAAGGATCCATCAAGCCAACGAGCTTTGTGAAGCGCTCAAGTCATACCCCCAAATCCCCCGAGCAGCCTGCGGCAGCTCGGAGGGATCTCCTTATCAAGCGGGACGTGGTGCTTCAACAGGCGGGGTGCCGTCGTGAAACATGGTCTTCAGTTGAGCACGCAGTTCTGGTGAGTCGGTGTGCTTGTGAACACTGACCGCATGCTGTGCAGCGGCCTCGAGCAGTTCGTTTTCAGAGTCTGCAGACAGCGCGACCGAGCATTTGGAATCGCTTGGAAACTCGCGGCAATCGATGTATTTACGCGCCATGATCTTCTCCTCCCTACAATGAAGGCAGGCCGTGGCCTGCGTGAACGATCACTCGACGCGATACCCCGTACATCAAACACGATTGCATGTCGCTTCGAGTGTGCCGACTCTTGAAGTATAGGCCCGCCACAAGGCGCATCGTGGCAGGCTTGCGACGACTAAATCTCAGATCTGCCGAAATGTAGGGTTAGGGAAAACAGAGGGCAGACCACGATTGTTCGGTATTTACCTCAATCGTGGTCTGTCCCTTTTTATGTGTCCCTTTTTATGCGAGGGGGTTATGGCAAACCGTGGAGCAGCCTATCGACCTGTGGAGTTGTTGCGGTAAAGCGATTGGCGCGCAATTCGCTGATGGCATATAGCGCCCGAGCAGTGCGGCCATTCCCGTCACCTAAACCATGGAAGCCCGCGACGGCCCCCAGCAACTGTTTGCCAAAGTGTTCATGGCTGACATCGAGCACTTTCAAATGTTCTTTCATTGCAGCGAAACCGCTGATACTGCTTGCATAAGGCTGACCATCAAATCTGACGCGCACGATATCTGCGGCTTCAGGTGCAACGCGTGCATGCAACGCTTTGATCACGGCAGGATCGGTCAGTGATTTACCATTACCCGCGTATTCGCGCAGTACTGCCACGATGCTGTCGAGGTTGTTGCTTTTGGTTGTTGAGGCATGAACAATCCAGGCTCCAGCCCGCTGCGCATGATCGGTGAACCCCTGCGGGTTGAAGACGGAATCCGGCAGAATGGCGTCATAGGGCGCTTTGCCTAAATCCTGTTTGAGCACCGCTTGCTGATAATTTTTCATGTAAGTGAGGTTGGTCGTTTCGATCTTGCTCAGATCCTCCAGTATGTGCGAATAGTTCCTATTTGCCGAGCGGGCTGCGCTATAGCTGATTTCGGGGTTAGCCATGAACGTCTTGAACAGGTCGTCTAATGCTGCCCGGCCGATCAATGACTCCAGATCCTGGGCGCTCTTTAGTTTGAGTGTTGCCTCTATGACGGCATTATTGAACAGCTGCTCCAGCTCGACATGAGCGCCATCATTCGGCAAACGACTATTTTTGTTAGCCAAAAGGGCCACGATCTGCTCGGCGGTTTCAATAGTATCGTCCTTGAACAGCGCACGCCCATGGGCCACCGTAGGCAACGTCATGCGAATCTCGGCGGCAGAGCCGGTCTTACTCAACGCTTTGACAAGGTCATAAGAAGCGCTGGCGTTGGTCAAATGACGTAACTGGCTCACAGCGGTTTTGGTGACGGACTGACCAAAGTGAGTCAGTTTCAGCGCCCCTTTACCTACCAGTCTGGCACCGCCGTGCACCAGTTGTGGTACGCCATCCAACGGATTAAAAATGGACACGACGACACCTAGGGTGACCCTGCTCAAGTTAATCAGTTTCGTGCTGCTCGCTGCGGCTTTCAAGAAAGGCCCGACGCCTCCAGCGAATACCAGCAAAACAGCAACTGCATCCATGGTGCAGCTGAATACGGCGCCACTTCGACGCTTTGGATCGTCCGAGGAGAGCCCTTCAATGCATCCTTTGAACGGAATGATGACATCGAGAATGCCGTCGATCAGCTTTTTAAAAGCTTCGTCTCTATCTTCAATCGCGGTTTTGTCATAGCCCATACTATGGAACTGGTCGTAGGTAATGGGCGGGTTGTGTTCGGCTACAAGATTGCCTATGCCCTTGAAGCGTTCTGAGTTAAAGCTCTCCATCGAACTTCGATAGTAATGAGCAGATTGTGATTGATCGTCGAATTCACCGAATCGCATCAATAGCATTCCGGTACCACTAAGGTTGAGGTACTCGTCAAGCGATCTGAAGTTGTCTGGCAATAATTGGCTGGTTCTTTTTCCTCCATGGAGCACTGGTTTGCTACCGGCGAAATAAGCTTCATTGTCGGCATAGATATGCTGCAAATAGGTCAGGCGCTGGAAATTACCGTTATCACCATTGGGGGACTCACGACCATCGGCCTCATTGAATGAAACGCCGCGAATGAATCCTCGGGCCAGATCTTCGTTTTTTAAGCAAAGCCCCTGGAGGGGAAAAAGTTCGTAGCAATGAAGCTCGTTGTCGAACCAGGAGGTAATGACGATTCCGAAAAAAGCTGTTTCGTCTGCGCTGTGACCTGGAATGAATCGGCTGCCTAATACTTGGTATAGCGCAAGCTTGCCATATTCAATGACCACTCTGTCTCTGCGGTGCAGTCGTGACAGGGCGAGTCGAATCATTGTGATGACACCGGGCGTGAATGCCTTGTAGTATTTTTCTACTTCATTCTTGTACAGCCTATTGATTGGGGTAAGTTTTGCGAGGTCTGGATCTTGCTTGAAAATGCTCGGCCCTGTTTTGCTGTCCCACTCCTTACTCGTTAAAAGATTGTTCATGTACAGTTCAAGGACGGTTCGAGGAAATCCAGGGTTCCATTTGCCGGTTTTTACTGGGAAAAGTTCTTGTTGGGGGCGAAGGGATGTTTCATCCAGAATGGTCTCTTTTGCCAGTTTCTTGCGACTGACAGGGGGCGCAGAAATGGCCTTGAGCGCATCGGAGATCTCACTGATGTAGGCGTTGTAGTGTGATATGTCATTTTTGGCTATATCTTCCAGTGGAAGATTTTCTTCATCTTTTGACCGAAGCTCATTGATCGATGCCCAGTCCATGATGCACCGCAAGGTGATAACGTCATGTAACTTTTGCTGTTCGGTGCTGACAGGTGATATTGCACCCAATTCCAATAATTGCTCATAGCGCATGTGTCGCGATAAGCCAGGGGCGATGTGTTCAGCCAGCAAAACCGATTTATGAAGTATCACCCAGCCCGAAGAGCCGACCTGCAGTGAGGAAGGCGCGTAGACAAGGAACTCTGGCCCTAGGCCAGCAAGTACCAATTGGAGAGTTAGTATCACCGTATCCGGATTAACGCCGATGGCCACTAATCGGTCTTTCAGCTCTTCCCTTGCCTCGAAAGCATTTTTGTTCGGGTAGTGGTAGAGGAGATCGGAGTACCGCTTCCTCTGCTCGTCTGTGCCTAAATCCAGATCCACCATGATTGCAGCAACAAGAAGCCTGCTGCGTTGTCCGGTGGTCATGGGTTTGTCCGGAGTTGAAAGCTCCGAACCTAGCGCATTGAAGCATGATTGGGCAAAATTTCTGGATTCTTCGGTGTCGATTAGAACCTCCCAGGCAAAGTCGGTATTTTCCTCCAAAAGAACCCGGGAGTACCGACTGGGCAGCGAATCGGCCAAATAGTTGATGAGGCGTTCAGGAGCGGATCCGTCCCTTGACATCAGCGTGTTGACTTCTTGTTTGATAAGCGGCTGCTGCTGCTCAGGCACAATCAAGATTGTTTCATTTGTTTCGTCTGAGATACCCCAATAATTACCGAATTCTGGTGCCGGTGGTGGCGAAAAACTCAAATACTCAATCAGATTTTTTACTTGCTCGAAAGTATTTGGCACATCCAGATTATGAAACTGAAGCCAGTTGATCAAAGGGATGCGCTCGCTTGACGAAACAATGCCCCCTGTGAGGGTCGCGGCTTTGATCAGTAGTTCAATGTCACCTGTCAGGTCGGTGAGGGTGTTTATAAGTGTGGTGATGTTTATGCTTTCAATATAGGTGCCGATGTCCTTTGGGGAGGAATAAACTTTACAGATATCACCGTCTTGGTTTACCAACGTCCAGTAATCGTCCTCAAGAGGCAGTATTTCAATCGCTTCTATGAATTGTGGGTCGGCGATCAGTCGGCGTAGAAAAGTTTTCGCCGATTGATGGGTGCTGTCGAAATGGCTGCCTTTGATCGTGGTGACGACCAGTTGATTGATATCGATCAGTTGGGTGGTGTAGGCATAGGTCGATTCTTCATTCTGAGACACTGCTTTATCAATGGCTGACTTTAATATGTCAGCGATTGCGCGGCGTTCAGTTTGGTCGGTGGAGAGCGATTGAGCAAAGAGGTTTGGTGGTGTGGTCATGAGTTGGTCGTTCGTCCTTGAGGTTGATGGTCACTATGTAACTTGTTGAAGATTGGTTTTTTTGAACGGGTGAAACTATATCTGGTTGCTTTTTCTTGTTTTGAGTTGCTTGGTTTCAAACTGTGTGAGTATTTTTCGGAATGTGGCAGGACGTTGGTTTTTTAAAGTAAGTTAATTTCTGGCAATAACTAATTGAGTCCGATCGCGGGTGTAATAAGAACAGTCTCATCGGTGCCGGGGTAGGTTTTACCTCATCGAGAGCAATTTTCTTCAATACCCTGAGCAACGCGCTCATTATCGTGGACGCTGGTTTCCTTGATTTGAAGCAGGTGTGCAATGAGTCTGATTCTTTCCATGGCCGCGTTTGCGCTGGTCGCCTCTATAACGCCGGGGCCGGTGAATATTGTGGCGTTGAGCTCTGGCGCGCAGTTCGGCTTTCGCGCCAGTCAGCGGCATGTGGCCGGGGCGACCCTGGGATTCGTGCTGTTATTGGTGCTGATGGGGTTGGGGTTGCATGAGGTGTTGCAGCGTTGGCCGGCGCTGACGCGGGTGGTGCAACTGGCCGGCGTGGCATTTCTGTTGTTCATGGCTTTCAAATTGGCCACTGATAACGGTCAGCTCGATGCCAAGGAGTCAGGGCGGGCGCCGTCGATGCTGTATGGCGCGGTCATGCAATGGCTCAACCCGAAAGCCTGGCTGGCCTGCGTGGCGGGGATGGGCGCGTTTGTCGCCGATGGCGAAGCGCGTCTGGTCTGGCAGTTTGCGGCAGTGTATCTGGTGATCTGCTATCTGTCGGTGGGTTGCTGGGCATATGCCGGGACGTTTTTACGCGGCTATCTGAGCAACCCGGCGGGGATGCGCCTGTTCAATCGGGGCATGGCGTTGTTGCTGGCGGTGAGTGCGGGGTATTTGTTGTTGCCGTAGGTTTGCGATAGTGGTTTCTGGCACCACTCTTATTGCCAATCTTTTCCCTGTGGGAGCGGGCTTGCCCGCGATGGCGTCTGGTCGGCCAACAATGATATCGAAGGGACTACCGCTATCGCGGGCAAGCCCGCTTGTGTCTTGCGCAGGACTTAGACTGAAGATGAGAGCGGTGAGTGGCAAGCTGAACGCCCGGAGTGCTAGCAGCACGTGTGGGAGCCCATGCTGCCATTCACCTCTCCACTCTGGTTATTGAGCCCGAACAGTTGAACGAGCCGACCTCGAACATTACAAGCGTGGAGCCCAACCAGAGCGCTCTCATTTATGAGTGTAAGAGGGTTTAGCCATGTTTTCCTGCGCAGGCATTGATGTTTCCAAAGACAGTCTGGAAGTCTGGATTAATTCGCAAGGCATTGGTGCGAGTTTTCCGAACAGCGCCAGTGGTTTCCCGGTGCTGATTGATTGGTTAAAAGGCTTCGAAGTCACCCGCGTGTTACTGGAAGCCACCGGTGGCTACGAGCGGGGGCCCATGAAGGTGCTTCAAAGGGGCGGCTTTGACGTCTTACGAATCAATCCTCGTCGGGCGAAAGATTTTGCCAAGGCAATGGGTTATCGCGCTAAAACAGACGCGATAGATGCGCGGCTTCTCGCCGAATTTGCAACGATTATAAAGGACGCCGATAGCCGTATCACCAGCGCCGAACAGGACAATTTGCGTGCGCTGGTACAGCAACGCGAAAACTTTGTTCAGCAGCAAAGTGACGACAGGCGGCGTATCAAAACGGCTTCTGTCGACTCGATAAAACCCTTGTTGCAAAGCCATATCGACTATTTAGATCAGGCAATAAAGTCGATAGAACAGCTGATCTGCCAAAGCGCCAAAGACCTGGACAGTGAAAAAATTGCCCGCTTGCGCTCGGTTAAGGGACTAGGGCTCGTGACCGCAGCCAGCATCATGGCCTACCTGCCTGAGCTGGGAGAGGTTGGACGGCACGAGATCGCAGCACTGGCAGGGATCGCCCCTTACAACGACGACAGCGGCAACCACGAAGGGCCTCGTCATATAAGCGGTGGCCGATTTGCCGTGCGACGTGCGATGTACATGGCCAGTTGGGCTGTGATTTTGCGACAACCCGAGTTCAAAGCCCGATATGACGCGCTTCGCCTGAGAGGTAAATGCGCGAAAGTGGCGCTGATCGCCTGCATGCGGGTGTTGTTGATAAGGCTGAACGCGATGATCCGTGACCAAACTGAGTGGAGAGAGCAGGCAGCCTAAACAGACTGCTTGCTCATTTGGGAAATCACATGGTTTGAGACTGTGGAAGTTCGGCTGCCCTTTGATCAAACTTCAAAATAAAAGACATCAAGACAGTTGCTCCCACAGGGGTTTGTGTGGCAGTTCCGCCCATCAAGGCTTGTGGCGAGGGAGGATGAGTTAGCCGCGATACTGCCCCGGTGTCGCCGCCAGATGCTGTTTGAATACACGCTGAAAATGCGCCTGATCAGCAAACCCGGCCTCCAGCGCCACATCGGCAATCAACTTGCCGCTGCGCAACCGATCCCGGGCGAACTGGATGCGCCGGTTGATCAGAAACGCATGGGGCGTCATGCCGTAATGCTGCTTGAACGCGCGGATCAGGTAGGACGACGACAGTTGCGCCGCCTCGCAAATGTCTTCCAGCTTGAGCATCTGTGTGCAATTGTCGCGGATATAGTCGGCGGCCCGCTCCAGCTTGAAATTGGGTTCGCGCAACGGTTGATCGACGGGGTTGAGCCGCTGTTGCACCTCGGTGAAAAACTCCACCGCAGCGCTGTGCTTGCACAGCACGTCTTGCTGCGGGTCGATCAACACCTCGTACAAACTCTTCAGGCCGGTAAACAGCTGGACGTCACGATTGTGGGTGATGGAAAACCGGCGAAACGCCGAGTCCTGGCTGAAGCCGAGCTGATGCTGCAAGTCGGTCAGCCACGGCGTCTCGACGTACAGCATCAAGTACGACCACGGCTGGTCGTCGATCGGATTGCAGGCATGCACATCGCCCGGATTCATCAGCACCACGGTGCCGGCACTGACCTGAAACTCCGATTGTTCGTGAATATAGGTGCTGCGCCCGGCGGTGATTGCGCCGATGGAAAAATGCGCGTGGGAATGCCGGCTGTAGCAGACCTCGCGACCGTCGGCGATGGAGCGGGCTTCGATGAAGGGCAGGGCGTCGTCGCGCCAGAAGCGCGGGGCTTTGTCTGCATCTTTGGCGACGGTGTGCTTCATCTCGGTGTCCTCGGCGGGTCAGCCTTGGAGTGTATTAGCTCTCGCCGTCAAAGGCTCGTTGCAGCGTGGCGATGTCGAGTTTTTTCATTTGCAGCATCGCTGTCATGGCGCGCTGGGACTTGGCTGTGTCGGGGTCTTTCATCATGTCCATCAGAACGACCGGCACGACCTGCCACGACACACCGAATTTATCCTTGAGCCAGCCGCATTGCTGGGCTTCAACGGGACCACCCGCAGACAGGCGCCCCCAGAAGTGGTCGACTTCTTCCTGAGTGTGGCAATTGACCTGGAATGAGATCGCCTCATTGAACTTGAAAACCGGGCCACCGTTAAGGCCTGTGAAGCTTTGCCCATCGAGCTCGAAACTGACGGTCATCACCGAACCTTCCGGCCGGCAATGGATTTTCTGACCGGCCTTGCCGTAATGGGTGATGCCGGCGATTTTTGAATGATCGAAGATTGCGCAGTAAAACTTCGCGGCTTCCTCGGCCTGATCGTCGAACCATAGGCAGGGCGTGAGTTTTTGAACGCGGTGCATGGCGGTGCTCCTCTGCGGGTTAATCACTCTGGATTATCAGCGTAGTCAGCCTGTAGTGGTCCGGGTGTGCCATAGATCGACAAGTCGTGAGAATGGGAAGCGACCGGTGGTCGATGAACATGGCTTGTGGGTCAAATTGCGCTTAGCTGTAGGGATAACCCAAGGCGCGCGTAATCGCCGACCTGCACAAAAATGATGGCTTCGCGGCACAGGCGCCCCTTCAGAACACCGTGAGTCTGAGGAAACCCGCAATGCTGACCCTTAACATCAATGGCAAGGACCAGGAACTGGATGTCCCCGCGGACATGCCGTTGCTCTGGGTGCTGCGCGATGTCGCGCACCTGACGGGCAGCAAATTCGGTTGCGGCATGGCCCAGTGTGGTGCCTGCACCGTACACGTCGACGGCGCGCCGCTGCGCTCCTGTATCACGCCCGCCACGGCGGTGGCCCACGGGCAGAAAATTCTCACCATCGAAGGCTTGTCCGCCGATGGCTCGCACCCGCTCCAGCAAGCCTGGGCCGAACTCGACGTGGTCCAGTGCGGTTATTGCCAGTCGGGGCAGATCATGTCGGCGGCAGCGTTGCTGGCGAAGATCCCCAAGCCCACCGACAGCGATATCGACCAGGCGCTGTCCGGCAACATCTGCCGCTGCGGCACCTACCCAAGAATCCGCGCCGCGGTCAAACGCGCCGCCGAGATCGGTTGATACCACGTCGAAGGGAGTTGACCCATGAACAGAATCAACCCTGTCTCGCGTCGCGGTTTTCTCAAGGGCAGTGCGGTGTTGGGTGGCGGTCTGGTGGTGGCGTTTGTCATCCCGGGTGCCAATCGTTTTTCCGTCGGCGCCGAGAATCAAGGAAACGTCTTCGCCCCCAATGCCTTTTTACGCATTGGCAACGACAACAGCATCACCGTGCTGCTCGGCCATTCGGAAATGGGCCAAGGCATCTGGACCGGCCTGACCATGTTGATCGCCGAAGAGCTGGACGCCGACTGGTCGAAAATCCGCGTCGAACATGGGCCGGCTTCGGCGGCCGATTATGGCCTGCCGGGGTTTGGCGGGATGCAGATCACCGGCGGTTCGACGTCGACCTGGATGGAGTTTGACCGCTATCGCCAGGCCGGAGCGGCGGCGCGCTTGATGCTGATTGAGGCGGCGGCCAAGCGATTCGACATGGCGCCTTCGCAGATTCGCACCGAATCGGGCGTGGTCATTGCCGGCGACAAACGCGCCACTTATGGCGAACTGGCGGATGACGCCGCCAAGCTGCCGGTGCCGGATCCGGCCTCGATCAAGTTCAAGGAAGCCCAGGACTGGAAGGTCATCGGCAAACCCACCAAGCGTCTCGACACCCCGGAGAAAATCACCGGGCAGGCCAAGTTCGGCATGGACGTGCAGTTCGATGGGCTGATGACGGCGATGGTCGCTCGCCCACCGGTGTTCGGCGGCAGCGTCAAATCCTTCGAAGGCGCCGAGGCGCTGGCGGTGCCGGGCGTGCACAAAGTGGTGCAGGTGCCCACGGGGGTCGCGGTGATTGCCGATCATTATTGGGCGGCGAAGCTGGGGCGCGATGTACTGAAGGTCGAATGGGACCTGGGGCCGAACGCCGGGCTCGACAGTCAACAGCTGCTGGAGAGCTTCCGTAAGCTCGCCGCCACCCCCGGCACTTCCGCCAGTCAGGCCGGAGATACGGCAGCGACGCTGGGCAAAGCGGCGAAGACGATTGAGGCCGAATACAACGTGCCTTACCTGGCTCACGCGCCGATGGAACCGCTCAATTGCACGGTGAAAATCTCCAAGGACAAATGCGAAATCTGGACCGGCACACAGTTTCAGACGCTGGATCAGATGATCGCGGGGAAGATCACCGGGCTCAAACCCGAACAGGTCGAGATCCACACCCAATTCCTCGGCGGCGGCTTCGGGCGTCGAGCCAATCCGACCTCGGATTTTGTCAGCGAAGCCGTGTACGTCGCCAAGGCAGCGGGCGGGCCGGTGAAAACCGTCTGGGCCCGAGAAGATGACATTCGCGGTGGTTACTACCGCTCGGCATTCTTGCATCAGGCGCGCATCGGGCTGGGTGCCGACGGCATGCCAATGGCCTGGAAGCATGTGCTGGTCGGGCAGTCGATCCTGACCGGCACGTCGTTCGCGGCAACCATGGTCAAGGATGGCATCGACAAAACCTCCGTCGAAGGCGTGGCCGACAGCCCTTATCTTGAGGGGCTGGCCAATCATCAGGTCGAACTGCATTCACCGCAAACCGGCATTAGCGTGCTGTGGTTGCGCTCGGTGGGGCACACGCATACGGCATTCGTCATGGAGTCGTTGGTCGATGAACTGGCAGACGCGGCCGGCAAGGACCCGGTGGAGTACCGACGCGCCTTGCTCAAGGCACATCCACGGCATCTGGGCGTGCTGAATCTGGCAGTAGAGAAAGCCAACTGGAAAGCACCATTGCCGGACGGTCATGCATTGGGCGTGGCGGTGCACGAGTCCTTCGGCAGTTATGTCGCCCAGGTGGCCGAGGTGTCGCAGGAGAACCTGGGGATTCGCGTGCACCGGGTGGTGTGTGCGGTGGATTGCGGCATTGCGGTGAACCCGCAGGGCATCGCCGCGCAGATGGAATCGGGCATCACCTTCGGTCTTGGATTTACCTTGCACAGCAAACTGACATTCAAAAACGGCCAGGTTGAGCAGTCCAATTATCACGACTATCAGGTCCTGCGCCTGAACGAAATGCCCGTGGTCGAGGTGCATATCGTCCCCAGCAGCGACAAGCCTGGTGGCATTGGCGAGGTCGGTGTGCCTCCGGTGGCGCCGGCAGTGGCGAACGCGGTGTTTGCCCTGACCGGGCAGCGTCTGCGGGAATTGCCGTTGCAACTGTCGGGGGTGTGAGATGAGACGACATGCGTTTCTTGGCGCGGTGATGCTGATTGGCCTGGGTGGCTATGCCTCGGACCTGTTCGCTGATGATAAAGAGGCGGTGAAGGCGTTCGACACGGTGCAGAAGGTGTTCCAGAGCCCGCGTTGTCAGAACTGTCATATCCCCGGCGATTCGCCGTTGCAGTTCGACGCCGGTATTGCTCACGCAATGAATGTGGTTCGTGGCCTGGACGGCAAGGGCGCTGCCGGTTTGCCGTGTGCCAGTTGCCATGCCGAACGCAATCCGCCGGCCAGTTATGGCCCCAACGCGCCGCCCGGAGCACCGCATTGGAGCCTGCCGCCGGCCGCGCACAAAATGGCCTGGATCGGTCTGCCAGCCGACAAGTTGTGCGCGATGATCAAGGACCGTTCCAGCAATGGCGATCGTGATTTTGCGGCGCTGATCAAGCACGTCAGCGACGATAAGCTGGTGCTTTGGGGCTGGAATCCAGGTGAGGGGCGGGCGCCGGTGCCGGTGCCCCACGATATCTTCGTCACCCAGTTCAAACGCTGGGCCGATGCTGGAGGACCGTGTCCGGTGGCAGGTAGCTGACCAGCGGCGCATTTATAGGGAGTCATACCGGGTGTGAGCGACTCTAACGTTCATATCCATCAAGGAGTGAGTGATGTTAACCCCAGGCAAACCGCTCAAACCCGGCGCTGGCGCAGACATGCGCACGCCGAACGTCCTCGACAGCGCAGATCGCGATGTACTGCGCGACAGGGCGCGCAAGGCCGAGCAAGAACTGATGGGCGTGCAGATGGCGAGCATGGATGAGCTGACGCTACTCTCCAATCGTCATGGCTTCGAGGCCTTGGCCCGGTTGGGGCTGGAGGCCTGTCAGCAGTTGGGCAA
The DNA here is from genome assembly GCF_030687395.1 of Pseudomonas wuhanensis. Lineage (GTDB taxonomy): Bacteria > Pseudomonadota > Gammaproteobacteria > Pseudomonadales > Pseudomonadaceae > Aquipseudomonas > Aquipseudomonas wuhanensis. The sequence goes on along the minus strand of NZ_CP117430.1, from coordinate 3,639,288 downwards.
ACCCGCGACCCTGCTGTTTTTCGACCTTGATCACTTCAAGCGCATCAACCAGCTGTACGGTCGAGCCGAGGGCGACGATGCCCTGAAAACCTTCGCCGATGTGCTGCGCATCGCTTTTCGTGAAAGCGACGTGATCGGCCGGCTGGGCAGCGATGAGTTTGCCGCCTTATTGACCGGCGCCAACGCGGTGGACATTGCTGAGATCAGGGCGCGGCTCGAGGAAATACTCGATGAACGCAATGCCACGGTGCATCGTGGCTATGACATTCGTTTCAGTGTCGCTCAAATCGAATTCAATCCCGATCTTCACAAAACAGTCGAAAGCCTGATGCTGGCGCTCGATGAGCTTCGCCATCAAGGCCAGGTCGGGGTTTGAGGGCTGCCCTGCAAGCCCGCTGCAATCCGGGACGCTGCTCGCAATAACGAGCCGTCGTGCCTGAACCGCCCGATTATCTGCAGTCCGATCGGTAGTTGCGCTTCGGCGCGGGGCAACGGGATATTCACCTGCGGCCAGCCGAACGCCCCCCAGAATTTGATGAAGTCTGACGGTCCGGTGCTTTCCAGGCCCATCGGCGCGACCATCCCGCAAGTGGCGCCGAGCATGGCGTCGAAGGGTTGGCACAGCTCATTCAAGCGTGGGGCAAGATTAGCCAGGCGTGCCTTGGCAGCGGACTCCTGTTCCCATGTTGTGGCCGCCGCTCGCTCGAACATGGCCAGTGTCGAAGGGCTCAATTGTGCCCGGTGTTGTTGAAACTCCTTCGCCAGCGAGCGCGCACCTTCGCAATCGTTGATCAACTGATGATCGTCGAACACACCGGCGAACTCATTCGGAAGCCGCACTTCGCTGACGTGATGGCCGGCGCTGCGCAACTGATCCACTGCCTGCTCCAGAGCGCGGGCCACCTCGGGCTCCACCTGATCCCAGCGCGAGGTGCGGCAGAAACCCAATTGCAGCGGACGCCGCTCGACGTCAGGTGTTACGAAGCCAGGAATCAATACTCGCGCCACGAGGTGCAGATCGCGCACTGATCGTCCATACCAACCCACGGTGTCGAAGCTGGGCGCCAGTGGCTTTACGCCTTCCAGCGACACCAGCCCCAGCGACGGCTTGAAGGCGAAGAGGCCGCAGTAGGACGCCGGCTTGAGCAACGAGCCAGCGGTCTGGGTGCCCAGCGCCAAGGCAAAGAAACCTGCCGCCATCCCGGCTGCCGAACCCGCGCTGGAGCTGCCCGGTGTGCGGGCGAAGTCGTGGGGGTTGCGAGTCGGGCCGGTGTGCATGTACGCAAACTCGGTGGTGTGGGTCTTGCCCATGATCAGCGCGCCGGCCTGGCGCAGCAGCGTCACTACGTGGGCGTCCCGGGACGGTTGATGGCCGGTATAAATCGGTGAATAGAATTGCGTCGGATAGGCAGCGGTGTCGAAGATGTCCTTGATGCCCACGGGTACGCCGGCCAACAGGCCTCGGCCATTGTTTTTCTCCGCATCGGCGAGAACCTGCCGGGCGTCGAACGAAACGAAGGCCTGGATATCCGGCTCCTGCGCCTGAATGCGTTCAAGAAAGGCTTCGGCGATGGCGGCAGCGGTTGTACCGCCATGGACCACCGCTTCACTGAGGGCGGTGGCGTCAAGGGTTGGGCCGATCATTTGGCGAACAACTGGTCGATGTTCTTGAACGCCTTGAATTCCAGGGCGTTGCCGCAGGGGTCGAAGAGAAACATCGTGGCTTGTTCGCCCACCAGTCCCTGAAAGCGGATGCCCGGCTCGATCACGAAGTGCGTACCAAGGGCTTTCAAGCGCGCCGCCAGGTTTTCCCATTCCTCCATCCCCAATACCACACCGAAATGCGGCACCGGTACGTCGTGGCCATCCACGGCGTTGGTATGGGCGGCTTCCTGAGAAGCGTTTTTCGGTGCCAGATGAATCACCAGTTGATGACCGAAAAAGTTGAAATCGACCCAGTGATCGCTGGAGCGACCTTCTTCCAGGCCGAACACTTCGCCGTAGAAGCGCCGGGCAGCGGCCAAGTCGTAAACCGGGATAGCCAAGTGAAAAGGGGACAGTTGCATCGGACGTGCCTCGATAGGTTGGGAGTGAGAGTCGAGAGTTGAGAGTTGAGAGTTGAGAGTTGAGATCGAGTTTAGTCCTGTGCTTTTTGATTGAAAGACGATAGTTTTTGCAGCGAGCTCAAATTATTTCGATCAATTGGAGAGCCGCCGCATGCTGCGGGAACTGAAAACCTTCATTGCCGTGACGCGTTATGGCACGTTTGCTGCGGCAGGTATGCACATCGGCCTGACCCAGTCGGCGGTCAGCGCGCAGATCCGCAACCTCGAACAGGCGTTGGGCATACGCCTGTTCGATCGCACCGGACGTCAGGCGATTCTCAACGCAGCGGGGCAGCGGGCGTTGCCGATGGCTCGGGAAATTCTTGAGACCTTCAGCCGCATGGCCGTCAGTGATAGCGTCGCCGAGTTTCGTGGCGAACTGAAAATCGGCGCGGTGGCTACCGTGCAGACCGGCTTGTTGCCGCGCGCGCTGTTGCGCCTCAGGCAACAGGCGCCATTGCTGGAGGCGAAGCTGGTGCCGGGGGTATCCCTGAATCTGTTGAGTCAGGTGGACACCGGCGAAGTGGACCTGGCGATTCTGATCAGGCCGCCGTTTGAACTACCCAAGGAATTGTCGGTGCAAGTCATCCGCCGGGAGCCGTTTGTGCTGATCGTGCCGGCAGATCTTGAGGGCGACGACCCGCTGCAGTTGCTCGCCGAGCATCCCCACGTACGCTACGACCGCAATTCTTTCGGTGGGCGCCTGGTGACTCGCTTTTTACGCGAGCAGCAGATCGATGTGCAGGTGGCTCTGGAGCTGGATGAGCTGGAGGCTATCGTCAAAATGGTCGAATGCGGACTGGGTGTTTCACTATTGCCCGAGGCGGGGCTGTGGCTTGAGCATGGGGCGAAGGTGCGGATCATCCCGTTGGGTGAGCTGACGTTCTACCGGGAGATCGTGCTGTTGCAGCGTTATAGCCAGCGCACACTACCGATCCAGCAGTTGTTTGCGCGGTGTTTGACACAAATCGACGACTAAACGCTAACCCCTGTGGGAGTAGTGAACACAAAGTCAGTGTCCGGCGCGGATTACTGTGGGAGCGGGCTTGCCCGCGATGAGGTCATCACATCCAACATTGATGTGCCTGATACTCCGCCATCGCGGGCAAGCCCCACAGTTGATCGAGTGCGCTGCAAGATTGCAGGCATAAAAAACCCGCCTGTGAAGAGGCGGGTTTTTAATGGCTAACCGAAGATCACTCTTCGATGTTGCCCATGGCGGTGGTGTTGAAGCCGCCGTCTACGTACATGATTTCGCCGCTGATGCCAGACGCCAGGTCCGAGCACAGGAAGGCGCCGGCGTTGCCGACTTCGTCGATGGTGACGTTACGACGCAGCGGGGTTTGCGCTTCGTTGGCGGCCAGCATTTTGCGGAAGTTCTTGATGCCGGAAGCAGCGAGGGTGCGGATCGGGCCAGCCGATACGCAGTTCACGCGGGTGCCGTCCGGGCCCAGGGAGCCGGCCAGATAACGCACGCCAGCTTCCAGGGAAGCCTTGGCCATGCCCATCACGTTGTAGTTCGGCATGGTGCGCTCGGCGCCCAGGTACGACAGGGTCAGCAGGCTGCCATTGCGGCCCTTCATCATTTCGCGGCCAGCCTTGGCCAGGGCCACGAAGCTGTAGGCGCTGATGTCGTGAGCAATGCGGAAACCTTCACGGGTGGTGGCTTCGGTGAAGTCGCCGTCCAGTTGGTCGCCCGGGGCGAAGCCGACGGAGTGCACGATGCAGTCCAGGCCGTCCCACTTCTTGCTCAGTGCTTCGAAGACCTTGGCGATTTCTTCATCGCTGGCCACGTCGCACGGAAAGCACAGCTCAGGGCTCGAGCCCCAGCCTTGTGCGAATTCTTCGACACGACCCTTGAGTTTGTCGTTCTGATAAGTGAAGGCAAGCTCAGCGCCCTCGCGATGCATGGCGGCAGCGATGCCGGATGCGATGGACAGCTTGCTGGCGACACCGACGATCAGTACGCGCTTACCGGCGAGAAAACCCATGTGTTGCTCCTCTTTTCAGGTTTATTGCGCAGTGGCTGGTGCCAGAAAAGCGGCTTCCAGCAACTGCTGTGTATACGGATGTTGGGGGGCGGCAAAGATACTTTGCGCGTCTCCCTGTTCGACCACTTGGCCATGCTTGACCACCATCAGCTGGTGGCTCAGCGCTTTGACGACAGCCAGGTCATGGCTGATAAACAAATACGTCAGGTTGTACTTGGTTTGCAGTGAACGTAGCAGCTCCACCACTTGGCGTTGCACGGTGCGGTCGAGGGCCGAAGTCGGCTCGTCCAGCAAAATCAACGCCGGTTTTAGCACTAATGCCCGGGCAATGGCGATTCTCTGCCGTTGCCCACCGGAAAATTCGTGGGGGTAGCGGTGCCGGGTTTCCGGGTCCAGACCTACCTCCTTGAGTGCCGCAATAATCGCTTGTTCCTGTTCTGCCTCGGTGCCCATCTTGTGGATTCGCAGGCCTTCACCGACGATCTGGCTCACGCACATCCGTGGGCTCAGGCTGCCGAAGGGGTCCTGGAACACCACCTGCATCTCCCGCCGCAGCGGCCGAATCTGTTGCTGCGTCAGGCAGTCTAGCTGCTTGCCTTCAAAACGGATGGCGCCTTTGCTACCGATCAGCCGCAAAATCGCCAGGCCGAGCGTCGACTTGCCGGAACCGCTTTCTCCCACAATCCCCAGGGTCTGGCCCTGGGGCAGGCTGAAATTGATCCCGTCGACCGCTTTGATATGGTCCACGGTCTTTTTCAGAAAGCCTTTCTTGATCGGGAACCAGACTTTCAGGTCCTCGACCTGCAGCAGCGGCGGGCCAATCTCATTGGTCGCCGGCTTGCCGCTGGGCTCCGCTGCCAGCAGTTCCCGCGTGTACGGATGCTGCGGCGCGCGGAACAATTCTTCGCACGATGCCTGTTCGACGATACAACCGCGCTGCATGACACATACCCGATGCGCAATTCTTCGCACAAGGTTCAAATCGTGACTGATCAGTAACAACGCCATGCCCAGACGGGCCTGCAATTCCTTGAGCAGTTCGAGGATTTTCAGTTGAACGGTCACGTCCAGCGCCGTAGTCGGTTCATCGGCGATCAACAATTCCGGCTCATTGGCCAGGGCCATCGCGATCATCACCCGCTGGCGCTGGCCGCCGGACAACTCGTGGGGCAGGGCCTTGAGACGCTTCTGCGGTTCGGGGATGCCGACCATTTCCAACAATTCCAACGTGCGTTTGGTCGCGACTTTGCCGGTCAGGCCTTTGTGGATGCCCAGGATTTCGTTGATCTGCTTTTCGATCGAATGCAACGGATTGAGCGAGGTCATCGGCTCCTGGAAGATCATCGCGATCCGGTTGCCGCGGATGTGGCGGATGGTTTTCTCTTTCAGGTCCAGCAGATTCCGGTCGGAATAAGTGATGGTTCCGGACGGGTGCCGGGCCAGTGGGTAGGGTAGCAGCCGCAGGATGGAGTGGGCGGTCACCGATTTGCCGGAGCCGCTTTCCCCCACCAGCGCCAGGGTTTCGCCGCGCTTGATGTCGAAGCTGACGCCCTCGACCACCCGCTGCACGCGTTCACCGACGACAAATTCGACGGCCAGGTCGCGCACTTCGATCAGATTGTCCTGATTCATTTCACTTCCTCGGGTCGAAGGCATCGCGAGCGGACTCGCCGATGAACACCAGCAAACTCAACATCAGCGCCAGCACCGCAAACGCACTCATACCCAGCCACGGCGCTTGCAAGTTGGATTTGCCCTGAGCCACCAGCTCACCCAGGGACGGTGCGCCCGGCGGCAGGCCGAAGCCGAGGAAATCCAGGGCGGTCAAGGTGCCGATGGCGCCGGTCAGGATGAACGGCATGAAGGTCATGGTCGAGACCATGGCGTTGGGCAGGATGTGGCGGAACATGATCGCACCATTCTGCATGCCCAGCGCCCGGGCCGCGCGCACGTATTCCAGATTCCGACCGCGCAGGAACTCGGCACGCACCACATCCACCAGGCTCATCCACGAAAACAGCAGCATGATCCCCAGCAGCCACCAGAAATTCGGCTGCACGAAACTGGCCAGAATGATCAACAGGTACAGCACCGGCAACCCGGACCAGATCTCCAGAAAACGCTGCCCGGCCAGATCGACCCAGCCACCATAAAAACCCTGCAACGCCCCGGCGATCACGCCGATGATCGAGCTGAGAATGGTCAGCGTCAAAGCGAACAGCACCGAAATCCGGAAGCCGTAAATCACCCGGGCCAGCACATCGCGGCCCTGATCGTCGGTGCCCAGCAGGTTATCGGCCGAGGGCGGCGCGGGAGCCGGGACTTTCAGGTCGTAGTTGATGCTCTGGTAGCTGTAGGGGATCGGCGCCCATAAAACCCAGGCGTCCTTGGCCTTGAGCAGTTCGCGGATGTAAGGGCTCTTGTAGTTGGCCTCCAGCGGGAATTCGCCGCCGAACGCGGTTTCCGGGTAGCGCTTGAGTGCCGGGAAATACCAGCCGTTGTCGTAGTGCACCACCAGCGGTTTGTCGTTGGCGATCAGTTCGGCGCCCAGGCTTGCGCCGAACAGAATCAGGAACAGCCACAGCGACCACCAGCCACGCTTGTTGGCCTTGAACAGTTCGAAACGTCGGCGATTGAGAGGGGACAGGTTCATCTCAATGCTCCCGGCTTTCGAAGTCGATGCGCGGATCGACAAAAGTGTACGTGAGGTCACCGATCAATTTCACCACTAGCCCCAGCAGGGTGAAGATGAACAGTGTGCCGAAAACCACCGGGTAGTCGCGGTTGATCGCTGCTTCAAAACTCATCAAACCGAGGCCGTCGAGGGAGAAAATCACTTCCACCAGCAACGAGCCGGTGAAAAAAATCCCGATGAACGCCGAAGGGAAACCGGCGATCACCAGCAGCATGGCGTTGCGAAACACATGGCCGTACAGCACGCGATGGCGGGTCAGGCCCTTGGCCTTGGCGGTGACCACGTATTGCTTGTTGATTTCATCGAGGAAGCTGTTCTTGGTCAGCAGCGTCATGGTCGCGAAGTTGCCGATCACCAATGCGGTCACCGGCAGTGCCAGGTGCCAGAAATAATCGAGGATCTTGCCGCTGGTGCTCAGCTCGTCGAAGTTGTTCGAGGTCAGGCCCCGTAGCGGGAACCAGTCGAAATAGCTGCCGCCGGCGAACACCACAATCAGCAGGATGGCGAACAGGAATGCCGGGATCGCGTAGCCGACGATGATTGCCGAACTGGTCCAGACATCGAAGTGGCTGCCGTGTCGCGTCGCCTTGGCGATCCCCAGCGGGATCGACACCAGGTACATGATCAGCGTGCTCCACAGCCCCAGGGAAATCGACACCGGCATTTTTTCCTTGATCAGGTCGATGACCTTGGCATCGCGGAAGAAGCTGTCGCCGAAATCCAGGGTGGCGTAGTTCTTGATCATGATCCACAAACGTTCCGGCGCCGATTTGTCGAAGCCGTACATGTGCTCGATTTCCTTGACCAGCGCCGGGTCCAGGCCTTGCGCCCCACGATAGGCCGAGCCTGCCACCGACACTTCGGCACCGCCGCCGGCGATGCGGCTGGTGGCGCCTTCGAAGCCTTCGAGCTTGGCGATCATCTGTTCCACCGGCCCGCCGGGGGCAGCCTGGATGATCACGAAGTTGATCAGCAAAATGCCGAGCAGGGTCGGGATGATCAGCAGCAGTCGCCGAAAAATATACGCCAGCATCTGATTACTCCGTGCCCGCAGGGTCGGCTTGCAGTTTGGTTTCGACTTCTATCGGCAATGTCGCGTCGGGCTTGACCCACCAGGTATTGATGCCGATGTCATATTTGGGCGAAACCTTCGGATGGCCAATGTGGTTCCAGTACGCCACGCGCCAGGTCTTGATGTGCCAGTTGGGGATCACGTAATACCCCCATTGCAGCACCCGGTCCAGCGCCCGGGCATGGGCCACCAGGCTTTGGCGCGAATCGGCGTTGATCAGTTGCTCGACCAGTTGGTCCACCACCGGGTCTTTCAGGCCCATGGAGTTGCGGCTACCAGGTTTATCGGCGGCGTCGGTCATCCAGAACTCACGCTGTTCGTTACCCGGCGAGTTGGACTGCGGGAAGCTGCCGACGATCATGTCGAAGTCCCGGGAGCGTACACGGTTGATGTATTGCGAGACGTCGACCCGGCGGATCACCAGATCGATGCCCAGGTCGCTGAGGTTGCGCTTGAATGGCAGCAGGATCCGCTCGAACTCGGTCTGGGCCAGCAGGAATTCGAGGCTTACCGGTTTGCCGGTGGCGTCGACCATCTTGTCGTCGACGATCCGCCAGCCGGCCTCTTGCAGCAGTTGATAGGCCTTGCGCTGCTGGGTGCGGATCATGCCGCTGGCGTCGGTCACCGGGTTCTGGAACGCCTCGCTGAACACTTGCTCGGGAATTTTGCCGCGGAACGGATCGAGGATCGCCAGTTGATCGGCGTCCGGCAGGCCAGTGGCGGCCATTTCCGAGTTTTCGAAGTAGCTGCGGGTGCGCGCGTAGGCGCCGTTGAACAGTTGCTTGTTGGTCCATTCGAAGTCCAGCAACAGGGTCAGCGCCTGGCGCACACGCACATCCTGAAACACCGGGCGGCGCAGGTTGAACACGAAGCCTTGCATGCCAGTGGGGTTGCCGTTCGGGATTTCTTCCTTGATCAGCCGACCTTCGGCCACCGCCGGAATGTTGTAGGCCTTGGCCCAGTTTTTCGCGGCCGATTCCAGCCAGTAGTCGAACTGGCCTGCTTTGAGCGCTTCCAGCGCGACGGTGTTGTCGCGGTAGTAGTCGGTGGTCAGCACATCGAAGTTGTAGAAGCCGCGATTGACCGGCAGGTCCTTGCCCCAGTAATCCTTGACCCGCTCATAGCGCACCGAACGTCCGGCCTTCACTTCGCTGACTTTGTACGGGCCGCTACCCAGCGGCAGTTCCAGATTGCCTTTGTTGAAATCGCGGGTGGCCCACCAATGTTTGGGCAGTACCGGCAGTTGTCCGAGGATCAGCGGCAGTTCGCGGTTGTTGTTGTGCTTGAACTTGAACAGCACTTTGAGCGGGTCTTCGGCGACCACTTCTTCCACATCGCTGTAATAGACGCGGTAGAGCGGAGCGCCGTCCTTGACCAGGGTCTGGAAGCTGAACACCACGTCTTCGGCACGCACCGGGTGGCCGTCGTGGAAGCGGGCTTCGGGCCGCAGGTAGAAGCGTACCCAGCTGTTGTCCGGGGCTTTTTCGATTTTGCCGGCGATCAGGCCATATTCGGTAAACGGCTCATCCAGACCCTGTTTGGCCAGGGTGTCGTAGATCATGCTGATGTCGTCGGCCGGCACGCCTTTGTTGATGAACGGGTTGAGGCTGTCGAAGCCACCGAACCCCGCCTGGCGGAAGATTCCGCCCTTGGGCGCGTCGGGGTTTACGTAATCGAAATGTTTGAAATCGGCCGGGTACTTCGGCGGCTCGTTGTACAGGGTCAGGGCATGTTGCGGGGCGGCGCAGGCCAGCCCGGCGAACAACAGACCGCTGGCCTGCAAGAGCAGGGCGCGTACGGGTTTCATCGATCTTTCTCCGAAGATTTCAGCCACCACGCGCTCAGGCCCAGGGTGTAGGGCGGCGTGGTGACGAAGGCGAACCGGTTGCGGTAGGCCAGGCGGTGATAATTGAGGTACCAGTTGGGAATGATGTAGTGCTGCCACAGCAGCACCCGGTCGAGCGCCTTGCCGGCGGCGACTTGTGCGTCGCGGGTCTGGGCGGCGAGCAGTTGTTCGAGCAAATGGTCGACCACCGGGTTGGCGATACCGGCGTAGTTCTTGCTGCCCTTGACCCCGACCTGGCTGGAGTGGAAGTACTGCCATTGTTCCAGGCCTGGGCTGAGGGTCTGGTTGAGGGTCATCAGGATCATGTCGAAATCGAACTGATCGAGGCGTTGTTTGTACTGGGCGCGATCGACCGTGCGCAGCCGTGCGTCGATGCCGATGCTGGCGAGGTTCTCGACGTAAGGCTGAAGAATGCGTTCCAGGTTCGGATTGACCAACAAGATCTCGAAGCGCAACGGTTGGCCGATGGTGTTCTGTAGCCGCTGACCGCTGAGCTTCCAGCCGGCCTCGGCGAGCAGTTCCAGGGCCTTGCGCATGGTTTCCCGCGGAATGCCGCGGCCTTCGGTCTGCGGGAGGCTGAACGGCTCGGTGAGCAGCTTGGCGGGCAACTGATCGCGATAGGGCTTGAGCAGCAGCCACTCATGACCGACCGGTAGCCCGGTGGCGGAGAACTCGCTGTTGGGGTAATAGCTCATGGCGCGCTTGTAAGCGCCGCTGAACAGCGTGCGGTTGGTCCACTCGAAGTCGAACATCAGCCCCAGCGCTTCGCGGACCTTGGCCTCGGCGAACGTTGACCGCCGGGTGTTCATGAACAGGCCCTGGCTCTGGGTCGGGATCTGGTGCGGGATTTGCGCCTTGATCACATCACCACGGCGCACGGCCGGGAAGTTGTAACCATTGGCCCAGTTCTTCGCCTGGTGTTCGATGTAAATGTCGAACTCACCGGCCTTGAACGCTTCAAAGGCCACGTCGCTGTCACGGTAGAACTCGACTTCCATGCGATCGACGTTGTACTTGCCGCGATTGACCGGCAGGTCCTTGCCCCAGTAATCCTTGACCCGTTCGAAGATAATCTGCCGCCCGGGCGTTACCGAGGTGATGCGATACGGCCCGCTGCCCAATGGTGGCTCGAAGGTAGTGGCCTTGAAATCGCGACCTTCCCAGTAATGCTGGGGCAATACTGGCAACTCGCCCAGGCGCAGGATCAGCAGGGGGTTGCCGGAGCGTTTGAAGACGAAACGGATGCGCCGTGGGTTGAGGATATCCACCCGCGACACTTCCTGAAGGTTGGTGCGGTATTGCGGGTGACCTTCCTTGAGCAGCAAACGGTAAGAGAACGCCACGTCGTAAGCGGTGATCGGCGTGCCATCGTGGAAGCGCGCTTCGGGGCGCAGGTTGAACACCACCCAGCTGCGATCCTCGCTGTATTCCACCGATTGAGCAATCAGGCCATAACTGGAGGTTGGCTCATCGCCGGACGGTGCGTATTGGCCGGTGCCGACCATCAACGGTTCGTTGAGTTCGTTGATGCCGTATTGCAGGAAATTGCCGGTGGAAACCGGGCTCGAGCCTTTGAATGTGTAAGGGTTGAGCGTATCGAAGGTGCCAAACGCCATCACCCGCAACGTACCGCCCTTGGGCGCTTGCGGGTTGACCCAGTCGAAGTGGGTAAATCTGGCCGGGTACTTGAGCGTGCCGAACTGCGCATAACCATGGCTTTCGCTGATCGTCGCGCTTGCGGGGGAGCTCAAGGCCAGGCTGATCAGGAGCAGGAGGAGGGGACGCTTCAAGTCAGAGATCCGATCCAGGCGGCTTGGGCTTTGTGGGCCGTACAGTAACAGCTTGTATCGACAGGAAAAAGACGGGGGGTTAATGCGTGGTTAATTGTGCAGGTGATGGTCCGGCGGATTGCAGAACCTGTGGCGAGAGAGCAAGCTCCCTCGCCACAAAAGCCCCTCGACTGGGCGTGTTGCTTAATTCGGCGAAGCAACCGTCAGCATCTGCCCCGGCTTCAGCGCCTGGCCAACCCGAGGGTTCCAGCGCTTGAGGTGCTGCATTTCAACGTTGAAGCGTTTGGCGACCATGTACAGCGAGTCGCCTTGCTTGACCTTGTATTGGGTCTGTTGCGCTTTGTTGGTTGCCTTGCCGTTGGTCTTGCTGTTCGCCGCGACCACGGTGTTGACGCGCCCGGATTTGCCCTTGGTGGTGTCCTGCATCACCAGGGTCTGGCCGACCTTGAGGTTCTTTCCGGTCAGTTTGTTCCAGCGTTGCAGGTCCTTGACGTCGACCTTGTTGGCCTTGGCGATGGTGCCCAGATTGTCGCCACGTTTGACTCGATAGGCGCGCTTGAGGCTGGCGATTTCGCTGTCGTCTGCGCCTTCGAACACTGGCTTGAGCGATCGCTGACTGATCAGCTCGTCAGGGCGCATGGTCGACAGGCTGGCGGTCAGTAGCTGTGCCTTGGACGTCGGCACCAACAGATGCTGGGGGCCATCGACGGTGGTGCGCTGCTTGAAGGCAGGGTTGAGCTGGAACAGTTCGTCTTCGTCGATGTTGGCCACCGCGGCAACCTTGGACAGGTCCATGCGCTGGTTGATTTCGACGACCTGGAAGTACGGTTCGTTGGCGATCGGGTTGAGGTTCACGCCATAGGCGTCGGGCGCCAGGACCACTTGCGACAGGGCCAGCAGCTTCGGCACATAGGCCTGGGTTTCCGCTGGCAGCGGCAGGTTCCAATAGTCGGTCGGCAGGCCGAGTCGTTCGTTGCGCTCGATGGCCCGGCTGACCGTACCTTCGCCAGCGTTGTAGGCCGCCAGGGCCAGCAGCCAGTCGCCGTTGAACATGTCGTGCAGGCGGGTCAGGTAATCCATGGCCGCGGTGGTCGAGGCGGTGATGTCGCGACGACCATCGTAGAAGCGGGTCTGACGCAGGTTGAAGTAACGTCCGGTGGAAGGGATGAATTGCCAAAGACCCACCGCGTTGGCCCGGGAATAGGCCATCGGGTTGTAGGCGCTTTCAATCACCGGCAACAGCGCCAGTTCCAGCGGCATGTTGCGTTCTTCAAGGCGTTCGACGATGTAGTGAATGTAGAGGCTGCCGCGTTCGCCGGCATTTTCGAGAAAGGACGGGTTACTGGCGAACCACAGGCGCTGTTGCTCGATGCGCGGGTTGACGCCCAGGTTGTCCTGCAACTGGAAGCCTTGGCGCATGCGCTCCCAGACGTCCTGTGGAATTTGCGGTGTTGGTTTTTCGCTGAGCCAGATGGGCTTCTGCTTGGCTCGGGCGGCGATGTTCGGAGTGTGTGTCGCTTCGGTCTGCGGCACATGGCTGGAACAGCCCGCCAAAGTGGCGGACACAGCCACCGCGATGGCTTGAGCCAAGCGGGTCAATGCGTCTGAATTGATGGCTTTACGAATAGGTGACGACATTGGCTGGAAGTAAGTTCCGGGCAAAAATGTCGGGCGATTCTAGAAAGCGCACCCCCTGCGGTCAACCATTCAGAATTTTTGTATCACCAAGCAGGCTGCCTAGAACGTATCTTTCCAAGCTCGAAGAGCAGCAAAAACCGCACTCGGAGCCCGGTTATTGGGTCCGTTCCGTTCGTCCACTTTTTCTTTAACGGATGTTTCGCCGGTACGCAAAAACGGATTGGTGAGCTTTTCCAGTGCCAGTGTTGAAGGCAGCGTCATGATTCCGGCTTCGCGTTGCCGGGTGACTTTGGCCAGTCGTTCAAGGGTGTCGGGGTTGTTCGGTTCGACTGCTGCGGCGAACTTCAAATTGCTCAGGGTGTACTCGTGGGTGCAGTAGACCAGTGTGTCTTCGGGCAGCGCCGCGAGGCGGCTCAGCGAGTGATGCATTTGCTCGGGCGTGCCTTCGAACAACCGTCCGCAACCGGCAGCGAACAGGGTGTCACCGCAAAACAGATGGCCCTGATGATAATAGGCGATGTGCCCGAGGGTATGGCCCGGCACCTGGATGACGTCAAAGTCCCAGCCCAGCACGCTGATGCGGTCATTGTCCTTGAGTGCCACGTCCCGCGCCGGGATGCTTTCGCTGGCCGGGCCATAGACTGTCGCGTCTGTCGCTTTTTTCAGCCGCTCGACGCCGCCGACATGGTCATGATGGTGATGAGTGATCAAAATATCGCTTAGCACCCAACCCGGGTGCGCTGCGAGCCAGGCTTGTACTGGCGCGGCATCGCCCGGATCGACCACGGCACAGCGCTGGGTGCTGTGGTCTTGTAACAACCAGATGTAGTTGTCGGTAAAGGCGGGCAGGGCACTGATCTGTATCATCGTCGGATTCGCCAAGCGGAAAACATTGGCGCATCTTAGAACTTCCTGGCGCGTTGGAGAATGCAATGACCGATAAAGCGTTCGCTCAGGCCGATCCTGAGTGGCTGACATTGATCAGCGCGGCCCGTGAATGGCTGTCCGGGCCCATCGGGCAATTTCTGCTGGACGAAGAACGACGCATGCTCGAAGACGAGTTGGGGCGCTTCTTCGGCGGCTATCTGGTGCATTACGGCCCCTCGGCGCAGACGCCACCGTCGGCGCCGCAGGTCCAGCGCAATGTGCGGCTCGGTGCGCCGTTGCCGGGGGTCGAGATCGTCTGCGAAGAGCAGGCCTGGCCTTTGAGCGAGCACGCCGCCGATGTGGTGGTGTTGCAGCACGGGCTGGATTTCTGCCTGTCGCCCCACGGTTTGCTGCGCGAAGCGGCGAGCAGTGTCCGGCCTGGCGGGCATCTGCTGATTGTCGGGATCAACCCCTGGAGCAGTTGGGGCCTGCGTCATGTGTTCGCCCATGACGCCTTGCGCAAGGCCCGTTGCATTTCACCGTCGCGGGTGGGTGACTGGCTGAATCTGCTGGGCTTCGCGCTGGAGAAACGCCGCTTCGGGTGCTATCGTCCGCCGCTTGCGTCGCCCGCCTGGCAGGCCCGTCTGGCCGGTTGGGAGCGCAAGGCCGGTGACTGGCAGTTGTCGGGTGGTGGCTTCTATTTATTGGTCGCGCGCAAGATCGTGGTGGGCCTGCGGCCGGTGCGCCAGGAACGGCGCGAACCGATGGGCAAGCTGATTCCGTTGCCGATGGCCAAGGTCAACCGTCGCCACCTCGAACCGTAAGACACATTTTATTTTCCCGGCCGGGTCCGCCCCGGCCTCGGGCATCGTCGGTCACCGATCGGCGAGCCACCGCATTTTCTGGAAAGATTGGCATGAGCGATAGCGTAGAACTCTTCACCGATGGCGCCTGCAAGGGCAACCCCGGCCCGGGCGGCTGGGGCGCGTTGCTGGTGTGCAAGGGCGTTGAAAAAGAACTCTGGGGCGGCGAAGCCAACACCACCAACAACCGCATGGAGTTGATGGGCGCGATCCGTGGCCTGGAAGAGCTCAAGCGCTCCTGCGACGTGCTGCTGGTGACTGACTCCCAATACGTGATGAAAGGCATCAACGAGTGGATGGCCAACTGGAAGAAGCGCGGCTGGAAAACCGCGGCCAAGGAGCCGGTGAAAAACGCCGATCTGTGGAAACTGCTCGATGAGCAGGTCAACCGCCACAACGTCACCTGGAAATGGGTGCGCGGGCACATCGGCCATCACGGCAACGAACGGGCCGACCAGCTGGCCAACCGTGGCGTGGATGAAGTGCGTGGGTACAAACAAGCCTAAACCGATCGTTCCCATGCTCTGCGTGGGAATGATCAGTGGGAGCGAGCCTGCTCGCGATTGGCCGCAACACGGTGTATCTGAAAGACACAACGGGCGTGTTAACATCGCCGCTTTTGCACGATTGACCCGTTGAGAGCTGAGCACTGATGGCCACCAGATCCGTTGTACTCGATACCGAAACCACCGGCATGCCGGTGACCGACGGCCACCGGATTATCGAAATCGGTTGTGTCGAGTTGATCGGTCGGCGCCTGACCGGCCGGCATTTCCACGTTTACCTGCAACCGGATCGCGAGAGTGACGAAGGCGCTATCGGCGTCCACGGCATCACTAACGAATTCCTGGTGGGCAAGCCGCGTTTCACTGAAGTGGCCGATGAGTTCTTCGAGTTCATCAAGGGCGCGCAGCTGATCATCCATAACGCGGCGTTCGACGTTGGCTTCATCAACAACGAATTCGCCCTGATGGGCCAGCACGATCGTGCGGACATCACGCAACACTGCTCGATCCTCGACACCTTGATGATGGCCCGGGAACGTCACCCGGGGCAGCGCAACAGCCTCGACGCCTTGTGCAAGCGCTATGGCGTCGACAACTCCGGCCGTGAACTTCACGGCGCCTTGCTCGACTCCGAGATTCTCGCCGACGTTTACCTGACCATGACCGGCGGCCAGACCAGCCTGTCGCTGGCCGGTAATGCGTCCGATGGCAATGGTTCAGGTGAGGGCGCGGACAACTCCGCCACGGAAATCCGTCGTTTGCCGGCCGATCGTCAGCCGATCCGGATCATCCGTGCAAGTGAAGAAGATCTGGCCCAGCACATTGCGCGTCTGGAAGCCATCGCCAAATCCGCTGGCGCTCCGTCGCTGTGGCAGCAATTGGCGGAGGCCAAGGCTCAGGCCTGAGTCCCTTGTGGCGAGGGAGCTTGCTCCCGCTCGGCTGCGCAGCAGTCGCAAATCCTGCCAACGCGGTATATCTGAGCGAATGCAGGGGGCCGCTTCGCAGCCCAACGGGAGCAAGCTCCCTCGCCACAGGTAAACCGTCTGAACAATGAGCTTGCCGGCCACATGCTGGTGCGCCCGCCGACCCACTTCAGGGCATCCCGCTCGCCACATGCGCTCCAACCCTCTACCCTGAGGTTATTGGCAGGCCACGGTCTGCCGCTTCAGGACACCGAGCCCCATGTATAAAGATTTGAAATTCCCGGTCCTGATCGTCCACCGCGACATTAAGGCCGACACCGTTGCCGGTGATCGTGTGCGTGGCATCGCCCGGGAACTGGAGCAGGAAGGCTTCAGCATCGTCTCGGCGGTCGATTACAACGAAGGGCGTCTGGTCGCCTCGACTCATCACGGCCTCTCTTGCATGTTGATTGCCGCCGAAGACGCCAGCACCCATGCTCATCTTCTGCACAACATGGCCGAGCTGATCCGCCTGGCACGGGTTCGGGCGCCGGACCTGCCGATCTTTGCCCTGGGCGAGCAGGTCACCCTGGAAACTGCCCCGGCCGACGCCATGGCCGAGCTCAATCAGCTGCGCGGCATTCTTTATTTGTTCGAAGACACCGTGCCCTTCCTCGCCCGTCAGGTCGCCCGCGCGGCACGCAAATATCTGGACGGTCTGTTGCCGCCGTTCTTTAAGGCGCTGGTGCAGCACACCGCCGACTCCAACTATTCCTGGCACACACCCGGCCATGGCGGCGGCGTGGCATATCACAAGAGCCCGGTGGGGCAGGCGTTTCATCAGTTTTTCGGGGAAAACACCCTGCGCTCGGATTTGTCGGTGTCGGTGCCGGAACTCGGTTCGCTGCTCGATCACACCGGCCCGCTGGCGGAGGCAGAAGCGCGAGCGGCCCGCAACTTCGGCGCCGATCACACCTTTTTCGTGATCAATGGCACCTCGACCGCTAACAAGATCGTCTGGCATTCCATGGTCGCCCGGGATGACCTGGTGCTGGTGGATCGCAACTGCCACAAGTCGGTGCTGCACGCGATTATCATGACCGGCGCGATCCCGCTGTACCTGTGCCCGGAGCGCAATGAGTTGGGGATCATTGGCCCGATTCCGTTGAGTGAGTTCAGTCGCGAATCGATCCGGGCCAAGATCGACGCCAGCCCGCTGACCCAGGGCCGCGAGCCCAAGGTCAAGTTGGCGGTGGTGACCAACTCGACTTACGACGGCCTGTGTTACAACGCCGAGTTGATCAAGCAGAGCCTGGGTAACAGCGTCGAAGTGCTGCATTTCGACGAGGCCTGGTACGCCTACGCGGCGTTTCACGAGTTCTTCGCCGGCCGTTACGGTATGGGCACCTCCCGCAGCGAAGACAGCCCGCTGGTGTTCACTACGCACTCCACGCACAAACTGCTGGCAGCCTTCAGTCAGGCGTCGATGATTCATGTTCAGGACGGCGGGGCGCGGCAACTGGATCGTGACCGTTTCAACGAAGCATTCATGATGCATATCTCGACCTCGCCGCAGTACAGCATCATCGCCTCGCTGGACGTGGCGTCGGCGATGATGGAAGGGCCGGCCGGGCGTTCGTTGTTGCAGGAAATGTTCGACGAGGCCCTGAGTTTTCGCCGGGCCCTGGCCAATCTGCGTCAGCATATCGCCGCCGATGACTGGTGGTTTTCCATCTGGCAACCACCCTCGGCCGAAGGTATTGAGCAGGTGGTCACCGAAGACTGGTTGCTGCAACCCGACGCCGATTGGCACGGCTTTGGCGGCGTGACCGACGACTACGTGCTGCTCGATCCGATCAAGGTCACGCTGGTGATGCCGGGTCTGACGGCGGGCGGTGCCCTGAGCGCGCGGGGGATTCCGGCGGCGGTGGTCAGCAAATTCCTCTGGGAACGTGGGCTGGTCGTGGAAAAGACCGGGCTGTATTCGTTCCTGGTGCTGTTCTCCATGGGCATCACCAAGGGCAAGTGGAGCACGTTGCTCACCGAGTTACTGGAGTTCAAGCGCAGTTACGACGCCAACGTCAGCCTGGCCACCTGCCTGCCGTGCGTGGCGCAACACAATATTGCCCGTTATCAAGGCATGGGCTTGCGTGACCTGTGTGATCAATTGCACGCCTGTTATCGCAGCAACGCCACGGCCAAACACCTCAAGCGCATGTACACCGTACTGCCGGAAGTCGCGATGAAGCCGGCGCACGCCTATGATCAATTGGTACGCGGGGAGGTTGAGGCTGTTTCGATCGATGCTCTGGACGGGCGGATCGCGGCGGTGATGCTGGTGCCATACCCGCCGGGGATCCCGTTGATCATGCCCGGCGAGCGGTTTACCGAGTCGACCCGTTCGATCATCGATTACCTGAAGTTTGCGCGTACGTTCGACAGTAGCTTCCCCGGATTTGTCGCCGATGTGCATGGCTTGCAACATGAAGACGAGGGCAATGGACGGCACTACACCGTCGATTGCATCAAGGAATGAGGACCTTTGCGAGTATGCAACCCGTCATGAATCCCAAATACCCAGGCCTGTCGGTGCGTGTCGCCGATGAGGGGTTTGCGGCTTATATCTGGGGCAGTGATTTCAGTTTTGAAGTCGCCGCCTATGGTGCCGCACAAGTCGGTAAGCCGGTGGCGCAGTGGCCGGTGACGCCAATCATCCCGTATCGCAAGTGTTACGGCATCGATCCCGAGGAATTCAGCAGTTTTCGCGACGCCGCCGACAGTGAGATTTTCATGGCTTATCTGGACGACGAGCCGGTAGGTCACCTGGTGGTCAGCACCAACTGGAACGGCTTCGCCCATATCGATGAATTGGCGGTGCATGCTCCGGCGCGCCGTCATGGCGTGGCCAAGGCGCTGCTGGATGTGGCGCAGTTCTGGAGTCGCAAGAAAAAACTGCCGGGCATCATGCTCGAAACCCAGAACAACAACTTGGGGGCCTGCCGGCTCTATGAGCGCTGTGGCTATGTGGTGGGCGGGATCGATCATCTGCGCTACCGCGGAATCGATCCGAATACCGCTGAGGTGGCGCTGTTCTGGTATCGGCTGTTCGATAATCCGCTGGAAAGCCCGCTCAGCTCGCCAGCATCGCCACGGCTTGTTCCGTGATGATGTCCAGCAGCGCCTGAACGGCCGAAGAGGGCTCGGCGGTCTTGAGGCTCAAGGCATACACGCTGATCGGCACGGCAGGTGCCAGCGGACAGGCATCGAGCCCGGCCGACTTGGCGCCGAGGGCGGTAAACGGGTCGACGATCGCCAGGCCTTCACCGGCCTCGACCATGCTGCGCATCATCTGATGAGTCTGGACCCGGGTCTGGATGACCGGGGCAGGGCGCAGCGCATGCAGCTTGTTGTCCAGCGCCGGGCTTAACGGATCGTGACCTTCCAGGCCAACCATCGACTGGCCGGCAAGGTCCTGCAGCGAGATGTACTTCTGTTTCGGTTGCAGCCAGCCATGGGGCGCCAGCAGCTGGAGCTTGCCCTGGGCGATGACCTGGCAATGGATGTCGGCGTGGTCCGGGTCATGCAGGCTCAGGCCCAGATCGCTTTCACGCAGCAGCAGGCTTCTGACAATCTCGCGGGTCGGCTGGCTCAGGAGGGTGCAAGGTGCATCGGGGAGGCGTCGGCGCAGGGCCGCGATGCTGTGTGGCAACAGTTGTTGTGCCAAGGGCGGGGTGCAGATGATTCGCAGGGGCGGGGCCAAATATTGCTTGAGGCTGCTGGCCAGTCGCTGGACCGGTTCGAGGGCTTCGTAGACGTGGGCGAACTCGACTTGCAGCTCCCGCGCCTCGCGCGTGGCTTGCAGACGACCACGCACGCTGGCAAACAGCATGAAACCCAACTGATCCTCGGCATCACGCAGCGTGCGTTCAACCTCGGCCACCGGCAGCTGCAGCCATTCGGCGGCGGTGCCCAGGTGACCGGTCTGCAGGAGCGCCTGGATCACTTCGATATGACGTAAACGCATGCGTGAAGTCCATGTTCAGCAGGTGAGGGAGTCAGTCACTGAATCCTAACTCAAGTGCGCGCATATGACTTCTGCTCATAACAGCGGGTTATGAAGCGACGTTCGTTTCAGGTTCGCGAATGAGGGTGACGCCGGTTTGCACCAGCACAAACTCGTTATCGTCGAGTTTGTTGACTCGGTCGCCAATGGCCAGTTTATAGGTGGTGACAGGCACCGAGCCGGCGAGGCCGTCGTGCGACAGGGTGGATTCCTGGAACTCATGCACGGAATAAACACGGCCTTCCGCGTCTCTTGCATGGAACTGACCGACGAGTACTGCTGCCATCTGCTTAGAACCTCTGGAGATAAATCACTCAATTTGCGGTTCTGTAGACCGTGGTTGGGCGAGGTAAGTTTTCCTACAGGAAAAAAATAGTCAGGGGCGGCGATTTTCCATCGCCCGCTGGTTGAATCGTCATTTGATCATCTATAACTAGAAGCTCTTCCCATCGGACAGTCGAGAATCTTCCATGAGCAACGTCTACGAGATCGCCGTTCTGGTCGGCAGCCTGAGAAAAGCGTCGATCAACCGCAAGGTCGCGCTGGCGCTGGCCGAGCTGGCGCCTGCCAATCTGAAGCTGAATATCGTCGAAATCGGCGATTTACCGCTCTACAACGAAGACATCGATGGCGAATCACCGCCGGCAGCCTACAGCACTTTCCGACAACAAGTGAGTTCATCCGACGCGGTGCTGTTCGTGACCCCGGAATATAACCGTTCGGTACCGGCGCCGTTGAAGAATGCGATCGACGTGGGGTCGCGCCCCTACGGCAAGAGCGCCTGGAACGGCAAGCCGGGTGCGGTGATCAGCGTTTCACCAGGTGCCGTCGGCGGATTTGGCGCCAACCACAATATTCGGCAGTCGATGGTGTTTCTCAATGTGCCGTGCATGCAGCAGCCGGAAGCCTACCTGGGCGGCGCCGGTTCAGCGTTCGACGAGACGGGCAAGTTGTCGGAGTCGGTCAGGCCGTTCTTGCAGAAATTCATCGACGCGTATGCGCAGTGGGTTGAGCAGCATAAAAAGCAATGACCCGTTTACGTGGCATTAATTAGTTCCTGAGGCCAGCCACAATCCCTGCGGGAGCGGCGGTGCGACGATTCGACTTGCTCGCGAAGACGGCGGCACAGTCAGCATTGATGTCGCCTGAAATACCGCTATCGCGGGCAAGCCCGCCCCCCACAGGATCACACTAAACCCTGTGGGAGCGGGCTTGCCCGCGATAGGGGCCGTCCATTCACCACAAAAACTCAACCATTACCCGGCACATTCGGCCAAAGATCGGACACCAGAAACAGCCGCTCCGCCTCTTCCCAATTCCCGTTCGTACGTTCTGTCAGCCGCACCATCAATTGCGCCGGTGCCAGCGGGTCCAGATCGCTCAGCCATGCACTCAGCTGTCCAGCGTTCCAGGTTTGCTCCTCGGGATAGTGCGCCGGCGCCAGCCAGGCGTGGCGGGGCAGGGGTTGCCAGCGGCCGGATGGACGCTGCACGACAAAGTCCGCCCAGTCCTTCTGATGTAGCCAGCTACCGCGCAGATGCTGAGGGTGTGCGCCGCTCGGTGGTTCGGTCAGCCCTGGCCACGGATAGAGCAGATAACCGCCCAGCCACAGATGCGCACTGAACTCCTGGATATCCAGCGACGCCAGCACTGCACGGCTTTCCGCCCGCGCGGAAATCGGTAATTGATGCTGGCTCAGGTGCTTCAGTTTACGGTCCAGCCGATCATGACAACCCGGTCCGAGCCACTGCGCGGTGTCATGGCCGTCACCATTTTGTGGCCCAAGATAGAGCTTGATCGCCAGTTCCAGGTGATGCACGCCGTCGCGATCACGCAGCAGCATGTCCAGTTCACCCAAGGTGTGGCCTTCACGGCGGATCGGCATGTTGGCGGCAATCAGTTCGATGCCCGGCGCGTGCCGCACGGCGTATTGCCACAGGCGCTCGTAGTACAAACCCAGCCGCCGGGTCCTGGCCTGAGCCAGCCAGTGCAGCAAATCGTAGCTGTCGCGATCCAGTTGCCTGAGCCAGTGTTCCAGGCGCTCCGGTGCCTGCACCCAGTCGCTGCCGGCCAGCGGATGACGCTGCGGCCACGGGGTGACGCTGAGCATTGGCGGCGCGAGGATGACCCAGGCCAGGTCGCGCACTTCAGGGTGGCGCAACTGGTGAGGTAACTGGAGCAAATCTGGAAATAGGATCATCTTGCGAGCATAGCCCGAAACGCGAGCGCACCGTCGTGGCTGAAAGGGTTTTGTCTACGCCGCGCTTTCGCCCATAATCGTGTTTTTCGCCGTCGCAGGCCCTCCGCGTCCCAATAGGAGCCCCATGGAGCAATTTCGTAATATCGGCATCATCGGTCGCCTGGGCAGTTCTCAGGTGCTGGATACCGTCCGCCGACTGAAACGGTTTCTGCTCGATCGTCACCTGCATGTGATCCTCGAAGACACCATCGCCGAAGTCCTGCCGGGTCATGGCCTGCAAACTTCGTCGCGCAAGATGCTCGGTGAAGTGTGTGACATGGTGATTGTGGTCGGTGGTGACGGCAGCCTGCTGGGCGCCGCCCGGGCGCTGGCCCGACACAATATTCCGGTGCTCGGCATCAACCGGGGCAGCCTGGGGTTCCTCACCGATATTCGCCCCGATGAGCTGGAAGTCAAAGTCGCCGAAGTGCTCGACGGCCACTACCTGGTGGAAAACCGCTTCCTGCTGCAAGCCGAAGTCCGGCGTCACGCCGAGGCCATCGGCCAGGGCGATGCGCTGAACGACGTGGTGCTGCACCCCGGCAAATCGACGCGGATGATCGAGTTCGAGTTGTACATCGACGGCCAGTTCGTCTGCAGCCAGAAGGCCGACGGTCTGATCGTCGCCACGCCGACCGGTTCGACCGCTTACGCGTTGTCGGCGGGCGGCCCGATCATGCATCCCAAGCTCGACGCTATTGTGATTGTGCCGATGTACCCCCATACCTTGTCAGGCAGGCCGATTGTGGTCGATGGCAACAGTGAGCTGAAAATCGTCGTGTCCAAAGATATGCAGATTTACCCGCAAGTTTCCTGTGACGGGCAGAATCACTTCACCTGCGCGCCCGGTGACACCATCACCATCAGCAAGAAAGCGCAGAAACTGCGGCTGATTCACCCGCTCGACCACAACTACTATGAAGTCTGCCGGACCAAACTCGGCTGGGGCAGCAAGTTGGGTGGTGGAGGCGACTGATGCTCGATCCCGCGCGTAGCTACGACCTGATCGGTGACGTGCACGGTTGCGCTCTGACCCTTGAGCACTTGCTCGACCGGCTCGGTTATCAAAAACACGGTGGTGTCTGGCGGCATCCGTCGCGCATGGCGGTGTTCCTCGGCGACATCATCGACCGCGGCCCGCGGATTCGCGAGGCGCTGCACATCGTCCACGACATGGTCGAGGCCGGTCAGGCGCTGTGCATCATGGGCAACCATGAATTCAACGCCCTCGGCTGGAGCACTCCGGCGTTGCCGGGCAGCGGCCAGCAGTTCGTGCGCGAACACACGCCACGCCACGCCCGCCTGCTCCATGAAACCCTGACCCAGTTCGAAGATCACCCCCAGGATTGGCACGACTTTCTGCAATGGTTCTATGAACTGCCATTGTTTGTCGATGCCGAGCGTTTCCGCGTGGTGCATGCCTGCTGGGATGCCGGCCTGATCGAACCGTTGCGCGGCTTGTTCCCCGACGGTTGCATCGATGAGCATTTCCTCCAGGCCTCCGCGGTGCCGGGCAGTTTTGCCTGCACCGTGTTCGATCGCCTGTTGCGCGGCACCGACATGCGCTTGCCCCACGGGTTGACCATGACCAGCGGCGACGGCCTGACGCGTTCGTTTTTCCGCACCAAGTTCTGGGAAGACGACCCGCAAACCTACGGAGACATCGTGTTTCAACCCGACGCCTTGCCTGAGCCGGTGGCCCGCACGCCACTGTCCTCCACCGAAAAAGACAACTTGCTGCGCTATGGCGTCGATGAGCCGCTGTTGTTCGTCGGCCACTACTGGCGCAGCGGCAAACCGGCGCCGATCCGCCCGAACCTGGCGTGCCTGGATTACAGCGCGGTGCTCTACGGCAAACTGGTCGCTTATCGTCTGGATCAGGAAACCCGTCTCGACCCGCATAAATTTGTCTGGGTCGATGTCGAGCGGCCGGAGGTGTTGCGATGACGGCGGTGGCGGTATTGCGTCTGCCTCTGGCGGTGGATTTGAGCGGGTTCGTCAAACTGCTGCAGCGCATGCAAGTGCCTCATCGGGTCAGCGAAGAGGCGGGCGAGCAAGTGCTGTGGGTACCGGCCAACATCAGCGAAGACGTACGTTCATTGTACGAACGCTTTCCGGCGGGCGACCCCGATCAGCAACTGGATATTCCGATGACGCAGACCCTGCAGCGTCCGGGCTTCGTCGAGCAATTGCGCCACAGCAAGGCTACGGCGTTGGTGCTGCTATTGACCCTGATCGTCGCCATGGTGACGCTGCTCGGCGATAACCTCGAGACGATACGCTGGCTGACCTTCCTCGATTTCCGTGTGGTCGGCGAATACATCCATTTCACGCCATTGGCCGACAGCCTGGCGGCGGGGCAGTGGTGGCGTCTGGTGACGCCGATGCTGATCCACTTCGGCATTCTGCACCTGGCCATGAACGGCATGTGGTACTGGGAGCTGGGGCGGCGTATCGAGTCGCGTCAGGGCAGCATCAACCTGATCGGCCTGACGCTGCTGTTCAGCCTGGTGTCCAACTATACCCAATACCTTTTCAGCGGCCCGAGCCTGTTTGGCGGGTTGTCCGGGGTGCTGTACGGCCTGCTCGGGCATTGCTGGATTTTCCAGGTTCTGTCGCCGAACCCGGCGTATCGCCTGCCCCGAGGGGTGTTGGTGATGATGCTGGTGTGGTTGCTGGTGTGCCTGTCGGGGCTGGTCTCTATGATCGGCTTTGGCCAGATTGCCAACGCGGCCCACGTCAGCGGGTTACTCATCGGATGCTTCACCGGTTTGTTGGGCGGTTTGTACAACCGCCGTAAACTGGCCGTCTAAAACAGTTATGAATGAAGAGCGCGGAGCCCTTGATGTCCTCTTTTAACGAAATGATCAAAAACATCACCCCGGATATCTACCAGAGCCTGAAACTGGCGGTGGAAATCGGCAAATGGTCCGACGGTGGCAAACTCACCGCCGAGCAGCGCGAGCTGTCCCTGCAAGCGATGATCGCCTGGGAAATCCAGAACCTGCCCGAGGAAGAGCGCACCGGCTACATGGGCCCGCAGGAATGCGAGTCGAAGTCGATTGAAGTGCCAAACATTCTGTTCAAATCGGATGCCATCCATTGATCGAGATTGGCCGCGGTGCAATCAGCAAAATGTCGGCACGCCTTGACGGGTCGAACGTTCAGTACGCTTTTCGTCTGGGTGACGCCGAGGTACCGGTCAATCCGTTGATCGGCACCACGGTGCGCCTGGAATACCTGGGGGCGATCCACTGCACCCATTGCGGACGCAAGACCAAAACCAGTTTCAGCCAGGGTTACTGCTACCCGTGCATGACCAAACTGGCCCAGTGCGATATCTGCATCATGAGTCCGGAACGTTGCCACTATGAAGCCGGCACTTGCCGGGAGCCGGAGTGGGGCGAAAAATTCTGCATGACCGATCATGTGGTGTACCTGGCCAATTCGTCGGGAATCAAGGTCGGCATTACCCGCGCCACCCAGTTGCCGACCCGCTGGCTCGATCAGGGTGCCAGCCAGGCCTTGCCGATCGTGCGCGTCTCGACCCGCCAGCAGTCGGGCTTCGTCGAAGACCTGTTCCGCAGCCAGGTGGCCGACAAGACCAACTGGCGTGCTTTGCTCAAGGGCGATGCGGTGTCGGTGGACCTGGCACAGGTTCGCGATCAGTTGTTTGAAAGCTGCGCCGAAGGTTTGCACAGTTTGCAGGAACGATTCGGCCTACAAGCAATCCAGACGATTACCGATGTCGAACCTCTGGAAATCCGCTATCCGGTCGAGCAGTATCCGGCCAAAATCGTCAGCTTCAACCTGGACAAGAACCCGATTGCCGAAGGCACGCTGCTGGGGATCAAGGGCCAGTACCTGATTTTCGACACCGGCGTGATCAATATTCGTAAATACACGGCCTACCAGCTCGCCGTGCATCAGTAAGGACTCCAGCATGCGCACCGAACAACCGAAGATGATCTACCTGAAGGACTATCAGGCCCCCGAGTACCTGATCGACGAGACGCACCTGACCTTCGAGTTGTTCGAGGACCACAGCCTGGTCCATGCGCAACTGGTGATGCGCCGCAATCCTGAACGTGGCCCGGGCTTGCCGCCGCTGGTGCTGGACGGCCAGCAACTCGAGCTGCTGTCGGTGACATTGGCCGACCGTGAGCTGAGCGCCGCCGACTACCAGTTGACCGAGAACCACCTGACCCTGCAACCGACCGACACAAGCTTCACGGTCGACACCAGCGTCCGGATCCACCCGGAAACCAACACCGCCCTGGAAGGCCTGTACAAATCCGGCACCATGTTCTGCACCCAGTGTGAAGCCGAAGGTTTCCGCAAGATCACCTATTACCTCGACCGCCCGGACGTGATGAGCACGTTCACCACCACGGTGGTCGCCGAACAGCACAGCTATCCGGTGCTGCTGTCCAACGGCAATCCGATTGCCTCAGGGCCCGGCGAAGACGGCCGGCACTGGGCGACCTGGGAAGACCCATTCAAGAAACCGGCGTACCTGTTCGCGCTGGTGGCCGGTGACCTGTGGTGCGTCGAAGACACCTTCACCACCATGACCGAGCGCTCCGTGGCGCTGCGCATCTACGTCGAGCCGGAAAACATCGACAAGTGCCAACACGCCATGAACAGCCTGAAGAAATCCATGCGCTGGGACGAAGAGGTTTACGGTCGCGAGTACGACCTGGACATCTTCATGATCGTCGCGGTCAACGACTTCAACATGGGCGCCATGGAGAACAAGGGCCTCAACATCTTCAACTCCAGCGCCGTGCTGGCCCGCGCCGAAACCGCGACCGACGCCGCGCACCAGCGGGTCGAGGCGATTGTCGCTCACGAATACTTCCACAACTGGTCGGGCAACCGCGTGACCTGCCGCGACTGGTTCCAGCTGTCGCTGAAAGAAGGCTTCACCGTGTTCCGGGATTCGGAGTTCTCGGCCGACATGAACTCGGCCACGGTCAAGCGCATCCAGGACGTGGCGTACCTGCGCACCCACCAGTTCGCCGAAGACGCCGGCCCGATGGCCCACGCCGTGCGCCCGGACAGCTTCATCGAGATTTCCAACTTCTATACCCTGACCGTGTACGAAAAGGGTTCGGAAGTGGTCGGCATGATCCACACCTTGCTTGGCGCTGACGGTTTCCGCAAAGGCAGCGACCTGTACTTCGAGCGCCATGACGGCCAGGCCGTGACCTGCGATGACTTCATCAAGGCCATGGAAGATGCCAACGGCGTTGACCTGACCCAGTTCAAACGCTGGTACAGCCAGGCCGGCACCCCACGTTTGGTGGTAAGCGAGTCCTACGACGCCGCTGCGAAAACCTACAGCCTGACCTTCCGCCAGAGCTGCCCGGAAACCCCGGACAAGGTTGAGAAGCTGCCGTTCGTGATTCCGGTTGAATTGGGTCTGCTGGACAGCAAGGGCGTCGAAATTGCCCTGCGTCTTGCCGGTGAAGCCAGTGCTCAAGGCACATCGCGGGTTATTTCGGTGACTGAAGCCGAGCAGACCTTCACCTTCATCGACATTGCTGAAAAGCCGCTGCCTTCGTTGCTGCGTGGCTTCTCGGCGCCGGTGAAACTGAGCTTCCCGTACGACCGCGATCAGCTGATGTTCCTGATGCAGCACGACAGCGACGGATTCAACCGCTGGGATGCCGGTCAGCAATTGTCGGTGCAGGTGCTGCAAGAGTTGATCGAACAGCAACAGAAGGGTGAGACGCTGGTGCTGGATCAGCGTTTGGTTTCAGCACTGCGTACCGTGCTGTCCGATGAGACACTGGATCAGGCGATGGTCGCCGAAATGCTCTCGTTGCCGGGCGAGGCGTATCTGACCGAGATCAGTGAAGTGGCTGACGTCGACGCCATTCACACGGCTCGCGAGTTTGCCCGTAAGCAATTGGCTGAAGGTTTGTTCGAGGCCTTGTGGCTGCGTTATCAGGCCAACCGCGATCTGTCGAAGAAAACCCCGTATGTGGCCGAGGCCGAGCATTTCGCCCGCCGCGCGCTGCAAAACATTGCACTGTCTTACCTGATGCTCAGCGGCAAGCCGGAAGTTCTGTCGGCGACCCTTGAGCAGTTCGACACCAGCGACAACATGACCGAGCGTCTGACGGCGTTGGCGGTGCTGGTGAATTCGCCGTTCGAAGAGCAGAAAGCCACGGCATTGGCGACCTTCGCCGAGCACTTCAAGGACAATCCGCTGGTTATGGATCAGTGGTTCAGTGTCCAGGCGGGCAGCACGTTGCCCGGTGGTCTGGAGCGAGTCAAAGCCTTGATGCAACACCCGGCGTTCACCATCAAGAACCCGAACAAGGTGCGGGCGCTGATCGGCGCGTTTGCCGGGCAGAACCTGATCAACTTCCACGCGGCCGACGGTTCCGGGTATCGGTTCCTGGCGGATCTGGTGATCGAGTTGAACGGGTTTAACCCGCAGATCGCCTCTCGGCAGTTGGCTCCGCTGACCCGGTGGCGCAAATACGACGACGCTCGTCAGGCGTTGATGAAAGGTGAGCTGGAGCGGATTCGCGCTTCGGGGCAGCTGTCCAGCGATGTGTTTGAAGTGGTCAGCAAAAGCCTGGCCTGAGTTTGGCCTTGCTCCCGCAGGGTTCACTCGGACCCCTGTGGGAGCGGGCTTGCTCGCGAAGGCGGCCTGATAGCCGACCTGTCTCTTGCAGATGTACACCGATCAAATTGTGGGAGCTGGCTTGCCTGCGATGGCGGCCTGATAGCCGACCGGGATTTTTGATGGTGTACATATCCGTTTCTGCGGTCACGGCCGCTGGCGGTTTCGCTTTTACAGCGAGTCCCTTTTCCAAACGCCGAAAAGGAACCAAAAGGCTTTGCCCCTCCATTCGGTGCCTCGCCTAGGCTCGCCATGCCCTCACTCCGGCATTGCTCCGGGGGCCCGCCGCCATCGGCCATCCATGGCCGGGGGCGGCTACCGCGGCATCCTTGCCGCGGTGCCCCCTGCGCAATACCTGCGTTCGGCCTCTGGGAAAGGGGCAACAGATCAAGATCAAGAGCCAAAGCCAAAGCCAAAGCCAAAGCAACGGCAACGGCAACGGCAACGGCAAGATCAACAGCTTCGCGAGCAGGCTCGCTCCCACAGTTGGACTGGGTATATCCGGGGAAGATTGGTCGGCTGACAGACCGCTATCGCAGGCAAGCCAGCTCCCACAAAAAATCAGAGCACATCCAAAATCAGAGCACATCCACTCTGATTTTCACCACTCAACAGGCCGAGCGTTAGCTCGCCTGCAGCTTTTGATCTTGATCCACCGCCCCCTCGAGAGGCCGAGTGGAGGTTCTGCGCAGTGGGCAACCCGGCATGGATGCCGGGTTAGCCGCCCCCGGCCATGGATGGCCGATGGCGGCGGGCCCACGGAGCAGGACCGGAGCGAGGGCATGCCGAGCCTAAGCGAGGCACCGAACGAAAGGGGCAAAAGCGCTTTGGTTACTTTGGCGCTTTTCCAAAGTGACCCGCTGTAAGAGCGGAACCAATAGCCGCCGTTACCGCAAAAACGGATATGTACACAAAACCCCAAACCCCAATCACCCCACCGAATACCTCCTCATTCACCCACAACCCCTATCCCCTCCAGTTAACAAAACATAACGTGGCGTCGATTGTCAGACCTTTCCAAACCCCGATAGGATAAGCCAGCTTCCGAAGGGGCTCTGGATTGCGGGTTTCAGGACTATGCTTCTGAATAGGGCAATCCCGGTGAGCACCCCTTACGGCGCCCTGAAGGGTTGAACGACCCAACAATAATAATGGGGGAAGGTCTATGAGTGAGCCTGTCATGGGTGTGAGTATTTGCCGCCCGCCGGCGTTACGCAGGTTCGCGTTGCTGGCTACAGCGCTCTCGCTGTTGGGCTGTACCGTGCTGTCGGCGCCTGCGCTGGCCGCTGCCGCGTCGGCCACCGATGTGGTTTATTCCGTTGAATCCGCCAAGGCCAGCAAAGGCCTGATGCTCGATGTCGTACACGCGGGCAAACGCCTGGTGGCGGTCGGTGATCGCGGGCACATTCTGTATTCCGATGACCAGGGCGTGACCTGGACCCAGGCCAAGGTGCCGACCCGGCAACTGCTGACGGCGGTGTTCTTTGTCGATGACAAGCACGGCTGGGCCGTTGGCCATGACGCGCAGATCCTCGCCAGCGAAGACGGCGGCATCACCTGGACCAAACAATTCGAAGACCTGACACGCGAATCGCCGCTGCTCGACGTCTGGTTCAAGGACGTTAACAGCGGCTTTGCCGTGGGCGCTTACGGTGCCTTGCTGGAAACCACCGACGGCGGTAAAAACTGGGAAAACGTCAGCGATCGCCTCGACAACGAAGACCAGTACCACCTCAACGCCATTGCCGCGGTCAAGGATTCCGGCATTTTCATCGTCGGCGAGCAGGGCAGCATGTTCCGCTCCTCCGATGAAGGTCAGACGTGGGAAAGGCTTGAAGGCCCCTACGAAGGCTCGCTGTTCGGCGTGATCGGCACTGCGCAACCGGCCACGCTGCTGGCCTACGGGTTGCGGGGCAATCTTTACCGCTCCACGGATTTCGGCAGCAACTGGGAACAAGTCGAACTCAAGGCTGCACGCGGCGCACTGGAGTTCGGCCTGTCCGGCGCTACATTGCTCGATGACGGCTCCATCGTGATCGTCGGCAACGGCGGCAGCATCATTCGCAGCAGCGACGATGGTGAAACCTTCAGCGTGTTCAACCGCCCGGACCGTATTTCCGTTTCGGCGGTGACTGCGGCAGGTAACGGCAATCTGATCCTGGCCGGGCAGGGTGGCGTTCGCGTCACTTCGCCCACCGGTGCAGAGAATGGAAAAAACGGGTCGTCCAAATGAGCCGGGCAAATAATAAGAAGGCGGGTCTATGACATCCTTAAGCACTCCTCATCAGGACAAGGCGACGTTTCTTGAACGCCTGATCTTCAACAACCGCCCGGCGGTGATCGTCATCTGCCTGCTGGTCAGTATTTTCCTGTTCTGGCAGGCAACGTTGATCCGGCCGTCCACCAGTTTCGAAAAAATGATCCCGCTCGAGCATCCGTTCATTGAAAAAATGATGGAGCACCGCAACGATCTGGCGAACCTGGGCAACACGGTGCGAATTTCCGTGGAAGCCACCGATGGCGACATCTTCTCCAAGGAATACATGGAGACCCTGCGTCAGATCAACGACGAGGTGTTCTACATTTCCGGCGTCGACCGTTCCGGCCTCAAGTCGCTGTGGAGCCCGAGCGTGCGCTGGACTGAGGTGACGGAGGAGGGCTTCGCCGGTGGTGAGGTGATTCCCCAGAGCTATAACGGCTCCCAGCAAAGCCTCGACCTGCTGCGCAACAACGTGCTCAAGTCCGGGCAAGTCGGGCGCCTGGTGGCCAACGACTTCAAGTCGAGCATCGTCGACATCCCGCTGCTGGAGTCCTACCCGGACCCGCAGGATCAAGGCAAGTTGCTGGCGCTGGACTACCGCAAGTTCTCCCATGAACTCGAAGACAAGATCCGCAACAAGTTCGAAGCCCAGAACCCCAACGTGAAGATCCACATTGTCGGGTTCGCCAAGAAAGTCGGCGACCTGATCGATGGGTTGGTCATGGTGGTGATGTTCTTCGGCGTCGCCTTCGTCATTACCCTGATCCTGCTGTACTGGTTCACCCACTGCATGCGCAGCACTGTGGCGGTATTGAGCACGACGCTAGTGGCGGTGGTCTGGCAGTTGGGTTTGATGCACTTCTTCGGCTTCGGGCTTGACCCGTACTCGATGCTGGTGCCGTTCCTGATCTTCGCCATCGGGATTTCCCACGGCGTGCAGAAAATCAACGGTATCGCCTTGCAGTCCAGCGAGGCGGAGAACGCGCTGACAGCAGCACGCCGTACATTCCGCCAGCTGTTCCTGCCGGGAATGATCGCGATCCTCGCGGATGCGGTGGGCTTCATCACGCTGTTGATCATCGACATTGGCGTAATCCGTGAACTGGCCATCGGCGCCTCCATCGGCGTGGCGGTGATCGTGTTCACCAACCTGATCCTGCTGCCGGTGGCGATTTCCTACGTCGGTATCAGCAAACGCGCGGTCGAACGCAGTAAGAAAGACGCACACCGCGAACATCCGTTCTGGCGCCTGCTGTCGAACTTTGCCAGCCCTAAAGTTGCCCCGATTTCCATTGCCCTGGCGCTGATCGCTTTCGGTGGTGGCCTCTGGTACAGCCAGAACCTGAAGATCGGCGACCTCGACCAGGGCGCGCCGGAACTGCGTCCGGACTCGCGTTACAACAAGGACAACAGTTTCATTATCAACAACTACTCCACCAGTTCGGACGTATTGGTGGTGATGGTCAAGACCAAGTCCGAAGGTTGCTCGCGTTATGAGGCCATGGCGCCGATCGACGAGCTGATGTGGAAAATGCAGAACACCGAGGGCGTGCAGTCGGCGATCTCGCTGGTGACCGTGTCCAAGCAGATGATCAAGGGCATGAACGAGGGCAACCTGAAATGGGAAACCCTGTCGCGCAACCCGGACGTGCTGAACAACTCCATCGCCCGGGCTGATGGCCTGTACAACAACAATTGCTCCCTGGCGCCGGTGCTGGTGTTCCTCAACGACCACAAGGCCGAAACCCTGGACCGCGCCGTGCATGCGGTGCAGGACTTCGCCAAAGAGAACAACAAGGAAGGCCTGGAATTCATCCTCGCCGCCGGTAACGCCGGGATCGAGGCGGCCACCAACGAGGTGATCAAACGCTCCGAACTGACCATTCTGATTTTGGTGTACATCTGCGTCGCGACCATGTGCATGATCACCTTCCGCTCCTGGGCGGCGACCTTGTGCATCGTGTTGCCGCTGGTGCTGACCTCGGTACTCGGCAACGCATTGATGGCGTTCATGGGCATCGGCGTGAAAGTGGCAACCTTGCCGGTGGTGGCGCTCGGGGTGGGGATTGGCGTGGACTATGGGATCTATATCTACAGCCGTCTGGAAAGCTTCCTGCGTGCCGGTCTGCCGCTGCAAGAGGCGTACTACCAGACGCTGAAGTCCACCGGTAAAGCTGTGCTGTTCACCGGCCTGTGCCTGGCGATCGGCGTGTGCACCTGGATCTTCTCGGCGATCAAGTTCCAGGCCGACATGGGCCTGATGCTGACCTTCATGCTGCTCTGGAACATGTTCGGCGCGCTGTGGCTGCTGCCAGCGCTGGCGCGGTTCCTGATCAAACCGGAGAAACTGGCAGGGCAGAAGGGCAACTCGCTGTTTGCTCACTGACCGGTCGCTGAAACGAAAAAGCCGCAACCAAGGTTGCGGCTTTTTTTCATCTCAAACTTCACATCAGTCCCTGTGGGAGCGGGCTTGCCCGCGATGGCGGCGGATCATTCAACATCTATATCGACTGACACTCCGTAATCGCGGGCAAGCCCGCTCCCACAGGATTTAGTGGTGGTTATGAGGGATCGGTTCCCAGCACCACATTCAACGCACTGCGCGCATCATCCAGCTGCACCAGCGTCGCATGCCGCGCGCCCAGCGCATCACGATTCTCGATAGCGGTCAGGATCGCCTTGTGCCGTGGCATCGCCAGTTCATGCAGATTCGGTCGTTGGTTGGAATGCTTCAACGCTTCGGCAATCGCCACCGACAGCATGTTGCACAGGTTCGCCAGCAAGTCGTTATGCGTCGCGTCGGCAATGCGGCTGTGGAAATCCAGGTCCGGTTGCAACAACGCTTCCGGGGTCGGTGCCGCTTCCATGCGTTGGTAGGCTTCACTGATGGAGGCAATGTCTTCATCAGTGGCGAACTGCGCGGCCAACGCGGCAGCGGCCGGTTCGATGATGCTGCGCACGCTGGTCAGCAGATCAAAGAATTCATTTTGCGGGCTGCTTTGCATCAGCCAGTGCAGCACATCCGGGTCGAGCATGTGCCATTCCTTGCGCTGCTTGACCACCGTGCCGACCCGCGGGCGGGAATACACCAGGCCCTTGGCGACCAATACGCGAGTGGCTTCGCGCAGGACCGGCCGGCTGACCGCGTATTCCTCGCACAGCAGGGCTTCGGCGGGCAGTTTGTCGTCCGGTTTGAACCGTCCCGAAACGATCTGCATGCCCAGTTCCTGGACGATGCGCGAGTGCATGCTTTTGCGGTCGGAGGGTTTGCGGTAATCCATGGGGAACGGCGCGATCCTGTGCGATGGGGTGCCGCGCATGATAGCAGGCGCGGCGATTGATGGTCGCTAGCGCGAGATTCTGATACAGACGCAGATCCCTGTGGGAGCGGGCCCGCGATGGGGCCATCACATTCAACATTGATGGCGACTGATCCACCGCTATCGCGGGCAAGCCCGCTCCCACAGGGATTGTGGTGATTAGTGAGAATGGCGCGGCACCTCGGCCCCTCGGCAACCAACCAGGAAGTCAAAGTCGCAACCCTGATCCGCCTGCAGCACATGGTCGATGTACAGCTGACGATAGCCTCCCACCAATAACTGCTGCGGCGGTTGCAGATCCGCCATGCGCGCCGCCAGCTCTGTATCCGGAATGTCCAGGTGCAAACGCCCGTTGGCACAATCAAGCTCGATCCAGTCGCCTTCCTTCACTGTCGCCAAAGGCCCGCCGGCCGCAGCTTCCGGAGCAACGTGCAGAACAACAGTGCCGTAAGCAGTGCCACTCATGCGTGCGTCGGAAATCCGCACCATGTCGGTCACGCCCTGGGCCAGCAGCTTGGCCGGCAAACCCATGTTGCCGACTTCGGCCATGCCCGGATAACCCTTCGGTCCGCAGTTTTTCATCACCAGAATCGAATTGGCATCCACGTCCAGTTCTGGATCGTTGATCCGCGCCTTGTACATGTCGAAGTTCTCGAACACCACCGCACGGCCACGGTGCTGCATCAATTCGGCACTCGCGGCGGAGGGCTTGAGCACCGCACCCAATGGCGCCAGATTGCCGCGCAATACACAGATGCCGCCGTCGGCGCGGATCGGGTTGTCGAGGGTGCGGATCACTTCGTCCTGGCCGTAAATCGGTGCGTCCTTGGTGTTTTCGCCGATGGTTTTGCCGTTGACGGTGAGGGCGTTCGGATTGGGAATCAGGTTGGCTTCGCCGAGGCGACGCAGCACCGCGGGCAAGCCACCGGCGTAGTAGAACTCTTCCATCAGGAAGCGCCCGGAGGGTTGCAGATCGACGATGGTCGGCATGCCGCGACCGATGCGGGTCCAGTCATCCAGGTCCAGTTCGACACCAATGCGCCCGGCGATGGCTTTCAAATGGATCACCGCGTTGGTCGAACCGCCAATGGCGGCGTTTACCCGGATGGCGTTTTCGAAGGCTTCCTTGGTGAGGATCTTCGACAGCTTCAAGTCTTCGCGCACCATCTCCACCGCACGCATGCCGGACATGTGCGCCAACACATAACGGCGCGCATCGACCGCCGGTATCGCTGCGTTATGGGGCAGGGAAGTGCCGAGCGCTTCGGCCATGCAGGCCATGGTCGAGGCCGTGCCCATGGTGTTGCAGGTGCCGGCCGAGCGCGACATGCCGCCCTCGGCCGCGAGGAAATCATCGATGGTGATAGTGCCAGCCTTGACCTGTTCGCTGAGCTGCCAAACCACCGTGCCCGAGCCGATGTCCTGGCCTTTGTGCTTGCCGTTGAGCATCGGCCCACCGGTGACGACGATCGCCGGCACGTCGCAACTGGCCGCGCCCATCAGCAGCGCCGGAGTGGTTTTGTCGCAGCCAGTGAGCAGCACCACGCCATCGATCGGGTTACCGCGAATCGCTTCCTCGACGTCCATGCTCGCCAGGTTGCGGGTGAGCATCGCGGTGGGGCGCAGGTTTGATTCGCCGTTGGAGAACACCGGGAATTCCACTGGAAAGCCCCCGGCTTCGATCACCCCGCGTTTGACGTGTTCCGCGATCTGGCGGAAATGCGCGTTGCACGGGGTCAGTTCCGACCAGGTGTTGCAGATGCCGATGATCGGCTTGCCGTGGAACTGATGGTCGGCGATGCCCTGATTCTTCATCCAGCTGCGGTACATGAAGCCGTTCTTGTCGGCGGTGCCAAACCATTGGGCGGAGCGCAGGGTGGG
This sequence comes from Pseudomonas wuhanensis, assembly GCF_030687395.1. Classification (GTDB taxonomy): domain Bacteria; phylum Pseudomonadota; class Gammaproteobacteria; order Pseudomonadales; family Pseudomonadaceae; genus Aquipseudomonas; species Aquipseudomonas wuhanensis. The sequence continues at coordinate 3,602,610 of NZ_CP117430.1, read as the reverse complement.
TTTCTTATCAGACATGATCGGTTCTCTTATTGTATGACTATATTGTTCGAGCTACGGCGTAACATAAGCGCAATTTCGTCTGTTTGGAAGTGTTGTTGGTTAAATAGTATTACTATATAGTCGTTTTCAACGGAGGGATGGCCCTGGCAGTTTTCGGCGAGAGGCGGCCCCCGAGGTTCTATAACAACAACAATCGGAGACCGAACTCATGAGCCAGGAACTGCGGCTTATTCGTCGCATCACGCTGAAACTGATTCCCTTCCTGATCCTGCTGTACCTGATCGCCTATGTGGATCGCTCCGCGGTAGGTTTCGCCAAGCTGCACATGGGCGCCGACATTGGCCTGGGTGACGCGGCTTACGGCCTTGGCGCCGGGTTGTTCTTCATTGGCTATTTCCTGCTGGAAATCCCCAGCAACCTGATGCTCGACCGCTTCGGCGCCCGGCGCTGGTTCGCGCGGATCATGGTCACCTGGGGTGCCATCACCATCGGCATGGCGTTCGTCCAGGGACCGAACAGCTTCTATGTGATGCGCTTTCTGCTCGGCGCGGCCGAAGCCGGGTTCTTCCCGGGCGTTTTGTACTACATCACCCAATGGTTCCCGATCCGCCATCGCGGCAAGATCCTCGGGTTGTTCATCCTTTCCCAACCCATCGCAATGATGATCACCGGCCCGGTGTCCGGCGGCTTGCTGGGCATGGACGGGATTCTTGGGCTGCACGGCTGGCAGTGGCTGTTCATCGTCATCGGCATGCCGGCAATCCTGCTGACCTGGCCGGTGCTGCGTTACTTGCCGGACGGCCCGCAACAGGTGAAATGGATGGACCAGGCCGAGAAAGACTGGCTGACCGGCGAGCTGAAAAAGGACCTGGAGGTGTACGGCCAGACTCGCCATGGCAATCCGCTGCATGCGCTGAAGGACAAACGCGTGTTGTTGCTGGCGCTGTTCTATCTGCCGGTGACCCTGAGCATCTACGGTCTCGGTTTGTGGTTGCCGACGTTGATCAAGCAGTTCGGTGGCACTGACGTGGTGACCGGTTTCGTGTCGTCGGTGCCGTACATCTTCGGGATCATCGGTTTGCTGATTATTCCGCGCAGCTCAGATCGCTTGAATGATCGCTACGGTCATTTGGCGGTGCTGTATGTGTTGGGCGCCATCGGTCTGTTCCTCAGCGCCTGGCTGACAGTGCCGGTGTTGCAATTAGCGGCGCTGTGCCTGGTGGCGTTTGCGCTGTTTTCCTGCACCGCGGTGTTCTGGACCTTGCCGGGTCGCTTCTTCGCCGGCGCCAGTGCGGCGGCGGGCATTGCCTTGATCAACTCGGTGGGCAACCTCGGCGGCTACATCGGTCCGTTCGTGATCGGCGCGCTGAAGGAATACACCGGCAATCTGGCGTCGGGGCTGTACTTCCTGTCCTGCGTGATGGTGTTCGGCCTGATCCTGACGGGTGTGGTTTATCGCCTGCTGGAGCGCAAGCATGTGTTGCCGGCCGAGCAGTTCGCCGCCAGCGCCCGGGGCGCTACCCGTACCTGATACGAAATAGGCCAGCACCACCGACCCTGTGGGAGCGGGCTTGCCCGCGATAGCAATCTGCCTGGCACATCAATGGTGAATGTGCCGCCGTCATCGCGGGCAAGCCCGCTCCCACAGGGTTTTTCGGTGTTTTGAAGAATTGTTTTACAGGAGAAAATCATGCGTTTAGTTCAGTTCGAATTGAGTAACGGCGAACGCCGTGTCGGCGTGGTCGAGCAGGGCCTGGTGCGCGAAGTGCAGGATGCGCGCTCGGTGCGGGATCTGGCGCTGGCGGCAATCGAAGCGGGCGTCAATCTTGAGCGGCAGGTTCAAACCTTGGGTCTGGGCATCAGCCATGACTATTCAGCGCTGCTGGCCAATCTGCAAATCCTGCCGCCGCTGGATCACCCGGACCCGGCGCACATGCTGGTCAGCGGCACCGGCCTGACCCATCTGGGCAGCGCGTCGGCCCGGGACAAAATGCATCAGCAGTTCGGCGACGAAACCGCCATGACCGACACCATGCGCATCTTCAAGTGGGGCGTGGAGGGCGGTAAACCCGCGACCGGCCGGGCCGGCGTGCAACCAGAATGGTTCTACAAGGGCGACGGCAGCATCGTCGTGCGACCGGGCAAGCCGTTCCCGCTGCCGCCGTTTGCCGAAGATGCCGGGGAGGAGCCTGAGCTCAGCGGCCTCTATGTGATCGGCCACGACGGCAAACCGTATCGCCTCGGTTTCGCGGTGGGCAACGAGTTCTCCGATCATGTGATGGAGCGCAAGAATTACCTCTACCTGGCCCATTCGAAATTGCGCAGTTGCAGCTATGGCCCGGAGCTTCGGGTCGGCGAATTGCCTCAGCATCTGGCCGGTACCAGCCGCATCCTGCGTGACGGTGAGGTGCTCTGGCAGAACGAGTTCCTCAGTGGCGAAGCGAACATGTGCCACAGCCTGGAAAACCTCGAGTATCACCATTTCAAATACAGCCAGTTTCTGCGCCCCGGCGATGTGCACATTCACTTCTTCGGCACCGCGACCCTGTCTTTCGCTGACGGCATCCGCACCCAACCGGGTGATGTGTTCGAGATCAGCCAGGCCGAGTTCGGTGCGCCTTTGATCAACGGCATTGAGCCCGTTGAAGCGGCGTTCGAACCCGGCACCGTCGGCACACTTTAAGGAGACACCCATGACCCGGATTCTTGGTCACAACTACATTGGCGGACAGCGCAGCGCTACCGGTATCGTCAAACTCCAGAGCGTCGACGCCAGCACTGGCGAGGCTTTGCCTCACGATTTCTACCAGGCCACCCTTGAAGAAGTCGATGCCGCCGCGAAGGCCGCCGCCGCTGCTTACCCGGCCTATCGCAGCCTGAGCGCCGAACGACGTGCACAATTCCTCGATGCGATTGCCGATGAACTGGACGCGTTGGGCGATGACTTTGTCGCCGTGGTCTGCCGCGAAACCGCGTTGCCGGCCGGCCGTATTCAGGGTGAGCGTGGTCGCACCAGCGGCCAGATGCGTCTGTTCGCCAAGGTGCTGCGGCGCGGTGATTTCTATGGGGCGCGGATTGATCGCGCGCTGCCTGAACGTACGCCATTGCCACGTCCGGACCTGCGTCAGTACCGCATCGGTCTCGGGCCGGTCGCGGTGTTTGGTGCGAGTAACTTTCCGCTGGCATTCTCTACCGCAGGCGGTGACACCGCTTCGGCATTGGCCGCCGGTTGCCCGGTGGTGTTCAAGGCGCACAGTGGCCACATGGCAACCGCTGAATGGGTGGCCGACGCCGTGATCCGCGCTGCTGAGAAAACCGCCATGCCCGCCGGTGTGTTCAACATGATCTACGGCGGCGGGGTCGGTGAAGCGCTGGTCAAGCACCCGGCGATTCAGGCGGTCGGTTTTACCGGCTCACTGAAAGGTGGTCGGGCGCTGTGCGACATGGCCGCGGCACGTGCGCAGCCGATTCCGGTGTTTGCCGAGATGTCGAGCATCAACCCGGTGATCATGCTGCCTCGAGCGTTGGAAGCTCGGGCTGAAAGTGTCGCCCGTGACCTCACAGCTTCGGTTGTGCAGGGTTGTGGGCAGTTCTGTACCAATCCGGGGTTGGTGATCGGCATTCGTTCGCCGCAGTTCAGCGCCTTCGTGCAGCAGGTGGCGGGGCTGATTGGCGATCAGCCGGCGCAAACCATGCTCAATGCCGGTACGTTGAGTAGCTATGGCAAGGGCCTGCAAAAGCTGCTCGCGCATCCGAAAATCGAGCATTTGGCCGGCAGCCCGCAACAAGGCAATCAGGCGCAGCCGCAACTGTTCAAGGCCGATGTGAGCCTGTTGCTCGATGGCGATGAAGTGCTGCAAGAGGAAGTGTTCGGCCCGACCACGGTGTTCGTCGAAGTGGCGGATCAGGCGCAACTCAATGCCGCGTTGAACGGCCTGCATGGGCAACTGACGGCCACGATCATTGGTGAGCCGGCGGACTTCGAACAGTTCGGTGAGCTGACGGCATTGCTGGAGCAGAAGGTTGGGCGGATCCTGCTCAACGGCTATCCGACTGGCGTGGAAGTGTGCGAGTCGATGGTTCATGGCGGGCCGTATCCGGCGACTTCCGATGCGCGAGGCACGTCGGTGGGCACCTTGGCCATCGACCGTTTCCTGCGCCCGGTCTGCTTCCAGAACTACCCCGACAGCCTGCTGCCGGAAGCGCTGAAGAATGGCAATCCGCTGCGCATCCAGCGCCTGGTCGATGGCAAGCCATCGCGTGATGCTCTCTGACGGCTGATCACAATCCCTGTGGGAGCGGGCTTGCCCGCGATGACGGCGGCACATTCACCATTGATGTGCCAGACAGGTCGCTATCGCGGGCAAGCCCGCTCCCACAGGGTTCTGCTGCAACAATGAGCTATCATTGCCACTTTCCCATTCAAAGATTGACTGCCATGACTGCCGTAAACGACACCTTGATCAACGCCCTCGAACACTGCGACATGCTGGAGATCGACGGGCTGCACGCATTCGATTTCTCCCTCGATGAAGACGATAACCTGCACATCGAATGCATGGACGGTCGGGCGCTCAAGCGCTGGGAGTTCAGCATGGCGCAGATCGCGGCGGCGACGTTTGATCCCGACTTGAAGAGCTGGATCATCACCGGCGATTCCGGCGAGCACCGGCTGGTGCCCATGGAAGCATTCGGCGGTCAGGACGACGAGGACGAAACGAATGAGGATGCGTAACCTCTGGCCACTGTTGATGGCCGGCAGTGTCGGCGCGATGGGCGTGCAAGCGGCCCCGGTCGACAGTTACGAATTGCTGGTGGGCTCGTACACCGCCGGCCAGAGCCAGGGTATTTATCGCCTGAGTTTCGACAGCCGCACTGGGCAGATCGACGCCAAACCCCTGCAAGTGGTGAAGAGCGCCAACCCGTCCTGGCTGACCGTGTCCAGGGATCAACAGCGCCTGTTCGCGGTCAACGAAAACGGTCCGGGCCAGGCCGATCCGGTAGGGCGTGTCAGCAGCTATGCGATCGACCCCAAGACCCATGAGTTGAGCCTGATCAGTCAGGTGCAAACCCTGGGCAACGAGCCGACGCATTCGAGCGTCAGCGGCGACGCCAGTCATGTGTTTGTCAGCAACTACTCGGTGGCCGAAGACCCGGGCGGCACCTTGGCGGTGTTACCGGTGGGCACCGATGGCAAGCTCAAACCCGTCGTGCAGATGAGCAGTCATCCGTCCAGCCGGGTCAATCCTGAGCGGCAGAAGTCGGCGCACGTGCATTCGGTGGTTTCATCGCCGGATGGCCAATATGTGTTTTCCAACGACTTGGGAGCGGACAAGATTTTCGTCTATCGCTTCGATCCCAAGGCCAATCCGGAACTGCCATTGACCGCCGCCAAGCCCGCGTCCGTTCAGTTACCACCCGGCAGCGGCCCGCGACACTTGCTGTTCAGCGCCGATGGTAAACACGCCTGGCTGACCATGGAAATGAGCGCGCAGGTCGCGGTGTTCGATTACCGGGACGGCAAGCTTGAGCAAACGCAGTTGGTCGATCTGGCGGCGGGTCTGCCCACATCGGGCAAGGCTGCGGCTGCGCTTCACGCCTCAGCCGACGGCAAGTTCCTTTACGTCAGCAACCGTGGCACCACCAATCAGTTGCTGGTGTTCGCCATCGACCCGGCGACGGGCCACCTCAAGGAGCTTCAGCGTCGCTCGGTGGACGGTGATCACCCGCGCGAGTTCAGTCTCGACCCGAGTGGCAAGTTCGTGCTGATTGCCAACCAGAAGAGCAACCAGATTGTCGTCGTCGAGCGCGATGCCAAGACCGGTCTGTTGGGTAAAACCGTGCAGAAACTGCCGATGGATGCCCCCAGCGATCTCAAGTTCCTGGTGCGTCAATAGACCGCAGGCCCCGGTTGATGGGGCCTGCAACCTTCTATTAATGAGACTGATATCGGCTAATGCTACAAAGCATTTCAAGGCGCCGAGCCTCGGGAGTTAAGTTTGCTTCACGGCCCTACCGGGCAAGCAAGCCAACTGAATCGAGGAATACCGCCATGAACTTCAATCTCTTCTCTGTTATCGCCGCTTCCGCTATCTCTGCCACTGTTGCACTGCCCGCCAACGCCAACGTTGAAATCAGTGACAAAAAATCCCACACCCAAAGCTACACCCAGAAATACCTGCAACAGAGCGCCAACTTCTACGCCGCGCTGGATCACAAAATCCAACACTGAAATGTAAGCCTGCACCCTTTATGCAGGAGCGAAGTCACTTGCCGATCGAGCTGTAAGGCATCGAAAAGCCCCAAAGTGATGTCGCTCCTGCATAACGCGTTTACGACAGCATCATATTGCTATCAATGTATTGCTTGATATCACATGGCCATGAGTTTAAATTTGACGCTGATTTTTTGACTCCTTCCCCAATAAGGATCGACAGCATGGCGATGCGTCTGGCAGTGGTTCTCCTGTTTCTCTATTCCACCCCGATTCTGTCGGCCGCCGAGCCCGTTCCCAACGAGCTGGAAGCGGCCCGTGAGCGCTTGATGAGCTTTATCGAGGACTGAAACACGCTGGGTTCTAGATCAATAAAACTGATAGTTACTATGCATAAAGCTCGCTAGTTATCTTCTGTTTTTTGATCGATTCTGTGAGCACTGAAACATGCCCACGGAGAACACCATGGCCAGCGCAATCATCACTTCTGCCAAATACGGCGCCTACCTGGCCATCGGTCTTTACGTGGCCATGGTGTTGGTCGTCAGCCTTTCGGCTCAATCGCAACAAAGCCTTCAAGCACCGATTCAGGTCGCTTATCCCGCCATTCAATTCGAACACCGCGCGCAAAACGGAATGGTCGATCACGCTGATGTGGCGGGAGTGGTGGGGGCATGAAAGGGCACAAACTCTGGGTCATCGCCTTCCTGGCATTCATGACCAATGGCGCTTCGTTGTTGGGGATCGGGCAGGGCTCGGCGGGGTCGGTGGCACGAGCCATCGAATGCAACCACAACATCGCTCACAACATTCAGACGGCCAAGGCCTTGGGGTTGCTGGTGGGCAATCCGCCGATCAAATCCAATGGCGAATTCTTTGGGCCGTTCCAGGTGGATTGCTCGGCGTTGGGGATGTGCTCGGTATTGGCATGAATCGCCGTAGGGGGCGCGGTTATTTCTTCATTATTGATGTGAACAGGTCTGACTCGATGAAGCGCTGCAACCACGCCTGCAATCGCACATAAGGCGTCTGCCCGAACCACTCGCGATCCACGTGGGCGAATTGCCGCACGAACGGCATCACGGCGACATCCGCCAGGCTCGGGTGCCCGGCCAGAAAGTAGTCACGCCCCTCCAGCAATTCATCCAGTTTGCGCAAGAATATCTCGCCCTCTGACCGGTAAAACGCCATCGGCTGCTCGGGATAACGCTCGGCATACTTGTAGCGATTCAGGTGCACCTTGAACACTTGATCGTTCTCATCGATCAGCGCGGCGCTGCATTGCTGTCCCTGAGGATCATCCTTGAGCAACCAATCCTGCGGATCGTTCTGCGCCAGCGCCCAGCGCATGATTTCCAGGCTCTCATCGATCACCCGCCCATCCACACTCAGCACCGGCACCGTGCCTTTGCTCGACAGTGCGAGCATTTCGGCCGGTTTAGCCTTGAGGCTGACCTCGACGATCTGCACCGCAACCCCCGAATAGCGCAGCGCCATGCGGGCGCGCATGGCGTAGGGGCAGCGGCGGAACGAATACAGCGTATTCATTTCACCTCCAGCGTACTCAGACCGTTGCCTTGGCGGTGGACCTGAATCTGTACCGGAATCCGCTCATGCATTTCCTGCACGTGGGAAATCACCGCGACCTTGCGGCCCTGCGCTTGCAAACCATCGAGGGCGTCCATGGCCAGTTGCAGGGATTCCGGATCAAGGCTGCCAAAGCCTTCGTCGATGAACAGCGATTCAATTTTCAACGTGCTCGACGCCATCGACGCCAAACCGAGCGCCAGGGCCAGCGACACCAGGAACGTCTCGCCACCGGACAGCGAATGCACCGAGCGCAGTTCATCGCCCATCTCGGTGTCCATCACCAATAACCCGAGCATGCTACCGCCACGTTTCAACCGATAGCGCCGCACCAGTTGCCGCAACTGGACGTTGGCGTGATGCACCAACAGGTCGAGGTTGTAGGCCTGGGCGATTTTGCGGAAGGTGTCGCCGGTGGCCGAACCGATCAGCGCATTCAGGCGTGCCCAGCGCTGGTACTCGGTGTAGGCGTCGGCGATCTGCTGCGCCAGCGCCTGATTGGCATTCTGTCGACGCTGATCCTCGGCCTGCTCTGCGCGCAATTCGGCGCAACGATGTTCGCTGGCGACGAACAGGTTTTGCAGCTCGGCGAGCGCCGTGGCCAGTTGTTCGGCGTCGAGATTGCCGTTGTGCTGCGCCTGATGATCGAGCAAGCGTTGATCTCGCTCTTGCAGCAGCACCTTGGCTTGCTCGATGGCTTTTTCGCTCTGCTGCAATCGTTGACGCAGTTCGCTGACCTGCTGGTCGTCGACGCTCAGCAAATCTTCCAGTCCGCCGTCGTCGAGCTCTGGATGCTGCGCGCGCCAGTCGGCGATCTTGCCGCTCAACTCACGGTCTTCAGTTTCCAGGGCCTGCGAACGTTCCTGCTGCGCCTTGAGTTCCGCGGCCAGTTGCACCAACCGCGTGTGCACGGTTTGCAATTGCTGATTGGCCGTCGCTTCGGCAGCGCGCGCCTGCTCGACGGCCTGATCCAGTTGCTGCTGCCACTGTTCGGCGCTGGCATGTTCGCCCAGCAGTTGAGTCAGTTTTTCCTGGCAAGCCTGTTGCTGCCCGGCCAGCGCGGTGAACTGCTGTTGCGCGGCGTCCAACTGCTGGGTGCGGATCTGCTGTTGGTACTGTTCTTTCTCCAGCGTCTGCTGACGTTGTTGCTGTTCGCCGAGTTCTTCGCGCTGCTGGTCGAGTTGTTGCAGGCGCTGGGCGATCTGCCGGTCGAGTTGCATGAAGGTCGCGGCGGGTTCGTTGCGCAAGGCCTCCAGCGTGTCGGCCGGGAGCAGGGTGCTGAACGCCGTCAGTTCTTCGTCCAGACGTTGACGATCGCTGCTTAACTCGCGTTGCTGGTTGATCAGGTGTTGTGTCGCTTGCTGATTCGCGGCTTCGGCGCTGCGCAGTTGTTGCGCCAGGCGTGCGGCATCCTGTTGCAGGGTGAGCAGGGCGGTTTGCCGTTGTTCATCCTGGGTGATGCTCTGGTTCAACTGGCTGCTTTGTTGCGTTAGCCAGGCGTCGCGTTTGCTTGCGTCCTGGGCCAATAGCTGAGCGGACAGTGGGTGCGCTTCCAGGCTTGGTGTCAGGCCTTGTTGCTGAGTCGCGAGCTGTTCTTGCTGTTGCAGCAATTCCTTCTGCTGAGCAATCAAGCCGCCGACTTCGGCGCGCAGATCGGTGAGTTTTTCCTTGAGCAGGTCGACGGCTTTCTGAGCGTTGGCCTGTTCGCTTTCATCATGCCGGCCGAGGCTTTGCAGCAGGGCTTCGGGCTGATGATAAGGATGGTCCGGGCTGCCACAAACCGGGCACGGCTGATCGTCCTGCAACTGCGCGCGCAGTTCTTCGACGCTGGCACTGCGCGCCAAACGCTGGCGTTCCAGCAGTTCGCGGGTGACGGTTAGGGTCTGTTCGGCGACGGCCAGCTCGGCCTTGGTCTGCACACCGGCCTGGGTCAGACGATCGCGGTCTTGCTGAGCGGCGAGTTGCCGCTGCTGAAGCTCGGCGCCGCGTTTGTCCAGTTCCTGCTGGCTGGCCCACAGTCGCGTCAACTCTTCAAAGGCCCGCAGTTGCTTGCGGTTGTCCTGCAGCAGACTGCCGAGAATCTGAATCTGCTCGGCCACCGCTTCAGGCTCGGCGCCGGCCTCTTTGTACAGCACTTCAAGGCTCTGGCGCTGGGTGGCCAGTTCCTCAGCAGCGCGGGCGGCGCTTTGCTCCAAAGCGGCCAGTTCAGCCTGGCCCTTGTTCAGGCGATTACCGATCAGCATCAATTGTTGCAGACGATCGCGGTAGGCGTTCCAGGCATCGCTCAACGGCGCCAGATGGGTGCTTTGCTCAAGCTCACCGGCAATCTGCTGCAACCGTTCGGCGACCTGTTTCTGTTGGTCGAGCAAACCCTGAATCGTCCCCTGGCCCTGAGTGCAGGCCTGTTCCGCCTGCAGCTTGAGATCGGCACTGAGGCTGGCGTCCTTGACCAGGCGGGCGAGGGTGCTTTGCTCTTCGAAGGCCTGACGCAGCAGGGGCGCGCTGGAACTGTGTTGGCTTTGCGCGTGGGTCAGCGCCGTTTGCGCAGCGCTTAGGCTCTGTTCGAGTTGAGTCTGTCGCTCGGTCAGCTCGCTTTGCTGTTGCGTGTGTTGCTGAATCTGCGCCGCCAGCGGCGTGAGCTGGGCGGTGAGTTCGGTCTTGCGCGCGAACTGATGCCGTTGCGGCGCCAGTTGCTCCAGGCGGGTCAGCTTCAAGCGCTCGCCGGCGAGGCTGTTCCAGTGTTGTTGGGCGCAGTGCAGTTGCTCGGTGGCGCTCTGTTGTGCGTCCTGCAACTGGCGCAGGTCCTTGAGCCAGGTGTGTTGCAACTCCAACTGTTTGAGCTGCGCCTGCTGGGTCTTGAGTTGCTGCTGAGCGTCGTTGAAGCGCTCATCCAGCTCGGCCCGGGCTTCCGGCGACAGCGGCGTGACCCCGGTGGCCTGATCCTGCAGTAACTTATGGGCTTCGCGAGCTTCTTTGGTCTTGTCGAAGGCGCGGCGACCGAGACGGGTATAGAGCGCCGTGTCGGTGAGCTTTTCCAGCAGTTCGCTGCGGTCATTGTCGTCAGCCTTGAGGAAGGCGCTGAACTCGCTCTGGGCGAGCATTACGGCGCGGGTGAATTGTTCGAAGTTCAGGCCCAGCGCGGCTTCGAGCTGTGCTTTGTATTCGCCTTTCTGGCTGGCCAGCAGCTGATCCTGATCGATGTCGCGCAGGCTCTGACGGCTGGCTTGCAGCTTGCCACCAGCCTTTTCCCGAGCGCGATTGGCCTCCCAGCGAGCGCGATAACGGCGACCGTCGATGCCGACGAAATCCACTTCTGCATACCCTTCGCCGGTGCCACGCCGCAGCAGTGTGCGCGGGTCGCCAGTGCCGATTTCGCCATCGGCGTCCGGGACCTTGGCGTCGCGGCCGGTGTTGTTCAGCCGCGGCACGGCGCCGAACAGCGCCAGGCACAGGGCGTCGAGAAGCGTGCTTTTGCCGGCACCGGTCGGCCCGGTAATCGCGAACAGACCGGCACTGGCCAAGGGTTCAGCGGTGAAGTCGATCTCAAAAGGCCCGGCCAGGGAGGCGAGGTTTTTCAGGCGGATCGCGAGAATTTTCATGGTTGTTCGCTCTCCATCTGCACGTCCTGCAGCAGCTCGGCGAAGTCCTTGAGCGTTTGCTCGTCGACCTCGCTGCCGTAGTTGTCCTGCCACGCGCGGCTGAACAGCTCCTGCGGCGTCAGTTGATCCAGTTCGATCAAAGTTGTGCCGTCATCGACGCCCTCGTGGCTGCCATTGCCAGCGTACTCGGCAGCGATCCGCACCAGCCGCACGGCTTTGCCTTGCAGCGCTGTTTCCACTTGATGGCGCAGGTCCGGTTGCGGTTCGTCGAGACGGACCCGCACTTCCAGCCACGGCTGACGCTGGATATCGGCGAGCAGGTCAATGTTGGGCAGGTCGGCCAGTTGCAGCAGAATCTCCGCCAACAGTGCGGAGCCGAGGCGTTGCAAGTGGACGGAGCGCGGAATCAGGCGCGGTTCGACGCTGACCAATGTTTCGCCATCGAGTTGAATGTCGAGGATCTGATGTTGGTAATTGATCTCGGAGAACGACAACGGAATCGGCGAGCCGCAGTAGCGAATGCGCTCTTCACCGTTGACCTTCTGCGGCTTGTGCAAATGCCCGAGGGCGACATAGCTGATGCTCGGCCCGAACAGGCTGGCGGGCAGGGCTTCGGCGTTACCAATGATCAGGCTGCGCTCGGAATCTTCCGAGACCGAACCGCCAGCCATGTGCGCGTGGCTAATGGCAATCAGCGCCTGCCCCGGCTTGCGCTTGATGTTTGCTGCTTCGATCAGCCATTCATGAACCTGGCCGATGCCGCGCAAATAGTTATCGCCCAAATGCGCGCCGGTCACTTCGGCGGGGCGCAGGAACGGCAGCGCCAGGCACCAGGCAGCAATTTCGCCGCTGGCATCTGGCAACGGCAGCAACAGGCGTTCGGCATCCAGTTGACCGTCATCGAGCCACAGCACGCGACCGAGGGCGTGAGTGCGCAACCGTCGCATCAACGGCGCCGGCAGTTCAATCCGCGAACCGGAATCGTGGTTGCCGGCGATCATCACGATGGTCAGCAATGGCTGCTGTTCATGGGCGCTGACGATGAAATCGTAGAGGCGTTCCTGGGCTTTGACCGGCGGGTTGACCGTGTCAAAGATATCGCCGGCTATCAGCAGTACATCGGGCTGATCCAGCTTCAGCTGACGCAGCAGCCAATCGAGAAAGCAGGCGTGCTCGAAATCGCGCTCCTGGCCGTGCAGGTTCTGCCCAAGGTGCCAGTCGGAGGTGTGAAACAGACGCAAGGCGTACTCCGTAGGAAATAAGGTAATGGCCGCGGGGAAAATGGTGGCGGCTAAAGAGGGGAGAGTTTACTGGCAAACACATGGGATGGCGCGATGGATCTGATCGAACCGAAGACCTGTGGCGAGGGAGCTTGCTCCCGTTCGGCTGCGCAGCAGGCGCAAAATGGCTGAAGCGTTATGCCAGAAGAAACGAGTGATGTGGTCTTGGGGCCGCTTCGCAGCCCGGCGGGAGCAAGCTCCCTCGCCACAGGGTGCGGTGATTATTTCGGATAAAGCGGCGGCAACCCAGTATCGCCAACCAGGTCTTGAACCCCTTCGGCCGTCGGGATCGCACGAATCGCGCGCCAGAGATCTTCGCCCTGCCAATACTGGCCGGTTTCGCTGTACAGCGCGCCATTCAGGCCATCGAGGGCGTCGGACAGCGGCACAAAACGCGCCGCCATGTCGGCCAGGGTTTCCGGTTGTTGCCGGGCCCAGGCGTCGAGGGCCTGGCGGGTGGCGTGGGAGTCGTTGGCCTGGCAGGCGCGTTTGAGGTCATCGAGCAGGGTGCGTGGGCTCGGGCCGGTCTGCGTCGCGCGCAGGATCGCCGGTTGCCAGCGGGCGCGCCACCACAGGCCGAAGCCCAGCAGCGTGGTGCAGGCCAGGATCGCCGTGCTGAGTTTCCACCACCAGAGGGCTTCGTTGCTGGCGCTGGAGACTGCCTGCGGGCTGCCCGCCGGAGTATCGACGATCAGGCTAGGATTGCTCGCCACTTGCAGCGTGCGGGCGGGCAGGCTGCTGTGTTCCAGGTGATCTTCGAAGGTGTTCCACCAGACCACTTCCACGCTCGGCAAATCAATGTTGCCGGTGCGGGTCGGCACCAGGGCTTCACGGTCCTCGCGACTGCCGATCAAGCCGCGATCGCTGCTCTGGTTGCCCAGCACCGGTTGATCCGGGTAGCGCCGCAGACCGTTGATCTCTGTGGCGGGCAAGGGTGGCAGTTGGGAGCTGGCGAGGCCCTCGGCGTTCAGGGTCAGGCTGCGGGTCAGCGAGTAGCCGACCTGCGCATTATCCGGTTCCGGGCTCCAGCTTTCGCTCAGGCTCAGGCTGCGGGCCGGCAGCCAGGGCACATCGGCGGGATAGGTGGCGGGTTTGGCCTTGACCGTCAGCGGGATCTCGGCGGATTTGACGCGCATCTGCTTGCCCGGTTTAGGCCCTTGGGGTGTTGCGTCCTGGGACGGCCGGGTATCGACCGGCGTGGCACTGAACATTTGCGCCGGAATAATCAATTCACCGCTGTGTTGCGGGTAGATCGCGTAGCGCATTTCGATCACGCCATGGCGCAATCCATTGATGACTTTTTCGTAGGTGCGCGACTCGCCCAACTGTTCGATGCGCGCATCGGGAATTTGTAACGGGGTCAGGCTGCTGTCGTCGTACAGCGACACAGAATGGTAGATGCGCAAGGTCAGGATCGCCTGAGCCTGCACATAGACGCTGTTCTGGTCGAGGCTGGCCTCGATGAACACCGGCGCCAGTGCGTTGCTGCTGTCCTGGGTTTCGCTTTCGATCACCTGGAGGGTAATCGGCTGGCTCTGGGCGTCGCCCAGTTGCAGCGACGGAATCACCACGCTGCCGTTTTGCCGGGGCAACAGGGTGATGATCCAGCGGGTGGTTGCTTGAGTGTTGCCGTTGAGCGTGTTCAGTTGGTTGACCTGACGGGTGCCGCGCACTTCGAACAGCGGCTCCAGTGGGGTCAGGTCGGGTTTGCCGAACTGGGTCACGTCGCTGGTTTCCAGGGTCAGTTCGACCGTCTCGCCAGAATTCAGGCGGCTGCGATCGACGCTGGCGACCAGCTCTGCAGCCTGGACCTGAGCGGTGCAGAGCAACAGGGCGGGCAACAATGCGAGCAAGAGGGCGGTGAAGCGGGTCATCGAGTTTTTTCCTGATCCTGATGTTGTTGCTGTTCGTACCAGAATTTGCGTCTGAGCAATTCGCCGGGGTCATCCGGAATCTTGCGCAGCCATTGCTCCAGCGCCTGGCGCTGTTCGCCTTCAATCATGTCGCTGGCCGGGCGCCGAGGTGGCGTGGTGCTTTGCTCATCCCCCAACTCGCTGCCCGGGACTTCATTGGCGCCCGGTTGCGGTGGCGTCGTGGGCGGCTGCTCGGCGTCCGGCGTGGTTTGCTCGGCGTCGGTTTGCGGCTCGCTATTGCTGGGTTGGGTGGCGCTGCCTGGCGGCGGTTCCTGGGTGATGGTTTCGGTTTTGCCCTCGGCGGTTTTGTCCGGCTCGACGGGCGGCGCTGAGGTTTTCTGCTTGAGCAGGCTTTCCACCAGTGCCTTGTTGGTCAGGGCCGGGCGCAGATCCGGCTGACGTTCCAGTGCTTGATCGTAAGCATCCAGCGCCGCTTCCAGCTCACCGCTTTTGGCCAGGGCGTTACCCCGATTGTAGTGGGCGTGGGCATCGGTGCCTTGGGCAAACCGCTGGGCGGCGCCACTGTAGTCGCCGGCTTCATAGAGCGCCACACCTTGCCACTGCGGATCTTCGAAATGCTGCGCGGCCTCGGCCGGGCGCTTTTGTTTGAGCAAATGCAGGCCCTGCTGATCGGGACGCAGCCACAGGTCTTCGAAGTCGAAGGCGTAACTCGGTTGTGGCAGCATGAACAGCAGCGGCAGGCAGAACAGCCAACCCCGGCGCCCGGCACAGGCGGCCAGCAATAATAGTGGCAGCAGCAGCCAGTATCCCTGATCGGCCCAAGTGTCGAGGCGTAATGTCTGGCCGTCGTTGCGCAGGTCCCGTGGGCCATCGAGCAGGCCAAGGCCGCGCAGGTCGGCATCGTCCAGACGCGCCTGGCGATAACGTCCGCCCAGGCCGTTGGCAAAGGCTTTCAGGCTGGGGCCGTCCAGACGGGGCACCAGAATTGCGCCCAAGTCATCCTTGAGGAAACTGCCGTCGTCCTGAGCGACCGGCGCACCTTCGGCGGTGCCGATACCGAGCATCAGAAATGGCGTGGACTTGTCGTCCAGCGCCTGACGAATCCCTTGGCGTTCTTGTTCGGTCAGCGACGAACCGATCAGCAGGATCCGACCCTGGCCGAGGGCGCCCTGATCCAGCAGCGCAAGGGCCTTGGCCACCGCCAGATCGGCACGATGACCGGCCAGGGGCATCAGCGACGGCTTGAGTGCATCCACGAGGTTGCGGCTGGTCGACAGGTCATCCGACAGCGGCACCAAGGTGTGGGCGCTGCCGGCATAGACGATGATTGCAGTCTGGGCGTCGCTGCGGTTTTGCAGCAGGTCGAACAGTTTGCGCCGGGCTTGTTCCAGCCTGTTCGGCGCACTGTCGGTGGCGAGCATTTCCGGGGTCAGCTCAAGCAACACCACCAGCGGGTCGGCGGGTTTCTGGCTGGTTTGCTCGACGCGCTGCCAGCTCGGCCCCAGCAGGGCCAGCACCGTCAACACCCAGGCCAGACCCAGGGCGACCCACGGCAGTTTGCTCTCGCGACCGCTGCCACCACTGAGCAACGCGGCATGGAAGGCCGGCGGCAGAATCATTTGCCAGCGGCCAGCGCGCTTCTGCCGATGCCAGAGTTGCCAGAGCAACCAGCCCAGCAACGGCAACAACAGCAGCCACCAAGGGCGGAACCAGTGCGGCCAGAGGGCAATCATCGGCGCCTCCGCAGGCGCAGGCGTTTGAGTCGCTGACGCCAGTCGGGCAGTTGCGATTGCAGAAACCGCTCTTTGGTAAACAGCTTCTTGGTAAACAGCCGTTGCAACGGGTTATCCGGCCAGCGCTCGCGAATGACCAGCAGCATGCTCAACAGCAGTGCCATCGCCAAAGGCCAGTGATACAACGCTTGGGCCGGGCGGGCCTGAGTGGGTTGCTGGGTCACCGGCTCCAGTTTGTCGAGGGTACGCTTGATCGCCTGCAACTCCTCGCCGTCGCGGGCGCGGAAGTACTGGCCGCCGGTGGCTTGGGCGATGGCCTTCAAGGCCGGTTCGTCGAGGTCCAGGCTCGGGTTGATGCCCAGGAATCCCAGGGTGCCGCTTTGTTCCGGATCGGCGCCGATACCGATCGGGTAGATTTTCACGCCTTCGTTGGCCGCCAGTCGTGCAGCGGTCAGCGGGTCAATTTCGCCGCCGTTGTTGGCGCCATCGGTGACCAGAATCAGCACGCGGCTTTGTGCCGGGCGTTGGCGCAGGCGTTTGAGGGCCAGGCCGATGGCATCGCCGATGGCGGTGTTTTTGCCGGCGATGCCGATCCGCGCTTCGTCGAGCCACACGCGAACGGTGTGCCGGTCGAAGGTCAGAGGCGCTTGCAGATAGGCCTGGCTGCCGAACAGGATCAACCCGACCCGGTCGCCGTCGCGACTTTCGAGAAAATCACCGAGCAAATGTTGCACCAGCGACAGTCGGCTGACGTCTTCGTCCTGCCACTGCATGTCGGGGAAATCCATGGAGCCGGACACGTCCACCGCCACCAGCAGATCGCGGCCGCTGGCGGCAACCGGCAGGGGGTCGCCGAGCCATTGCGGGCGCGCCGCGGCGATCAGCAGCAACAGCCACAGCAAAATGAACGGTGCTTGCTGACGCCAGGCCGGCAGATTCGCCCGGGCGCGGCGGCGAGCGAGGCCTTCGAGGTCGCTGAGGAAGCTGACTTTAAGCGCCGGTTCGCCACTGTCGGCCACCGGCAGCAGCACCCGCATCAGCCACGGCAGTGGCAGCAGGGCGAAGATCCACGGCCAGGCGAACTCAAACATGTTTGCGAATCCAGGTGTCGACGGCTTGCGTCAGGCCGGCAATGGCCTTGTCGTCGAGTTTGCATTCGGGTTTGTAGGCGCCTTCCACCAGCACCATCCAGCGCGTGAGGCCGGCGGCCGGGCAGCGGTTATCGAGGAACGCCAGCCATTTGCGCCCATTAAGGGTGTGGCTTTGGCTGTAGGGGTAGTGGTTGCGGCACAGACGTTTGAGCAAGCCATTGAGTTGCTGCAACCAGGCACCGGCCGGGGCGCCGTCGTAGGGCTTGGGCATCTGGGCGAGTTCGGCCAGCGCAGCGAGACGTACCGGGTCCAGCGGTTGTTCGGCGCGGACGATAGGGCGCTTGTTCGGGATGAAGCGGCGCAACTGCCACAGGCCGTAACCGATCAGCGGCAGCAATAACAGCAGCAGCCACCAGCCCGGCGCCGGCGGCCAGAAGCCGATGGGTGGCGGGGAAATCAGCGGTTGCAGTTGATCGAGGCTGCTCATCGGCCTTTCCCCGGACGCTGCGGGTTCAGGTATTCGCGCAGTTGCTCGACCATTTCGCTTTGGGTGCTCAACGGCATCAACAATACCCGTAGTTTCTGCGCCAGCAACTCCCAGCGGGCGATACGCGCCTCCGCTTGTGCGCGATAGGCCTGGCGCAAGTCGAAATTCAACGTGTCGAGTTCCAGCTGCGCCCCCCGTTCCGCGAAACGTAAAAGCCCGGCAGCGGGCAGGGCGTGATCCAGCGGATCGGACACGGGCAGCAGCAACAGGTCGCAATGGCGTGACAACAGGCTCAACTGCTGCTCGGCACCGTCGGACAAGGCGCGTTCGTCGCAAATCACAATCACCAGGCTGCCAGGGCGCAATACTTCCCGGGCGCGGCGCAGGGCAATGCCGAAGGCGTCGCGGTCCGGCTCGCGTTCGGTGTGCAGCGACTGATTGACCCGCACCAGTCGATTGAGCAATTGCAGCAGGCTCTGTTTACTGCGTCGCGGTTTGATCTCGTAGTGCTCGTCGTCGCCGAACACCAGCCCGCCGACCCGGTCATTATGACCCAAAGCGGCCCAGCCAATCAGGCTCGCCGCCTGGGCGGCCAGCACCGATTTGAACATCAGCCCCGAGCCGAAAAACAGCCGGCGGCTCTGTTCGACCATGATGAAAATCGGTCGCTCGCGTTCTTCGTGGAACAGCTTGGTATGGGGCTCCTGGGTGCGGGCGGTGACACGCCAGTCGATGCTTCGCACATCATCGCCGGCCTGATAGACCCGCACCTGATCGAAGTCCACCCCGCGCCCGCGCAGTTTGGAGTGGTGCAGGCCGATCAGCGGGCTGCGCTGGCTCGGCGTGGAAAACAGCTGCACTTCACGCACGCGATGACGCATCTCGATCAGCTCGGCGAGGCTGACGCGGATGCCCGGCTCGGGCGGCAGGAGGGCGCTCATCGGGGTCAAGCGACGGCTACGACGTCGAGAATCCGCTGGACCACCCGGTCCTGGTCGATGCCAGCGGCTTCGGCTTCAAAGGAAAGAATGATGCGGTGGCGCAACACATCGAACAGCACCGCCTGAATGTCTTCCGGGCTGACGAAGTCGCGACCGGCCAGCCAGGCGTGGGCCCGGGCGCAACGGTCCAGGGCAATGGAGCCACGCGGGCTGGCGCCGTAGGCGATCCATTCGGCCATTTCCGGGTCGAACTTGGCCGGGGTGCGTGTGGCCATGACCAGTTGCACCAGGTATTCCTCCACGGCGTCGGCCATGTACAACCCGAGGATTTCCTTGCGCGCGGCGAAGATCGCCTGCTGGCTGACCCGGCGTTCAGGCTTGGTTTCGCCATGCAGT
Source organism: Pseudomonas wuhanensis (assembly GCF_030687395.1). Classification (GTDB taxonomy): domain Bacteria; phylum Pseudomonadota; class Gammaproteobacteria; order Pseudomonadales; family Pseudomonadaceae; genus Aquipseudomonas; species Aquipseudomonas wuhanensis. The sequence goes on along the minus strand of NZ_CP117430.1, from coordinate 3,583,408 downwards.
GCTTCGCCGCGGGCCTGTTGCAGAATCCGCCGTTCGACGGCGGCGTCAGGGAAACCGATTTTCACGTGCATCAGGAAACGGTCGAGCTGGGCTTCGGGCAGCGGGTAGGTGCCTTCCTGCTCGATGGGGTTTTGCGTGGCCATGACCAGAAACAGCGGCGACAAGTCGTAGGTGCTGCGCCCGACGCTGACCTGGCGTTCGCCCATGGCTTCAAGCAGGGCCGACTGCACCTTGGCCGGGGCACGGTTGATTTCGTCCGCCAGCACCAGATTGTGGAAGATCGGGCCTTGCTGGAACACGAAGCTGCCGGTTTCCGGGCGATAGATTTCCGTGCCGGTGATGTCGGCCGGCAGCAGGTCGGGGGTGAACTGGATGCGATGGAACTGTGCTTCGATGCCCTCGGCGAGCTCTTTGATGGCCTTGGTCTTGGCCAGCCCAGGGGCGCCCTCGACCAGCATGTGGCCGTCGGCGAGCAAGGCGATGAGCAAGCGCTCGATGAGTTTTTCCTGGCCGAGAATCTGCGTTGAAAGAAAGGTTCGCAGCGCGAGCAGCGCTTCACGATGTTCCATCGATGACTGTTCCTGGAAAGGGTGAGCGAAGACGTTCGAATAACGCCAGGGCTGGGGGCGTTACTTTAATCCATCGCAGGGTGCGGCGACTAACGGCATTTTGTGCAAAGTGCGGGAATTGATGGGTGAAATTGTTGGAATTTTGTAGGGGGGCTGGGCGGTGGCTGTTCTGACCTCATCGCGGGCAAGCCCGCTCCCACAAGTTTCAGCGGTGCGCTTGCAATCTTTGCAACACATCAGATCCTGTGGGAGCGGGGCTTGCCCGCGATGAGGCCTGCCCGAACACCATCAGAGCTGGCTTATATAGGTGCCAGTGCCCTTGAGAATGTTCTGCAAGGTTTCTTCCACTTCCGCCAGATCCTGCGCATCGGTGCTGTGCAGGATTTCCAGCGAATCGTCACCATTGAGTGCATCGGCATCCGCCGCGGCAATTTCGATCAGCAAACGGCTAGAACTGAGCGTCACTTTCACCCCATCAAGGGTGGAGGGTTCGCCGTCGAGGGTGATTTCCAGTTCGTCTTCGTCCGGGTAGCGAGTCATCAGGAACATTTCGCCCTGTTCGCTGTGGCAGCACAGCATCGCCATGTTGTCTTCTTCGTCATCGCACGGATTGACGATCAAGAGGGGGGTGGTCATTTGCATGGGGATTTCCTGGGCCGACGAAGGTGGTGAGCACTACAAAAGGTGATTCTGCCAGCGCAGGGGAATTAATGCTCGCCCGAGTGTCAGAGAATGTGTCGTGAACACTCAGTGTGTTGCTGGTCATTTCTAGTACGCAGACACCGTAAATCAGGGTATAAACCGCCCGTTTTGCTGTGCGGCTGCTAGTGTTGTTCAAGGCGCAAGCCGCGCGCTGCGTACCGATGACCGAATATGTCGCAGCGCTGCAAGCATGGCCCTTGCCGCACTCGTTAAGCTGCGCAACGGATGAGCACCCGTAAAGGCATTGCCTGTTGCCTTGGCAGTCGTTTTTGCAGATGCCCATTTATGGAAGGTGAATGTGACCTGAGTGTCTCGTCCAGCTTCATCCACCTGTCATCCTGTTTCCTCTGCCCGAGAATCAGGAACAGGGTGACGGATTGCCCCGAAAGGGGTTTGCACGCGACGCTTCCATCAATAACAAGCCCAAGCGGAGTACCACAGATGGCGTTCTTCACCGCAGCCAGCAAAGCCGACTTCCAGCACCAACTGCAAGCGGCACTGGCGCAGCACATCAGTGAACAGGCACTGCCACAAGTGGCGCTGTTCGCCGAGCAATTCTTCGGCATTATTTCCCTCGACGAGCTGACCCAGCGTCGGCTGTCCGACCTCGCCGGCTGCACCCTTTCTGCGTGGCGCCTGCTTGAGCGCTTCGATCACGCGCATCCACAAGTGCGTGTCTATAACCCCGATTACGAACGTCACGGCTGGCAGTCGACCCACACCGCCGTCGAAGTGCTGCACCACGATCTGCCGTTTCTGGTGGATTCGGTGCGCACCGAGCTGAACCGTCGCGGCTACAGCATTCATACCCTGCAAACCACTGTGCTGAGCGTGCGTCGCGGCAGCAAGGGCGAGCTGCTGGAAATCCTGCCCAAAGGCACCCAGGGCGAAGGCATTCTGCAAGAATCGCTGATGTACCTGGAAATCGACCGTTGCGCCAACACGGCCGAACTCAATGTCCTGACCAAAGAACTGGAACAGGTTCTCGGTGAAGTCCGCGTCGCGGTCGCCGATTTCGAACCGATGAAAGCCAAGGTCCAGGAAATGATCCAAGGCATCGACAACAGCCAGTTCATCGTCGATGCCGACGAAAAATCGGAAATCAAGAGCTTCCTGGAATGGCTGGTGGACAACCACTTCACCTTCCTGGGCTACGAAGAATTCCAGGTGGGCGAGGATCAGAAGGGCGGTTACATCGAATATGACCAGGACTCGTTCCTCGGGCTGACCCGACTGCTGCGCGCCGGCCTGAGCGTCGATGACCTGCGCATCGAAGACTACGCCGTCAATTACCTGCGCGAACCGACACCGCTGTCGTTCGCCAAGGCGGCACACCCAAGCCGCGTGCACCGTCCGGCGTATCCGGATTACGTGTCGATCCGCCAGATCGATGCCGATGGCAAGGTCATCAAGGAATGCCGCTTCATGGGCCTGTACACCTCGTCGGTGTATGGCGAAAGCGTGCGGGTCATTCCTTACATCCGTCGCAAGGTCGAGGTCATCGAAAAGCGTTCGGGCTTCCAGGCCAAGGCTCACCTGGGCAAGGAACTGGCCCAGGTGCTTGAAGTGTTGCCGCGCGACGACTTGTTCCAGACCCCGGTGGACGAGCTGTTCACCACCGTGATGTCGATCGTGCAGATCCAGGAACGCAACAAGATCCGCGTGTTCCTGCGCAAAGACCCGTACGGCCGCTTCTGCTACTGCCTGGCCTACGTGCCGCGTGACATCTACTCCACCGAAGTGCGCCAGAAGATCCAGCAAGTGCTGATGGATCGCCTGAAAGCCTCGGACTGCGAGTTCTGGACCTTCTTCTCCGAGTCCGTGCTGGCCCGTGTGCAACTGATTCTGCGCGTCGATCCGAAGAACCGTCTGGATATCGATCCACTGCTGCTGGAAAAAGAAGTGGTGCAGGCCTGCCGCAGCTGGCAGGACGACTACGCGAGCCTGGTGGTCGAGAGCTTCGGCGAAGCCCAGGGCACCAACGTGCTGGCCGACTTCCCGAAAGGCTTCCCGGCCGGTTACCGCGAGCGTTTCGCCGCCCACTCGGCTGTGGTCGACATGCAGCATCTGCTGAGCCTGAGCGAAAAGAATCCGCTGGTGATGAGCTTCTATCAGCCACTGGGTCAGGTATCGGGCCAACGTGAGCTGCACTGCAAGCTGTATCACGCCGACACGCCGCTGGCGTTGTCCGATGTACTGCCGATCCTGGAAAACCTCGGCCTGCGCGTACTGGGTGAATTCCCGTATCGCCTGCGCCACAACAGCGGCCGCGAGTTCTGGATTCACGACTTCGCGTTCACCGCCGCCGAAGGACTGGAACTCGACATCCAGCAACTCAACGACACCTTGCAGGACGCTTTCGTCCACATCGTGCGTGGCGATGCCGAGAACGATGCGTTCAACCGTCTGGTGCTGACCGCCGGCCTGCCATGGCGCGATGTGGCGCTGCTGCGTGCCTACGCGCGTTACATGAAGCAGATCCGTCTGGGCTTCGACCTGGGTTACATCGCCAGCACCCTGAACAACCACACCGACATCGCTCGCGAGTTGACCCGGTTGTTCAAGACCCGTTTCTACCTGGCGCGCAAGCTCGGTACTGACGATCTGGAAGACAAGCAGCAGCGTCTGGAACACGCGATTCTGAGCGCACTGGACGATGTCCAGGTGTTGAACGAAGACCGCATCCTGCGTCGCTACCTGGACCTGATCAAAGCGACCCTGCGCACCAACTTCTACCAGACCGATGCGCACGGTCAGAACAAGTCCTACTTCAGCTTCAAGTTCAACCCGCACCAGATTCCAGAGCTGCCGAAGCCGGTTCCGAAGTTCGAAATCTTCGTGTACTCGCCTCGCGTTGAAGGCGTGCACCTGCGCTTCGGCAACGTCGCTCGTGGCGGCCTGCGCTGGTCCGACCGTGAAGAAGACTTCCGCACCGAAGTCCTGGGCCTGGTAAAAGCCCAACAAGTGAAGAACTCGGTCATCGTACCGGTGGGTGCGAAGGGCGGCTTCCTGCCGCGTCGCCTGCCACTGGGCGGCAGCCGTGACGAGATCGCGGCCGAGGGCATCGCCTGCTACCGCATCTTCATCTCGGGCCTGTTGGACATCACCGACAACCTTAAAGACGGCGTGCTGGTTCCGCCGGCCAACGTCGTGCGTCATGACGACGATGACCCGTACCTGGTGGTGGCGGCGGACAAGGGCACTGCGACCTTCTCCGACATCGCCAACGGCATCGCTATCGACTACGGCTTCTGGCTCGGCGACGCCTTTGCGTCCGGTGGCTCGGCCGGTTACGACCACAAGAAAATGGGCATCACTGCCAAGGGCGCGTGGGTTGGCGTACAGCGCCACTTCCGCGAGCGCGGCATCAATGTTCAGGAAGACAGCATCACTGTGGTGGGCGTCGGCGACATGGCCGGTGACGTGTTCGGTAACGGCTTGCTGATGTCCGACAAGCTGCAACTGGTCGCTGCATTCAACCACCTGCACATCTTCATCGACCCGAACCCGGAGCCAGCCAACAGCTTCGCCGAGCGTCAGCGTCTGTTCGATTTGCCGCGTTCGGCCTGGTCGGACTACGACACCAGCATCATGTCCGAAGGCGGCGGGATCTTCTCGCGCAGCGCAAAAAGCATCGCGATTTCCCCGCAGATGAAAGAGCGCTTCGACATTCAGGCTGACAAGCTGACCCCGACCGAACTGCTCAATGCCTTGCTCAAGGCACCGGTAGACCTGCTGTGGAACGGCGGTATCGGTACGTACGTGAAAGCCAGCACCGAAAGCCACGCCGATGTCGGCGACAAGGCCAACGATGCGCTGCGCGTGAACGGCAACGAACTGCGCTGCAAAGTCGTGGGCGAGGGCGGTAACCTCGGTATGACTCAGCTGGGTCGTGTCGAATTCGGCCTCAATGGCGGCGGTTCCAACACCGACTTCATCGACAACGCCGGCGGCGTGGATTGCTCCGACCACGAAGTGAACATCAAGATCCTGCTCAACGAAGTCGTGCATGCCGGTGACATGACCGACAAGCAACGTAACCAGTTGCTGGCGAGCATGACCGACGAAGTCGGCAACCTGGTGCTGGGCAACAACTACAAGCAGACTCAGGCCCTGTCCCTGGCGGCACGCCGTGCTTTCGTGCGCATCGCCGAATACAAGCGCCTGATGAACGATCTGGAAGGCCGCGGCAAGCTGGATCGCGCCATCGAGTTCCTGCCGTCGGAAGAAGCGATCAACGAGCGCCTCGCGGAAGGCCATGGGCTGACCCGTGCCGAGCTGTCGGTGCTGATCTCCTACAGCAAGATCGACCTCAAGGAAGCGCTGCTCAACTCCCTGGTGCCGGACGACGACTACCTGACCCGCGACATGGAAACCGCTTTCCCGCCGACGCTGGTGAGCAAGTTCTCCGACGCCATGCGCCGTCACCGTCTGAAGCGCGAAATCGTCAGCACCCAGATCGCCAACGATCTGGTGAACCACATGGGCATCACCTTCGTTCAACGACTCAAAGAGTCGACCGGCATGAGCCCGGCGAACGTGGCCGGTGCCTACGTGATTGTGCGTGACATTTTCCATCTCCCGCACTGGTTCCGTCAGATCGAAGCGCTGGACTATCAGGTTTCCGCTGACGTGCAACTGGAGCTGATGGACGAGCTGATGCGTCTGGGCCGCCGCGCTACGCGCTGGTTCCTGCGTGCCCGCCGCAACGAGCAGAATGCTGCCCGTGACGTCGCGCATTTCGGTCCGCACCTGAAGGAGTTGGGCCTCAAGCTCGACGAACTGCTCAGTGGCGAAATTCGCGAAACCTGGCAGGCCCGCTATCAGGCGTACGTCGCAGCCGGTGTGCCGGAGTTGCTGGCGCGCATGGTGGCTGGCACTACGCACCTGTACACCTTGCTGCCGATCATCGAAGCCTCTGACGTGACCGGCCAGGATCCGGCGGACGTGGCCAAGGCTTACTTCGCCGTGGGCAGCGCGCTGGACATCACCTGGTACCTGCAACAGATCAGCGCCCTGCCGGTTGAAAACAACTGGCAGGCCCTGGCCCGTGAAGCGTTCCGCGATGACGTCGACTGGCAACAACGTGCGATCACCATCTCGGTCCTGCAACAGGGCGACGGCACCCTGGACGTGGAAACACGCCTGGCGCTGTGGATGGAAGAGCACGAAGGCATGATCGAACGCTGGCGCGCCATGCTGGTGGAAATCCGTGCCGCCAGCGGCACTGACTACGCCATGTACGCGGTGGCCAACCGTGAATTGCTGGATGTGGCGTTGAGCGGTCAAGCGGTGGTGCCTGCCACTGCCAATACGACTGTCAGCGCCGAGCTGGAGCCGGCTGCCTGATAGGCGTTGAATGAAAAAGCCCCGTCTCGAAAGAGATGGGGCTTTTTTTTTGTCTGAGATTTGCAGCGGCTGGGCGGGCCTCTTCGCGGGCAAGCCCGCTCCCACAGGTATTGTGGGTGACTCAGGAGTTGAGCACGACACGGACACTGTGGGAGCGGGCTTGCCCGCGATGAGGCCGTCAGCATCACCTCGGCGATCAGTTCTCCAAAGGAATCAACACTTTCTCATCCGGCGCCAACACCATGAACACCAGCAGCTTGGCGGGTTGGGTGGCGCTGGCGTTTTTCGAGACCAGATGTTCCGACCCCGCCGGTTCGTACCAGAACTCGCCGGCCTTGTAGGTGATCGCTTTTTCACCTTTGACCTGAGAAATGATCTCCCCCGAAAGCACGTAAGCCATGGCCGTGCCCTGATGTTTATGGGCGATGGACGATTGGCCGGGCTCGTAATCGACTTCGATCATCAAGGCTTTTTTGCCGGGTGCGTTTTTCAGCATCTGGTCCTGCAGGACGGTGATTTTTTCTGAAGGGGGTGCGGTGTCGTGGGCGAAGGCCAGGGCTGAAACACTCAGCGTCAGGGCGGCGAGAGGAGCAGCAAAAAAACGAAGCGCATTCATGGTTGATTACCTGAGGTGGTGAGTCGTCAGGGACCACAGTAAGCCGCGCTATCGGGCAATCAAACGGCCAATTTTCGGGAAGGTGAGGGGACCAATCACAGAGTGCGCAGGGCTAAGGGGTGATGAACTGTGGCGAGGGAGCTTGCTCCCGCTGGGTTGCGAAGCGACCCCAAAACCGGTGGACGCGCAGGACCAGACAGACTGCGTTCGCCGGATTTACGTCTGCTGCGCAGACGAGCGGGAGCAAGCTCCCTCGCCACAGGTGTTTGTCAGACGATTGGAAAGCTGTTGAAGTCGACGGCATTGGCCAGTCGGCTGTCGATCAGGCCGATAAAGCCTTGCACTTGGGGGCAGTTGAAATGCGATTGCATGGCCGCTTCCGATTGCCAGCGGGCGCTGACCGTCCAGCGGGTGCCGTCCTCGGGGCAGCGGTCGACCATATAGGAATCGCAGCCCGGTAGTTCGCGCAGGGTGTCGACAATCTTTTGCAGTTGCTTACCCAGTTCGTCCGAGCGGCCGGCGGCGGCCTGCACCTTTACGGTGGTGATCACTTCATTGGACATTGCTCACACTCCTGAATCAGGCCGGACGAATCCTGCTCATTGAGGGATAACGCCCAATCAGGATAGGCCTGCCCCCCCAGACCGCCAATAGCCAATCGCCGGATAAAGCCGCAGACCAATCCCTCAGCCGAGCTGCTGCAAAATGTCCCTTAACCGGTCCAGGGCGATGTCGATGTCCAGGGTTTCGATCGCGCCGAACCCCAGGAAAAGCCCGGCCCGCGGCGTTTGCTGGTAAAAAAAGCTGTCCAGGGCATAGAGCCCCACTTCGACTTTTTTTGCCAATTCGATCACCAATGGAATATCGACCGGCACCTTGCACAGCACCGCCATGTGGAACCCGGCTGTGGTCGGCACCACTTCAAACCACGGCGAAAGGTCGCCCGCCATGCGCGCCAGAATCCGTTCGCGGCGCCCGGCGTAAATCGTATGGCAGCGCCGGATGTGCTTGAGCAGACAGCCTTCGGCGATGAACTTGGCGAGCGCCCATTGGGGCAGGGTGGAGGTGTGCAGGTCGGTGAGCTGCTTGGCGCGGATCACCGCTTCGAGAATCGCCGGTGGCAAAATCGCGTAACCGAGCCGCAGCTCCGGCAACAGGGTCTTCGAGAACGTGCCGACGTAGGCGACGATGCCGCGCTGATCCAGGTTTTGCAGCGAGTCGGTGGGCCGGCCTTCGTAGCGGAATTCGCTGTCGTAATCGTCTTCGATAATGATCGCCCCCAGCTCATAGGCCCTTGCAAGCAGGGCCTCCCGGCGGGGCTGGCTCATGGGCATGCCCAAAGGGAACTGGTGGGACGGGGTGACGTAAATCAGCCGGGTGCCATCGGGAATGTGCTCGACCTGAATGCCTTGCGCATCCACCGGCACGCCAACCACCGTCGCGCCATGGCTTGCGAACAACAGGCGCGCTGGCGGGTAGCCGGGGTCTTCCATGGCCACGAGGCTGCCCGGTTGGGTCAACACCCGGGAAATCAGGTCCAGCGCCTGTTGCGCGCCGTTGCACACCACCACGTCTTCGTCCTGACAATTGACCCCACGTGAAAACGCGATGTGCCGTGCAATCGCATTGCGCAGCGCCGGCAGGCCTTCGGGCTGGCTATAGAAACCTTTGGAACCGGCTATCTGGCGCAAGGCATGGGAGGTGCAGCGGCGCCAATCGTCCTGCGGAAACTGACCCTTGCTGGTGGCGCCACCAATGAACTCGTAACGCAATGAGCCTTCCAGCGTCGGGTGGCGCAAGAATGTCGGCAGGCTGCGCCAGCGTTCGATGACATCAAAGCTCGCCAGCTCCGAATGGCTCTGCTTGCGGACGGTTTTCGCCGCCCGGGCATTGACGTAAGTGCCTTTGCCGATCACCCCGGTAAGGAAGTTCTCATAGGTCAATTGCGCATACGTGTCGGAAATGGTCTTGCGCGAGATCCCCAGTTGTTCGGCCAGCAAGCGGCTGGGCGGCAGCTGCGTCCCGGCTGTCAGGCGGCCGGATTCAATGGCGTCGCGCAGTTGCCGGTACAACTGGCCTGCCAGGTCCTTGCGGCCGTTGATGACAACATGAAGTTCCATACCGGCGGGGCTCCTGGGGCGGTTGAGGCGACTGTGCGTCGCGCCAGATTACCCGCATGAACGCCTGCGCAGAAGTTGCGTGGGCGAAAAACCTGCGATTGGCCTGCTACCGGGCGGTCCATGGTTTTTTCGACAAATTGGACCTGTGACGTTCAGGGGACAGGCTCTACCTTGGAGTCACCTATCCGATCCACGAGGTCGCCCCATGAACTCCCGTCTGGATTACTACAGCGCATCCCCCAAAGCGATGAAAGCCATGATCGCCATGGAGGCCTTGACCCGCGACCTGAGCATCGAACCGGCGTTGCTGAACCTGATCAGAATCCGCGCCTCGCAGCTCAATGGCTGCGCCTTCTGTACCGACATGCACTCGGTGGACGCGCGCCGCTTCGGCGAGAGCGACCGCCGGCTGTATGCGATCGTGGTCTGGCGCGACAGCAACTTCTTCAACCCTCGGGAGCGGGCGGCCCTGGCCTGGACCGAAGCGGTAACGCTGCTTTCGGAAAGCCACGTGCCAGATGACGTTTACGCACTGGCCAGGGAGCAGTTCAGCGAAGGTGAACTGGTCGACCTGACGGTGGCCGTCAGCACCATCAACAGCTGGAATCGCCTGGCGGTGAGCTTTCGGCAAACGCCCAGTGATTGATAAGTTAAGACGCAGTACCTGTGGGAGCGTGGCTGCCCGCGAAGAACGATGACGCGTAATACCTGAAAAACCGTGGTGCATTCTTCGCGGGCAAGCCACGCTCCCACAGGATTTTCGTCGCTCAAATTTTTTAACTTACCGAAATTGCCATGCAATAACTGATCACCTGCCATTGAGCAGCGGCGAAGTCCCGGTCGCCGGTGCCGGCCGCTGCGGTTTCACCGATGTGCCAAAGGTATTGCCCATGCGCGTGCTGGTGGCGGCCGGTGTGGCCAGGCCCAACTGATGGGGTGGCCGCTTGTTGATAGGCACGTTCATCGACTGCTGATTTTTCTGCGCAGCGACAGCCCCCTCGGGGTTGTTGCCCATCTGCTGGCTGAGGCAGTTGTAGTCTGGCGCCTTGTAGCTACCAACCGTCACTTCGACGCAACTCGGCGGTTGTTCGGCCTGGGCCAGCGACAGCCCGGTCATCAGCAACACGCCCGCTGCTAGGTTCGACAGATGTTTCATTGAAGGCCTCCTGGCCGGCCACAAAGGGGCCGCTCTGGAGCGTGAGTCTAGAGCAAAGCGCTTTAACGGCGCGTGATGGTTTTTTTGCACCGGCCGTCACATCAGGTTCATATACAGCCCTCAGGATGACGGTTTTCAGGGGTACGTCAGCCGTGCAGCGAGGCAGAGCCAGGGACGGGCGCCAGGTTTTCATGACTCATGTTCGCCAGGCTTGCCTGGCGTTGCTGTTTTGGTTGATGTCATCGGCAGTGTCCGCAGGTCCGGTCGATCCGCGCACACCGCTGGAACTGGACATCCCGGCCCAGGCATTGGCCAGCGCACTTGAACGGTTCAGTCGCTCCACCGGCATGGCTGTGCTCGTGGATCGCCAACTGACTCGCGGTCGTCGTTCGGTCGCCGTGAAAGGGCACTTGAATGCTACCGATGCGCTGAGCCTGATGCTCAGTGGCAGCGGACTGATGGCGCGGTATGCCCGAGCGGATGCCTTCACCTTGCAGGTGGCGCAGGTCGCCGAGGTGCCCTCGGTGTCAGGCACAGTCGCAAACAATGCGCCGCTTGCGGGCGGCAGTTATGCGACGGCGATTCAAACGGCGCTCGAACGTCGTTTGTGCCGCTCGCCGTTGACCCGGCCGGGCAGTTTTCGGGCGTTGTTGCAACTGTGGATCGGCCGTGACGGTGTGGTGCAGTACAGTCGTCTGGTCAGCTCCACAGGTGATGTTCAGCGCGACTCGGCGCTGGTGGAAAGTTTACGCAACCTCAGAATAGAACGCCCGGCGCCTAGCTCTCTTGGCCAGCCGGTCACGCTGCTTTTGCTACCGGAATCGTCAGGAAAACGCATGGAATGCACACAATGGGAAGGAGTTTCCGGGGGATGAAAGACACCGGGCAAAGTTCGATGGTCAGGCTGTTCCTGACGTCCTATGACGATTTCAAGGTGCGCTTGCGCAGACGCCTCGGTTCGGAGGACCTGGCCAACGACGTCCTGCACGAAACCTACCTGCGGGTTGACCGCATGGAAGCCCCGCCGAACATCGCGCAACCCAATGCCTACCTCTATCGCATGGCCCTGAACATCGCGGCCGACCGGCGCCAGTCGGATGCCCGGTTGCTGACCGGCAGTGAGGTGGAGGAGCTGTTGCAGGTGTCTGACGAAGCGCTCGACCCGGCACGGGTGGTGGGCGGACAGAAGGAAATTCAGTCGCTGCTCAAAGCGCTGTACGAGCTGCCGGCGCGGCGGCGCAAGATCTTTATCGCCGCGCGTCTGGAAGAGGCGCCGCACCTGGAAATCTCCCAGCGTTTCGGCATTTCGACACGGATGGTCGAGAAAGAAATCAAAGCCGCCCTGGGCCATTGCGCCGCGCGCCTGGAAAGAAAAGTTATTCAGCGGTTCGGTCCCGGCGCGGGAAAACCGTCTTGATAGAAGAGTCCAGATTAATCCGTGAGTACCCCCGCGCTTGAACATCTTCCGTATGTCATTCCCTGAGGCGACACCCCAGGACCGGCTGCAAAGCGAAGCCCAGGACTGGTTGATCCTTTTGACCTCGGGCCGTGCGACCGTCGCCGATGCTCGTGCTTTGCGCCAGTGGTGCGCACAAAGCCCCGAACACGCCCGTGCATTCGAGCAAAGCAAGCTGTTGTGGCAGCAATTGCAACCCGCCGCCGAAGGTTTGCAGGCACCGCGACACCTGGGTCGTCGGGCGTTTCTTGGCGGCGCCATCGCGGCGTCCGCGGCGTTTTTGCTGATTCGTGGCACCGTGCCGGGCGGTTTCTCCGGGCTCGGCGCTGACTACATCACGGAAGTCGGCGAACAGCGGCGGGTCGATCTGGCGGACGGCGTGAGCCTGGAACTCAATACCCAGACGCGGATCAACCGTCGTGACAATGCCAATTTCGTACTGGTCAGCGGCGAAGTCGAAGTCCTGACCCGTGCTCAGGCGCCGCTCAAGGTTCAGGCGGGAGCAGGGTGGTTGAGTGCGAGCCAGGCGCGGTTCAACCTGCGCAACACTGATCAGAGCGTATGCGTTACCTGTCTGGACGGCGCGTTGCAGGTGGATGTGCAGGGGCGCAGCATTCGCCTGGAATCAGGCCAGCAACTGACCTATGACGCCCAGCGAGTCGGCATGCCGCAAGCGGTAGACACCTCGGCGGTGATTGCCTGGCGTCAGCAAGTACTGGTGTTCAACGACGCCACGCTGTCGACGGTGATCGACGAGATCAACCGTTACCGCCCCGGGATGTTGCTGTTGCTCAACAGCGAATTGGGCAAGCGCAAGGTTCAGGCACGCTTCAACCTGGATCAACTGGCGGGAGTGGCGCTGTTGATCCGCGATGCGTATGGGGCCAAATGCACTGAGTTGCCAGGTGGGGTGGTGGTGCTCAGCTAGGGGTTGGCCTGAGGTTATGGGTGTTGCGACTGACGCCTTCGCGAGCAAGCCCGCTCCCACAGGGGATGTGTATTGTCCGCAAATATTGCGGCTAACCGATAACCCTGTGGGAGCGGGCTTGCTCGCGAAGAACGATAACGCGGTCTTCCTGAGTCACTCCAACGGCCCCAGCACCTGCCGATACTGCTCAACCCCTTGGGGCGTCTGCCGCGTCAAACTGACCTCGATCCCCAGCGGATTCTCCCGCCGGTTACCGCTCAGTTTCCTCCAGCCCTTATCCACCTCCCACACCCGCAACGTGGCTTCGCTGACGTCATTGAGTATGGCCACTCCACCGGTGGGAGCCGGCAGCGGATACTGACTGCGCGACGGCGCCTGAGCCCGGTAGAGCGTGTCACCCTTGAGCCACCAGCGCACGCGCTGCAATTCGCCATTCTGGTTGGGCGCGACGCGGATCACGTCCAGACGAAAGCCTTTGCCATCGGTGCTGCGCACGGTCAGCGCGGGCGGGGCGCTGGGCGGTTCGTCGTCTACCCCGGGTTTGGCCGGTTCGGAGAGCTCGATGCTGGCGCGCATCGCGACGTCGCGCTCCAGCTGGTTCAGCGCCCGCAGCAGGGCTTCGGTCTGTTCGGTGCTGGCCTGCAAATGAGCGTCGGCGCGGGTGACGCTGTCCAGGCCGCGCCAGGCAATCAGGCTGACCACGGCCATCAGCATGATCGCCACCATCACTTCGATCAGGGTAAAACCTTGTTGGGCTTTCATTGGACGCTCACCTGGCCGGCGGCATTGCGTTGTACGTTGATGCTGTTGAGCCCGTCCGACAGCTTCAGCTGCAAGGGCGGGTTGATCCATTCTGCGTTCAGCACGACTTTTTGCCTGGGCTCCACGCGCACCTCCATCCCCGGCGTCTGCCAAGGGCGAGGGCGCAGTTGTGGGTCGTTGTTGAAGTGATCGAAGCCTTTGTCCTGGTCATTGTGGCGACTGAAACGAAAACCCTTGGCGTCGGCCAGCCAAGTGATCGGCCGCCCATCGGCCCGGGCTTCGGCTTGCGCCACCTGGAGCAGTTGCGCCACACGCTCCGCGTCCTTGCGCAGCAAGTGCAACGGGTCCGGTTTGATGCTCAGGCTGATCGCCGCGCTGGCGATGCCGATGATCACCAAGACCACCATCAACTCGATCAGGGTAAAGCCCTGTTGTTTGAAGCCATTCATCGACTGCGCGCTCCTTTGCGTCGGTTTTTATCCTGCACGGCAAAGATGATGGGTGTGTGAAATAAAAACGTGAGAATTAAGCGGTAGGCTCAGGGCAGGGACTAAAAGGAGATTCAGCCCATGTCGTTCACCGATCGGTTTTCCCCGGCGCAGTGCGTGCAGGCCGTTGCCTTGCTGGCGACCCTGGCCGGCGTCGTCACCTGGTCGTCACTGCTGCTCACCCGGGCCGAATCCCGAACCCCGGAGGCGGCGCCGCAATTGATTGCCGAGCGCTCCAGTAACCCGGCCCTGCAATGGTTTTCCAACCAACCGGCGCCGGTTGATATCAAGGTTGGCGGCGTGCTGGCGGGCAGCCGTGGTGCCGTGGCCATCCTCAGCCTCAACGACGGCCCGCCGCGCAGCTTTCTGGTGGGTGAGCGCGTGAGCCAAGGGGTAAAAGTCGTGGCCATCGACGGCGACGCCGTGGTGATCGAACGCGGCACCGAACAAACCCGGCTGGTGCTCGACAAACTGCCCGATTCACCTTCGCTGCCCGTACTGACCCAACCCTAAATCCACCACAATCCCTGTAGGAGCAGATCGCAGCCTTCGGCAGCTCCTACACGGACCGTGTTGTGGCTTACTTCGTTATTGGCCGACTGAGCAAGGTGTCGAGTCGGGCCAATGGCGGCGCCTCGCGACTGCGGTCGAACACTTGCAGATCGACCCTCAACAAGCGTTCGTTCTGTGCATTGCCGATGGCCTGCTCGCAGCGCAACAACAACCGCCCCTGATCACATTCGATCGCTTTCGCTCCCAGCGGTAAACGGCCCTCCAGGCGCAGCTCGGCCAGACGACTCTGGGCCGCCAGCAGTGCGATGGATTTGTCACGCAACAGGCCATTGCTTTGGGTCATCAACCCGGCTACCCGCACCGCGGCGGACATCGCGACGGCAATGATCGCCAGCGCCACCAGCACTTCAATCAAGGTAAAACCGGCTTCTCGGGAAGGGCGTCGCATCAGGCGCTCGGGCAGTTGGAACAGCCCTTGACGGTAGCGCCCGGGCTTGACGGCTTGACGACCAAAGCTCCCGAGGATTTTCAACATCACTGACATATCTTCTTGCAACACTGCGCGTCGAATCGAATCAAGCCAGGGAATGTCGGGATGGATATCGCGCGCTTCAAGTTGCTGAATCAGCAGCCTCGCCTGCCTCGGGGGCAGCAAGGTTTCACCCTGATCGAGATCATGGTGGTGGTAGTGATTCTCGGGATTCTGGCGGCGATGGTGGTGCCCAAGGTGCTGGACCGTCCAGACCAGGCGCGGGCCACGGCCGCCAAACAGGACATTGGCGGCTTGATGCAAGCCTTAAAGCTGTATCGCCTGGACCATGGCACCTATCCGAATATGACCCAGGGCTTGAAAGTGCTGGTCGAACGCCCGGCGGACGCCAAAAACAGCAACTGGCGTTCGTATCTGGAGCGCCTGCCCAATGACCCGTGGGGCCGTCCCTACAACTATCTGAATCCGGGCGCGAATGGTGAAGTCGATATCTTCTCCCTCGGTGCCGACGGCCAGCCGGACGGCGAGGGCGTGAATGCCGATATTGGCTCCTGGCAGTTGTAAGCGCGGTCATGAAAGCCTATTCGTTGGCAGTGGCGAAGCAACGCGGCATGGCGATCATCAGTGCCTTGCTGATCGCGGCGGTGGTGGCGGTGATTGCCGGCGGCATGCTCACCCGGCAAACGGTGTTTACCCGAAGCCTTGAGGCTGAGCAGTTGCGAGTGCAGGGCGCCTGGGTGCTGCACGGCGGCATCGAGATCAGCCGACAGCTGTTGTGGGAGGCGCGCCGACGTGACCCGTTGACCCGACTCGATCAGCCGTGGGCGCAGCCCTTGGTGATGGCGCGTTATGACGGTCGTGACTTGCCGTTCGAAGGCCGGCTGGAAGACGAGCAGGGCAAGTTCAACCTGCGCAACCTGGTCGCCAATGAACGAATCGACGAGCAACAACTGGTGAATTTCCAGCGCCTGTGCCAGTTGATCGGGGTCAACGGAACCCTGAGCCAGCGCATCAGCCAGCGGGTGATTGCTTCTTATCCACGCCTGTTGAACCCTGAGTTGGCAGACAAAGCCCCGCCCAAGAGCGGTTTTGACAGCGGCCGCGATACCTCGCCGAATGCCGTGCGCAAACCTCAATTGCCCACGCACCCGATGCTGCGCAGCCTCGACGATCTGCGCAGTGTCGAAGGAATCAATGACGCGCTGCTGGCGAAGATCACGCCTTACCTGACCGTTCTCCCGGCCAATACCTGGCTCAACGGCAACACCGCCAGCGCACCGGTGCTGGCCGCTTATGTGCCGGGGCTGTCGATCGAGCGCGCCCAGGCCTTGATCAACGAGCGTGACGGCGGCCAGTGGTTCATCAATCGTGGGGATTTCGTCAACCGTCTGCGCATGCCGAATCTGGAGCTGGCGACCGTCAAAGTCGGGATCACCAGTGACTGGTTTCGCTTGCGCGGCAAGGCTCGCAGCGATCAGCGTCGGGTCCGCCTCGATGCCTTGCTACACCGCAGCGAAGACCGCTTGCCCGAGGTGATCTGGTCACGGGTGGGCGTATGAATCAGTTGCGCATCGCCTTGCCGCCATTGGCTGATCTGACCCTCGACAGCCCGCTGGAATTCGCCTGGCTGGACCGTCAGGGGCAGGTGACCCGCGAGGGTCAAAGTACCTTGCTGCAATTGGGCCAGAGCGGGAAAACCCCGGCGATTGCATTTTTTCTGCACCCTCAGGACAGCTTGCTCGCAAGCATCGACCTGCCGATTTTACCGGCCAGCAAAACCACGGCAGCGGTGCAGTGCGCGGCGCAGGCGTTGATCCTCGGGGCCTGCGAGCAGATGCACATCGCTCACAGCCCACGGGACGAGCAGGGGCGTGTGCACATCGCGTGGTTGTCCCGGGAATGGCTGAGCCAGTTCGGTCAGCTACTGCGGATGGCGCGATTGACCCTGCGCGGTTTGTACTCGGGTGCGTATTGTTTGCCTGTCGCGGATGGCCCGGTGGCCTGTGTTCGGGACGGGCATCTGTTGGTGCGTCACAGCCTTCAGCACGCGGTCGTACACCCGGCGGTGGAGGAGGCATTGAGTGATCTGTTGCTGGAGAACGGCGCCCGCGTGCAATGGATCGGCGAAGCATTGTCGGAGGAGACGATCACACACTTACCCGCCGAACAACGCTGGACCGGTGCCTTGCCCGGATGGGGCTTGCACGGCGGGATTCAACAACGCCGTGCCGGCCAACCAGGCTGGGGGCGGGCGGCGGCCTTTTGTGCGATGGCCGTGGCGGTCTGGACCGTGGGACTGAATCTGTACGCGGCTCGCGAAGCGACGCAAGGCCAACGACTCAAGACGCACATGAACCAGCGGGTGAAGCAGGCCTTTCCTGAGCTGCCGGTGATCCTCAATCCGCTGCAACAGGCGCGTCAGCAATTGGCCGCCCGCCAGAGCGGCGCCGCGACCGACCCGACCCAGCGCTTCGCCAGCCTGGTGCTACAGGCCGGCAGCGGCATGCCTTTCATCGCCGGCAGCGTGCAACAGCTGGTGTTTGAGCAGGGCGAATTGCAGCTGAGTTTGCTGAGCGATGCGCGCAAAACCGGCAGCGACAAGCAATGGCAAACCGCGCTGACCCAGGCCGGCGTTGCGATCAACGCCACCGAAGATGGCTGGACCTTGCGCCCGGCCACCGAGGCTGCGGCCAGCGACGCAGACACCGCCAGCGGAGCCGACGATGAGTAAATATTCCCTGGGGATTTACCGTGCGCGCTGGCAGCACTTCAACGCCCGCACCCAAGTGCTCTGGCAAGGCCTGGCCCTGCGCGAGAAACGCATGGTCGCGGGCATGGCGTTGGTGCTGGCTGGCTTGTTGACCTGGCTGTTGCTGATTCAACCGCCGCTGAAAAAGATCGAATACTGGCAGGCCGAAACGCCGAAGCTGCGTTCTCAGGCCGAAGCGCTGGAGGTCTTGCTGCGTGAGGTGGCGCGGGCGCCCACCGCGCAAGGCCTCGAACAATCACTGCGCCAGAGCCTGGAAGCCAGCGGCCTGGCCGGGCAATACCAATTGCGGGTGCCAGACACCGCAACCCCCCAAGCCTGGCGCTTGACGTTCGACGAGGCCCCGGCCGATGCCGTGGTCGGCTGGCTGCTGGTCAATCCCCGGCAATTTTCCCTTGAGGTGGTCGAGGTTCGTTTGCAGCGCGCAGGCGAACCTTTGCCCAATGACACGGCAGGCACTCTGTCCGGAACCGTTCGCATGGATCAGGCGCTTGGCGCTAAGGAAGCTTCATGAAGTGGTCAGGTTCTCTGTATGCGCGTCACTGCCGCATCGCCGCGCCGTTTTTATTGCTGGCACTGAGCGCGTGCAGCAACACCGCGACGACGCAACAGCCGCCGTTGCTGGTGGACAGCGAATTGGGACGCCCGTTGGCCGACACCAACCGCACCGGCGATGCATTGGCGGATCGGCAAAAAAACCAGGCGCAATTGAAGCAGCCGCCAGGCGTGCAACACACAATCAGCAGCCCCGGTCGCAGCAATTCAGTGCCTGCCGGTAGCGCGCCAGCGAGCAATCCATTGGGTAATCAACCGGTGACGCTGAACTTTGTCGACGTCGATATCCCGGCGGTGGTGCGCGCATTGTCGCGGTCCACCGGTCGCCAGTTTCTGGTCGATCCACGGGTCAAAGGCAACCTGACGCTGGTCTCCGAAGGGCAGGTGCCAGCGCATCAGGCCTACGACATGCTGCTCGCTACCTTGCGCATGCAGGGCTTCAGCGTGGTCGATGTCGGTGGGGTTTCCCAAGTGGTGCCGGAGGCCGATGCCAAGTTGCTCGGCGGGCCGATTTACAGCGCCGACAAACCCGCCGGCAACGGCATGCTGACCCGCACCTTTCGCCTGCAATACGAAAACGCGGTGAACCTGATCCCGGTGCTGCGCCCGATCGTATCGCCGAACAACCCGATCAACGCCTACCCCGGCAACAACACCATCGTCGTCACCGACTACGCCGAGAACCTGTCGCGGGTGGCGCAGATCATTCAGGGCATCGACAGCCCAAGCGCCATCGACACCGACGTGGTGCAGGTGCAGAACGGTATTGCAGCGGACATCGCCGGCATGGTCTCGGACTTGCTGGAGGCGCCGGGCAACGACCCGACGCAGAAGATTTCGGTGATTGGCGATCCGCGTTCCAACTCGATCATCATCCGTGCCGGCAGCCCGGAACGCACCGAGCTGGCTCGCAACCTGATCTACAAACTCGACAACGCCCAAAGCAACCCGAGCAACCTGCACGTGGTGTACCTGCGCAACGCCCAGGCCGCCAAACTGGCCCAGGCCCTGCGCGGTTTGCTCACCGGGGAAAGCGACAGCGGCAGCAGCGATGGCGCGCGTTCGGTACTCAGCGCGATGGGCGGCAACACCAGCGGCGGCCAGAACGGGACGAGCGGCAGCCAGAGCAGCAGCGGCACGCAAACCTCTACGTCGGGCAGCAGCACCACGGGCGGCACCGGTTACGGGCAGGGCTCGAGCGGCTCGAGCGGCCAGACCGGCAGCGGTCAGCAGAG
Source organism: Pseudomonas wuhanensis (assembly GCF_030687395.1). Classification (GTDB taxonomy): domain Bacteria; phylum Pseudomonadota; class Gammaproteobacteria; order Pseudomonadales; family Pseudomonadaceae; genus Aquipseudomonas; species Aquipseudomonas wuhanensis. The sequence continues at coordinate 3,563,702 of NZ_CP117430.1, read as the reverse complement.
TGAACAGAACGTCGCCTTCAGTGCGGGCGGCGTGACCATCCAGGCTGACGGCACCACCAACACCTTGCTGATTTCCGCACCGGAACCGGTATACCGCAACCTGCGCGAAGTCATCGACATGCTCGACCAGCGTCGTGCGCAAGTGGTGATTGAAAGCCTGATCGTCGAAGTCGGTGAGGACGATGCCAGTGAATTCGGCGTGCAATGGCAGACCGGTAATCTGGGCGGCAACGGCGTCATCGGTGGTGCCAACCTTGGTGGTTCGGGGATCAATACCAACGCCAAGACCAGCATCGACGTGTTGCCCGCGGGCCTCAACCTTGGCTACGTCAACGGCACGGTGGACATACCCGGCATCGGCAAGATCCTCGACCTGAAAGTGCTCGCCCGCGCCTTGAAGAGCAAGGGCGGAACCAACGTGCTGTCGACACCCAACCTGCTGACTCTGGACAACGAAGCGGCGAGTATTTTTGTCGGCCAGACCATTCCTTTTGTCAGCGGCAGCTACGTCACCGGCGGTGGCGGCACCAGCAACAACCCGTTCCAGACCGTGACCCGTGAAGAGGTCGGGTTGAAGCTCAATGTGCGGCCACAGATTTCCGAAGGCGGCACGGTCAAGCTCGACATCTATCAGGAGGTCAGCAGCATCGACGAGCGCGCGTCCAACAGCGCTTCCGCCGCCGGGATCGTCACCAACAAGCGCGCGATCGACACCAGCATCTTGCTCGACGACGGACAGATCATGGTGCTCGGTGGCTTGCTGCAGGACGGCTACAGCCAAAGCAATGACGCGGTGCCATGGCTGTCGACGATTCCAGGGATCGGGGCGCTGTTTCGCAATGAGCGCCGGGCGATCACCAAGACCAACCTGATGGTGTTCCTGCGTCCGTACATCATTCGCGACAGCGGCGCCGGGCGCGCGATTACCCTCAACCGCTACGACTTCATGCGCCGCGCCCAGGGCGGGATGCAACCGGAGCGCAGCTGGGCCATGCCGGACATGCAGGCACCGCAATTGCCGACGGCGGCGCAGGGTGTGCCGGGGTCGGCGCCGGTTTCGAGTTCGCAGCCACGGGCGACGATTCGTGCGGTGCCCATCCAATGAACACCTATGCAATGAATGGACTGTTTTTTGTGGCGAGGGAGCTTGCTCCCGTTGGGGGGCGAAGCACCCCCAAAACCTGCAACCTCAAACCTTCTGGTAAACCGCATGCACCCAGATTGCGGCTGCTGCGCAGTCGAGCGGGAGCAAGCTCCCTCGCCACAAAGCGCTCACTGGTCACAGAGGTTGTGGTGTTTTCGAGAGAGGGTGGTCGTTCATGAGCGCGTTGCCCTACGCCTGGGCCAAGGCCCAACGGATCCTGCTGCGCACTGGGGAAGAGGGCGCGGTGTTGACGGTGTGTCCGTCGACGCCGGGCTGGTCGATCAGCGAAGTGCGGCGTCAGTTCGGCCCGGCACGGCTGGAGCGGGTGCGCGACGAAGAACTGGACGGCTTGCTCGCCAGTGCCTATGCCGACACCGGCAGCGCGGCGGCGGTGGTCGGCGCGGCAGAAAACGAAGTCGATCTCGACCGGCTGATGCAGGACATCCCGGAAATCACCGACCTGCTGGACACTCAGGACGGCGCGCCGGTGATCCGCATGATCAACGCCTTGCTCACGCAAGCGGCGCGGGACGAGGCCAGCGATATTCACATCGAACCCTATGAAAGCCATTCGGTGGTGCGCTATCGGGTCGACGGCACGCTGCGGGATGTGGTTTCGCCGCGCAAGGCGCTGCACGGTGCATTGGTGTCGCGGATCAAGATCATGGCGCAACTCGACATCGCCGAAAAACGCCTGCCCCAGGACGGCCGCATTGCCTTGCGCGTGGCCGGGCGGCCGATCGACATTCGCGTGTCCACGGTGCCCACCGGCCATGGCGAACGGGTGGTGATGCGCCTGCTGGACAAACAGGCCGGGCGCCTGCAACTGGAAACCCTGGGCATGGACCCGCAAGTGCTGGCCAAACTCGACCACCTGATTCGCCAACCCCACGGCATCGTGCTGGTCACCGGCCCCACCGGCAGCGGCAAAACCACCAGCCTGTATGCCGCGCTGGCACGGCTGGACGCCAGCACCAGCAACATCCTCACCGTTGAAGACCCGGTGGAATACGACTTGCCGGGCATCAGCCAGATTCAGGTCAACGCCAAGATCGACATGACGTTCGCCCTGGCGCTGCGGGCGATTCTGCGGCAAGACCCGGACATCATCATGATCGGCGAGATCCGCGATCTGGAAACCGCACAAATCGCCGTGCAGGCCTCGCTCACCGGTCACTTGGTGTTGGCAACCCTGCACACCAACGACGCGGTGTCGGCGGTCAACCGGCTGATCGACATGGGCGTCGAACCGTTTCTGCTGGCGTCATCGATGCTTGGGGTACTCGCGCAACGCCTGGTGCGACGGCTGTGTCAGCACTGCAAACAGCAAGACCCGGCCGCCCCCGGCACCTGGCGCCCGGTCGGTTGTGCCGCGTGCAACCACACCGGCTACAGCGGTCGCACCGGCATTCACGAACTGTTCTGCATCGACGATGACATCCGCACGCTGATCCATCAGGGTGCCGGCGAGCAGGCCTTGAGAGCCGCCGCCCGCGAGGCCGGGATGTTCAGCATGCGTGAAGACGGCGAGCGCTGGGTGCGCAGCGGTGCCACCGCGCCGGAAGAAATCCTTCGCGTGACACGGGACGCCTGATGAACCGCTACCGTTTTGAAGCCGCCGATGCCAACGGCAAGATCGAGGCCGGCCATCTGGAAGCCGACAGCCAGAGCGCGGCGTTCAGTGTATTGCGCAGCCGTGGCTTGACGGCGTTGTTGGTGCAGGTCGAGAGCAACACGCCGGCGGGCGGTGGCAGCGGACTGTTCAGCGCCAAACTCTCGGACAACGACCTGGCCTGGGCCACTCGGCAACTGGCGAGTCTGCTGGGTGCGAGCCTACCGCTGGAAGCCGCGTTGAGCGCGACGGTGGAACAAGCCGAACGCAAACACATCGCCCAGACCTTGAGCGCGGTGCGCGCCGATGTTCGCGGCGGCATGCGCCTGGCCGAAGCGTTGGCGGCGCGACCACGGGATTTCCCAGAGATCTATCGGGCGTTGATTGCGGCGGGCGAGGAGTCCGGTGACCTGGCCCAGGTGATGGAGCGGCTGGCCGATTACATCGAAGAGCGCAACAACCTGCGGGGCAAGATTCTCACCGCGTTTATCTATCCTGGTGTGGTGGGGCTGGTGTCGATTGCCATCGTGATTTTCCTGCTGAGTTACGTGGTGCCGCAGGTGGTCAGCGCGTTTTCCCAGGCGCGGCAGGACCTGCCGGGGCTGACCTTGGCGATGCTCAATGCCAGTGACTTCATTCGCGGCTGGGGCTGGTTGTGTTTCAGCGTGATGGCGGGCGGGTTCTGGGGCTGGCGCCTGTACTTGCGCAACCCGGCGGCGCGTTTGAGCTGGCACAGTCGAATCCTGCGTTTGCCGTTGATCGGGCGCTTCGTGCTGGGGCTGAACACCGCACGTTTTGCCTCGACCCTGGCGATCCTCGGTGGCGCCGGAGTGCCGTTGTTGCGGGCACTGGAAGCGGCGCGCCAGACCTTGTCCAACGACCGCCTGAGCTTGAGCGTCAGCGACGCCACGGCCAAGGTTCGCGAGGGCGTTAACCTGGCCGCTGCGCTGCGGGTCGAGAAAGTCTTCCCGCCGGTGCTGATCCACCTGATCGCCAGCGGCGAGAAAACCGGCTCGCTGCCACCGATGCTCGAGCGCGCCGCGCAAACCCTGTCCCGGGACATCGAACGCCGGGCCATGGGCATGACCGCGTTGCTGGAACCGTTGATGATCGTGGTCATGGGCGGCGTGGTGCTGGTGATCGTCATGGCGGTGCTGTTGCCGATCATCGAGATCAATCAGTTGGTGCAGTGAAAGGCATGGCTGAGTTCTGGTCGGGAATTAAACGAAGGCGTTTAACACACATCTCCAGACACTCTCTCAGGCTACACATTCTTGCGTCGTTGCCTACGACTACGCCAGAATCCGCCGGCTAGTGCGCCTGTGGCCCGGGCTATATCGTTTCCCTGTCGCTGAAAAACAGCGATCGGGTTTGGTAGCCCGACAATTAGGCGCATAGCGCCACCATTGCAGGCCTTTTCAGGTCTCAGTTTTATGGTGGCCATGCGCAGGGCTCCTTCGGGAGCGCCGGGTCCTAATTGCCGGTCTACCAACCCGCGTATGGCCACCACCTTTCGTTTGGTAGCGAGGGTGACGGCTCCTTAATTTCAATTAGGAGTTTCATCTATGTTCAAACCAACGCCAAATCCTCCGGCACCCGACGACGTTTCCCCCTACGAATCCCTCGATTCGAAAAGACTCCACGAAGCCGCCGACCGCGCCCTCGACCACTACCTCAAACCGCCCACCCCCAAAGACACTGCGCGCAAACCCAGCACCATTTACCACGTGGGTGCGAAGGTCGATAACGAAACCCTGCTGGTCAACGCCTGCGAATCCCTGGCATCGGCCAGCATGATGCTCAGTGAGTTCGCCGGGTTAATGGACATGCCCCATCGCAACATAATGTTGGGGATTCAATCGGTGGTCATGCTCGGGGAGTTGGCGGTGAACCGGGTGCTGGATAACCTCGATCCGCAAGGCTGACGAAAGTCTGGGGTGAGAGCACTTATTGTGGCGAGGGAGCTTGCTCCCGCTCGGCTGCGCAGCAGTCGCAAAGCCTGGGCATGCGGTATGTCTGAAACACCGCGATCGCCGGGATTGGGGTCGCTGCGCAACCCAGCGGGAGCAAGCTCCCTCGCCACAAAAGCATCTGTGCATGAGCAAAATGAAACATGGCCCGAAACAGTCTGTGTGAAAACGCACTGATGGTGGTTTCTGTAAATGGGTCATGGCACAACACGACAAGATTTTGTTCACCCACACAAAATTATTTTCAAGCCTCGCACCATCACCCGAGCCATCCTCGGGTTCGCCGTTCTGTCATGTACAACGCCCCATCAAGCCCTCCAGCCGAGCTTCGGCCAAACCGCTGAAAATCTCGCGGCAAACACCGTTGAAAGCCCCCGCGAACACCCGAGAATTTGCCGAAAAATCAACCTCCGGCTCCCGAGGTTTTTTCCTTTATCTGTCACTGGAAGCTGCGAACTTCTGACCCATGGCCTCACCCCATACGCCGTCCAACCCTCGCGGTTCCGGGCACAGCACTTGAGCGCCATGGCGTCATGCACGAGCAACTCACCCAACGTACGAACACGACGAAAGGAGATTCTTCATGTTTAAGCGCAACGTTCTCGCGGTATCCCTGACCCTCGCTGCCCTGTGCTCGGCACAGGCTGCAATGGCTGACATCAACGGTGGTGGCGCGACCCTGCCACAACCGCTGTACCAGACCACTGGCGTACTGACCACTGGCTTCGCCGCCTACATCGGTGTCGGCAGCGGCAACGGCAAAGCGGCCTTCCTGAACAACGACTACACCAAGTTCGTGGCCGGCACCACCGGCAAGAATGTGCATTGGGCCGGTAGCGATTCCAAACTCAGCGCCACCGAACTGAGCAACTACGTATCGGCCCATGGCGCTGCCTGGGGTCCATTGATCCAGGTGCCTTCGGTGGCCACTTCGGTCGCCATTCCGTTCAACAAAACCGGCACTGCCAACGTTGATCTGAGCGTCAATCAACTGTGCGGCGTGTTCTCGGGTCGTCTGACTGACTGGAGCCAGATCACCGGTTCGGGCCGTACTGGTGCGATCAACGTGGTTTATCGTGGTGAAAGCAGCGGTACTACCGAGTTGTTCACCCGTTTCCTGAACGCCAAATGCGCCGAGACCGGCACCTTCGCCGTCACCACCAACTTCGCTTCCAGCTACAGCGGTGGCCTGCCGGCCAATGCTGTGTCCGCGGTCGGCAGCCAGGCAGTGATGACGGCCTTGAACGCTGCTCAAGGTCGCATCACCTACATGAGCCCGGACTACGCGGCCACTACTCTGGCTGGCCTGAGCGACGCCACCAAAGTCGCCAAGGTTGCCGGTGTTTCGCCAGCGCCTGCCAACGTGTCGGCAGCCATCGCCGCCGTCGCTGTGCCTGCCGCTGCCAACCGCGCCAACCCCAACGCCTGGGTTCCAGTGTTCGCCGCCACCACCAGCCCGACCGATCCAAGCGTCGTGGCTTACCCAGCCACCGGCTATCCGATCCTGGGCTTCACCAACGTGATCTTCAGCCAGTGCTACGCCGACGCTGCGCAAACCACGCAGGTGCGCGACTTCTTCACCCGTCACTACAACGGCACGGCAGCGAACAGCAACGACGCAGCAATTACTGCCAACCGCTTCGTACCGCTCCCAACGGCCTGGAAGTCCGCCATCCGTGGCAGCTTCGTGACCGCAACCAACGCTCTTAGCATCGGCAACACCAACGTCTGCAACGGCATCGGTCGTCCGCTGTAACACCACATCTGAGCGACACGCAACACCGATCAGCAACGGCGCAAGCCGTTGCTGATCTCTTTGTAGTTAACGGTGGTCGTTTCATACCCTTCAGCTGCGCTTACAGCTCGGGTTGCTCGGGCCAGGCGCAGCATTCCAAGACAGGAGTCTTGTCATGCTCAATCATTTCTCCAAGGCTGTAGCATTGTTGTGCAGTGGTATATGCGCGCCGTTGGCTATGGCAGATGTCAATGGTGGCGGCGCTACTTTGCCTCAGCTGCTTTACCAAACGCCCGGCGTGTTGACCGCCGGTTTTGCACCTTACATCGGTGTGGGCAGTGGAGCTGGCAAGGCAGCGTTCCTGAGCAACGACTACTCCCGGTTCGTGCCAGGCGACACCAGCAAAAATGTGCACTGGGCTGCTAGCGACTCGAAGCTCACCGCTACCGAACTGAATACCTACGTCAGCGCTCACGGTGCGACCTGGGGGCCATTGATCCAGATACCGTCGGCAGCCACGTCGATTGCTATTCCTTTTAATAAAGCAGGGACTGCTAATGTCGATTTGAGCGTTAATCAACTGTGCGGCATCTTCTCCGGACGGCTTACTGACTGGAGCCAGATCACCGGTGCAGGCCGTACCGGCGCGATTACCGTTGTTTATCCTCAAGGTTCCAGTGGCACTACGGAGCTGTTTACCCGTTTCCTGAATGCCAAGTGCGCCGAAACCGGGACGTTCGCCGTCACCACCAACTTCGCTTCCAGCTATAGCGGCAGCTTGCCAGCCGGTGCGGTATCAGCAAACGGTAGCCAAGGTGTCATGAATGCGGTTAACGCGGGTCAAGGTCGTATCACCTATATGAGTCCCGCCTATGCGGCGTCGACGTTGGCCGGTTTGGATGACGCGACAAAAGTGGCTCAAGTTGCAGGTGTTTCTCCAGCACCAGCGAACGTCAAGGCAGCCATCACCTCGATTCCCTATCCCGCTGTTGCCAACCGTGCCAACCCAAACGCCTGGGTGCCGATATTTGCGGCAACCACCAACCCCAACGATCCAAGCGTCGTGGCGTACCCGACCACAGGCTACCCGATCCTGGGTTTCACTAACTTGATCTTCAGCCAGTGCTATGCCGACCCCACCCAGAGCGCGCAAGTAAGAGACTTCCTCCGTCGCCATTACATCCCGCACCCTCCCGTCAGCAATGACCCCGCTATCACCGCTAACCGCTTGGTTCCATTGCCACCCGCTTGGAAACTGGCGGTTCAGACCACCTTCTGGTCGGCTACCAACCCGTTAAGCGTTGGCAACCCCAACGTCTGCAACGGCATCGGTCGTCCGATGTAAACCACTTTGGAGCGATCCACAACATCAATCAGCAATGACCGGGGTCGTTGTTGATCTTCGCGTGGCACCCGCACCAACACAGCCATATGAAATTTTCATGACATCCGTTCGGTCCCGAGCGGTTGTAACTGCCTATCCCCTATAACCAACGCTGGCAGCCTGACAGCACTGCGTTGCGCCCCCTTAGAGCAAACCGAAAGGATGAGTAGGATGCTGCGCTGCAAACCCCAGACGAACCTGAATGCTCCACGTCGCGATGGCGAGTTGTCGATGTTGCGGCTCAAGCCGCTGGCCCAGGTCATTGCGTTGTTGATGGTGGCCGGCAATGCCCATGCGGCGACGGCGTTCAGTTCAGCCTGGTTTGCCGACAAGGGCGCGTCCCAGGCCGGTGGCGCGGGGCGGCCCACGACGGCGCAGCCCGGCATGCCGCCACCCTTGGCGCAGCAGCAACGGGCCAATGCGCAGTTGCAACGTTCGCTGACCAACCTCAACAACACCGTGGCCGCCATCGCGGCTCAGCAGGCGGCCCAGGCTGCGGGTAGGCAAGCTGCGCTCGGCCAGATTCAAGTGGTGTCCGATGGTTTGGGCGATGGCGGGCTCAAGGTCGATAACAGCCTGACCCAGGGTTGGCTCAACGCCAAGGGACCGCAGCAGACCCAGGCCGATGGCAAGACCACGGTGAAGATCGAGCAAACCGCCGACAAGGCGATTCTCAACTGGGAAACCTTCAACGTCGGGCGCAACACCACGGTGGATTTCCAGCAGCAGTCGGACTGGGCCGTGCTCAACCGGGTCAACGATCCCCTGGCACGACCGAGCCAGATCCAGGGCCAGATCAAGGGCAACGGCACGGTGATGCTGGTCAACCGCAACGGCATCGTGTTCAGCGGCAGCAGCCAGGTCAACGTGCGCAACCTGGCGGCGGTGGCGGCGAACATCAGCGATGAGCAATTCAGCCAGCGCGGCTTGTACGTCGATGCCACCGGCAGCCAGCCGACCTTCACTGACGCCGCCGGCAAAGTCCAAGTGCAGCAGGGCGCGCTGATCGAAACCCACCGCGCCGCCACTTCCACCGCGGGGGGCGGCTATGCCTTGTTGTTGGGTTCCGAAGTAGAGAACGCCGGGTCAATTATCACCGCCAAGGGCCAGACCACCCTGGCCGCGGGCGACAGCTTCTACATCCGACGTGGACAGGGCACCAGCGGCAACCTGCGCTCCACCACCCGTGGCAACGAGGTCGCGACCTCGCTCAAGCCGGGGAGCAGCGCCGGCACGGTGATCAACAGTGGCCTGATCCAGGCCAGCACAGGCGATATCACCCTCACTGGACATCGCGTGCAGCAGAACGGCGTGGCCGTCGCCAGCAGTTCGGTGGACACCCGTGGCACCGTGCACCTGCTCAACGCGGCGAGCGACAGCAGCGGCAGCGTGACCTTGGGGCAGGGCAGCGCCACGGCGGTGCTGCTCGATGCCGCGGGCGGCAGCGCCCTGGACAGCCAGCGCAACGCCGGGCCCGCCGGTCTGGATGGCACGCCGAACAACCTGATCAGCGGCCAGTTCAACAACCTCAGCAGCGTGGTTGACCGCAGCGATCAGTCGCGGGTCGAGATCGTCAGTGGCGGCAGCGTCGACTTTCAGAACGGCTCCATTACCCTGGCCACCGGCGGCCAGGTCGCGGTCAGCGCCACCGGTCGCAGCCTGGTGCGCGATGGCGCGGTGATCGATGTGTCCGGCGCCATCGGCGTCAAGGTGGCGATGGAATCCAATTCCATCAAGGTCAATGTGCAGGGCAACGAACAGCGTGATGCGCCGGTGAACCGCGAAGGCGGCAAGCTGACCAACAACGATGTCTGGGTGGACGTGCGTGACTTGATCTACGTGCCGGCGGGCACCAATGGCTACGCCACGGATCGTTGGTACACAGCAGGTGGCTTGCTGGAGGTTGGTGGTTACCTGGGCACCCGAGGCCACAGCGTTGGCGAATGGGCGGCCCAGGGCGGCACCCTGACGTTCACCGGTAACGACGTGGTGACCCAGCAAGCGGCGCAACTGAACTTGTCCGGCGGCACTTTGGATGTGCAGAGCGGCTACCTACGCCAGTCCTGGCTCAAGGGCCCCAACGGGCGCTTGTATGAATTGTCCCGGGCGCCAGGGGACATCCTCTACACCGGTATCTACAAGGGCTACGAAGACCACAGCCAGCGCTGGGGCCAGACCCATTACTACTACAACCCGCTGATCGCTCCTCGAGAGCGCTTCGAAGCCGGCTACACCGTCGGCCGCGATGCCGGCAAGCTGGTGGTGTCGACCCGCAACGCCTTGCTGGAAGGCCAGATCGTCGGCGAGGTCTACCAGGGTGAACGCCAGACCCAGGCGCCGAACCTCAACCTCGATGGCTACCAGCAATCGCAAAACGCCGTGGCCCGACGGGCCCAGTTGTGGGTGGGCAGCTACACGCCGATCTATGACAAGACCAGCGGTGTGATCAACAGCGGCCTGAACCCCACCTTTGATCAGGTCACCGTCGGCAAGGTAACCGACAAGATTGCCGCGGGCCTGGACCTGACCTCAGTGGTCGGCAGCGACCGGCAAGGCAAGTTGGTGCTGGATAACGCGCTGCTCAATGGCTTCCAACTCGGGGCAGTCAAGGTGGCGGCGCTTGAGGGCATTAAGGTCGATGGTGCACTCAAGGTAGCCGATGGCGGCGACATCACGCTTTATGCACCGCAGATCGAAATGAACGCCGACCTGACGACCCGAAGCGGTCGCATTGCCTTGGGTAATGTGCTTAAACAGATCAGAACCGATAATTTCCAGATGGAAGACGTCGTGCTTTCGCCCGCCACAGATCAGCGTGCCGCGGTCAAGTTGGGTGAGGGCGTGACGTTGAACACCGCTGGCCGGTGGAGCAACCTGCTGCTCGATGGCAACGACCGCCAGGGTCTGCCGTTCATCAATGGCGGTACCGTGTCCGTACGCAGCAGCGGCGACATCGATGTGCACCAGGGCAGCGTGATCGATGTCAGCTCTAGTGCCGCGGTCATGGCCAATGGCAAGGCCCGTGGCGGCAAGGGCGGTGATTTGACCCTGACCGCCAGTACCGGCGCATCGTCCGGTAACGGCGCCTTGAACCTTGACGGTGAACTGCGCGGCACCGGAGTGAGCGGTGGCGGGACCTTGAAGCTAGCGGCCAATAAAGTGCTGATCGGCAACAGCGGCTCGCCGCTTGAACCGGGCACCTTGCAACTGGGCGGTGACTTCTTCGACAAAGGCTTCTCGGCCTATGACATCACCGGTAACGAAGGCCTGACGGTGGCCGACGGGACCCGGCTCGATGTGACGATGCCGGTGTACCGTTTTGGCGAGCAGGCGTTGAGCACCGGCAGCGATGCAGAACCGGCTGATGCTTTGCGGCGCTGGACGCCGGAGCTGTATCAGGAAGACGCGATCAAAGGCGTCCTTACCCAGCGTCGTGGTGCGAACCTTAGCCTCACTGGCGGTAGCGCGAACTCCAGCGCCGCCGGCATGGCGAGCACGGTATTGAATCTGGGTAAGGGCAGCGTGATCAGCGTCGATCCGGGCCAGAACATCGATGTGCGTAGCATCGGTCAACTGACCGCCAATGGTACCCTCAACGCCTGGGGCGGTCGGGTCAGTCTTACCGAGTTGAGCGTCAGCGATACGGTCCGCGATCAAGTCAATGCCCAGGGCCACGGTCGTTCCATCTGGCTTGGTGAACAAGCACTGATCGATGTATCGAGCCGGGCCGTAACAGCTCGGGACATGCGCGGTCAGACCTACGGCCTGGTGCGCGACGGCGGGCAGATTGTCATCGGCGGCCAGATCGATGCCGCGAAAGGATCGACTTCGGCGTCCGAATTGTTTGTGGTGGTGCGCGACGGTGCGCGTTTGCAAGCGGATGGCAGCCAGGCTGTGCTGGATATTCCAGGCCAGGGGCGTACGTCTGTGGCAAGCAGTGGCGGCAGTATTTCCCTGGCGTCGGCCAATGGTCTGTACCTGGACGGTTCATTCAGCGCCCGTTCGGGTGGAACAGGGGCCGCCGGCGGTAGTTTGTCGGTAGCGCTGGAAACGCCCTATTACCTCAAGAGTGCGGTCAGTGACCGGGTGTTGAAGGTGCGTGAACTGGTGCTGGCGCGCGCTGCCCAGGCGAGCCCACTGAGCGATACGGCTGAAACCTCGGCAGACTCGCTGGTCTATGGTCACGGGCGGTTAGGTGTCAATCAGGTCCAGGCCGGTGGTTTCGATAGCCTGTCCCTGTTAAGCAACGGCCTGATGAGCGTCGATGGCGACCTGTCGATGTCCCTTGGCCAGAGCCTGAGTCTGTACGCCCGCAGCTTTGGATTGAGTGCAACCGCGCCAGCCAATACCCGGGTCGAGCTCAATGCACCCCATGTGTTGATGGCACTTGCGACAGGGCTGGCGACGACTCGACCGAGTTTTGACCCCTATACCCGGCCAGTGGTCGATGGCGGCGGGGTGTCGCGATTGGCGAACAAGGCGGTGTTTTCCGTCAACGCGGACCTGCTGGATGTGCAGGGCAGTGTGATGTTCAGTAGCAAAGGCACGGTGAGGCAGGCCGACGGCAATACCGTCGAGCTGGAACGCGCCGGTTTCGACCGGGTTCAGCTACGCAGTCGGGGTGATTTGCGATTCCTGGCAGGGCTCTCCAGTGAGGGATTGCCTACGGGCTTTACCACCCAATTGCTGACCCCTTCGGACATGGTGTTGCAAGCGGCGCAGCTGTATCCGGCGACCGGGGTTGGAGCACGGGTGTTGGCGGGGTATACAGGTGCCAGTGCCCCTGTCTATGACCCGGAACGCAGTCTGGTCATTGAGCGTACTACCCAGGTCACACCTGCAGTGCCTTATTCGGCATTTGGCCGCTTGCAACTGGGCAGTGCGAAGATTGAGCAGGGCGGGGTGGTACGGGCACCGTTGGGGTTGATTGAAGTCGGCATAAACGATGGCTTGGGTACCACTGATCGAGTGGAGCTGTTACCGGGAAGCCTGACTTCGGTCAGCGGCCTGGGGCTGGTGCTGCCTTATGGCGGCACTGTCGATGGCCAGAGTTATCAATACGCTGGCAAGAAGGTTGTGTTGCTAGGGCAAGGCGCGGTGCTCTCCGACTATGGTGACCTGAATATCGGCGTGATTCTCGGCGGCAAGTCGGTGGCGGCCCAGGAAGGCTCAGTGCTCGACCTCTCTGGTGGCGGTGAATTGCTCGGCGCCGGTTTTATCTCTGGCAGAGGCGGTTCCACCGATGTTCGCTTCAACCCGCTGGTACAAATCGGTGCTAATGGCGGTTTCACCTTACCGGGGCTGTCCAGCAATCCGGTCTATGCCATCGTGCCGGGTAACCAGAGCCAGTATGCGCCGGTCGCCCCTGAGGGGGGCGCGGTGGATCTGAGGGTAGGTCAGCAAATCACCATAGGTGCCGGTGTGCCCGGGCTGGCTGCCGGTACCTACACCCTGATGCCGTCCACCTATGCTTTGCTGCCGGGAGCATTCCGGGTGGAGGTCAACGGTTTGGCGGGGCAAGGCTCCACTTCAAGCGCGCAACAGATGCGCAACGGTTCATGGACCACCGCCGGCGTGCTGTCGGTGGTCAATACCGGGCAGCGCAACAGTTTGTCCAGCCAAGTCATCTTGACCTCGGGAGATGTGCTGCGTCGCTACTCGCAATACAACGAAACCAGCTACGCCCAGTTCGCTGTGGCCGACGCCGCGCGTTTGGGCGTTCCCAGGGCTTTGTTGCCGGTAGATGCCAAGACGTTGAAGTTAAACTTTGCAAAAGGCGCCGCAGATCAGGCCTTCTCCTTTAAGGGCATCGGCAAGTTCGCGCCTCAGACCGGGGGGTACGGCGGAACCGTCGCGGTGGTCGCCAGCAATGGTACCGCGCTGGAGGTGGTCGCCGAAGGGTGGGGGGCCACGGCCGGCTTCGAGGGCGTGACCCTCAATGCCGAAAGCCTCAATGCGTTGAATGCTTCGCGTCAGGTGATTGGCGGCCAGTTTTCGGTGCTCTATGGCCAGGGTGGCAACTACATCACGCCGCAAAGGGTGTCCCGCAGTGTCGCGCTGCGTGAAGGTGCGACCCTGTCGGCGCCTGAGGTATTCCTCCTGGCCGACGGCGGCGAACTGTTGGTGGAACAAGGCGCCGCCATCAACACCATCGGACGGGGCAAGGCCGCTTACGATGTCCGTGATGGTTTTATCTATAACCTCAATGTGAAGTTCCAAAACTATAGCTTGCTGGCCGCCTCCAATGGCTTGCTCAATGTATTGGCCCCTTTGTCAGGTACCAGTGGCACGGTCAACATCGGCGGGTGCAGCCTGACACCGTGCAACGGCGTGACCCGGATTCACTCCGAAGGCAGCATCGTTGCTGCGTCCGGCAGCAGCCTGGAGTTGGACGATCAGGTGCGTTACGGCACCCGTCACCTGACCCTGGCCCTGAGCAACATCAACGTCGGCACCGCCCAGGCCCTGAGCAACGCGGCGACGCGCCAGGTCTTGCCGGCGGGGCTGACCCTGAGCCAGACCGTGCTCGATCGCCTGTTGCGCGGGGACACCGAATACGGTGCTCCGGCCCTGGAAACCCTCGAATTGTCGGCCAGTCAGGCGCTGAATTTCTACGGCACCGCCAGTCTCGACACCTTTGACCCGACAACAGGCAAGTCGCGCCTGAATAACCTGATGCTCAGCACCCCGGCCATCTATGGCGCCGGCAGCGCCAATGACGTGGCGACCATTCGCACCGCCAACCTGATCTGGAACGGTGCCGTTGGCGCGCCGGGTTCGGTGATTGCCGGCGGTGCCGGCACCGGTGCCGGTCGCCTGGATATCCAGGCCCAGCGCATCGAATTTGGCTACGGTGATTTCACCCAGCCTGGCTCGGTCACCACCCTGGACCGTCTTGCACTGGGATTCGCCAACATCAACCTCAGCGCCAGCGAACACCTGACGGCCAACCACAAAGGCAGCCTGGCGGTGTATCAAAGCCAAGGGGCCTATGACGCGAAAACGGGCTACGCCTACAGCGGCGGCAACCTGAATATCCTCACTCCGTTGCTCACCGGTGAAGCCGGATCGGTCAACCGCATCACTGCAGGCGGCACAGTCAATGTAACGGGCACAACCGCTAAGCCGGGCACCGTCCCCGGGCTTGGCGGCGAGTTGTCCCTCAAGGGCCAGAGCCTCAACCTGGCCAGTGCGGTGGTGCTGCCCAGCGGCAAGCTGACCCTCAGCGCGACGGATGACCTGACCCTGGCTGATGAGGCGATAATCGATGTGGCGGGGCGCACGGTAACCTTCAACGATGTCACGCGTTACAGCGCCGGTGGCGAGGTGATCCTGCAAAGCCAGAACGGCAACATCCGCCAGGCCGATAGCTCGAGCATCGACCTCTCGGCCCTCCACAACCAGGCCGGTCGGCTCAGTGCGGTGGCCCTGGGCGGCGCGGCCGGAGTGGTCGATTTACAAGGGCGTATCCTCGGCAGCAGCACGGGCGAATATGACGCCGGTGGTACCGCCATGCCGTACCTGGCCGGTAGCG
The DNA here is from genome assembly GCF_030687395.1 of Pseudomonas wuhanensis. GTDB lineage: Bacteria > Pseudomonadota > Gammaproteobacteria > Pseudomonadales > Pseudomonadaceae > Aquipseudomonas > Aquipseudomonas wuhanensis. Next base: position 3,548,323 of record NZ_CP117430.1, on the reverse strand, counting down.
TGGAAATCCAGGCCCAACGCCTGGGCGGTAGCGGCAGTCTCAGTGAGCAGTTCGCCGCGTTGAACCAACGGTTGAACGACGGGCAGGTGTTTGGCTCCCGCAGTTTCCAGCTCAAGCAGGGCGACCTGGTGATCGGCAACGAACTCAAGGCCTCAACCATCGATGTATCCCTGGACAACGGCAGCCTGTTGGTCAACGGCACGGTGGACGCCAGCGGCGAGCGGGTCGGCAGCATTTATCTGGCCGCCCAAAATGTCCTGACCTTGAGCAGCGGTGCTGTGCTCGACGCCCATGGTCGACGCCTGCGTGTAGACAGCTACGGCAAGATCATCGATTCGCCGAACCGGGCCATTGTCGACCTGACCGCCAGGGAAGGGCGCCTGACCCTGGGCAACGGTGCCCGTATCGACCTGCGCCACGGCACCGAGATCGCGCTGGGCGGCGCGCCCGGCATGAATGACGGTCGTGCTCGCGGGACGTTGCAGCTCAATGTACCTCGATTGGGTGGCGTGTCGGGTGGCGACGTGGCTGTCGATGCCAGTGGCGCCCTGGATATTCAAGGCGCCCGCTCGATCTCGCTGGTTGCTATGTGGCAATACAGCGACGCGCCGCTGATCGACGTGCCGGCGGCCAGCGGTAGGCCTTATCAGGTCATCGATCAGGCCTGGTTGGACGAATTCGCCCATAAGGACAACACCGCCTTTATCACTAACGCCCTCGGCAACAACGATCTGTTGCAGCGCAAACTCGCCGGGTTGAACAACAGCCGCTACCGCGACGTGTTGCATCTGCGCCCCGGCGTGGAGGTGGTGAGTGCGACGGCCGATGGTGACCTGGTGGTCCAGGGTGACCTGGACCTCTCGCGCTATCGCTATGAGAGTCTCAATCCGCATAACGTTCTGAGCGGAGTCTACGGCTCCGGCGAATCCGGCAGCCTGACACTGCGGGCCGGGGGTGACCTGAACATCTACGGCAGCATCACCGACGGGTTCGCCCAGCCGCGGGCCAGCAACGATGACAAAGGCTGGGTGCTGTTGCCGGGCATTGATTTCGCGGCGGGCGATATCGTTGTGCCCGGTACCGGCGTGACCCTGGCGGACGATACGGCGTTTCCGGCGGGCTCGGTGCTCAACTTCGACGTGCCGCTCAAGGGCGCGACCTTGGCGGCGGGAACACGTCTGCCGGTCGCCGCGACGCTTGATCAGCCACTGGTGCTGCCGGCCGGTACGGTGCTGGCCGCGGCGGTGCATGACGCCTTGGGTAACCTGTTGTTCGCGGCCGGCACCTTGTTGGCTTCGACTCAGACCCTCGAGGCAGGAACAGTGCTGGGGGCGGGTAGCCTGCTGGGCAGCAGCGCAACCATCGGCAGCCTGATCTGGCCTAAAGGCGTTGCATTGCCAGGCATTGCGGACGCGCCCCATGGCTTGACCAACGTCCTGCGTCTCAACGGCCCCCTGGGACTGAGTGTGGGTTCGAAAATTCCTTCAGGTACAGACATCAAACTGCCGGCCGGTGTCGAGTCGGTGCAGTTGCGTCCGGAAGTGGCGGGGAGCAACTGGGCCATCGCACCGATGCTGGCAGAGGGCTCGCAGTCGTGGTCGTTGCGCCTCGTGGCGGGCGCCGATACACAGGCGGCGGACAGCCGGGTCGTGCAGCCTGCATCGGCCCGTGGCGATCTTCATCTGGCTGACAGTCATTACGGTGTATTTGGCGTGCCAAATATGGTGTGGAGCGAAGCAGGATCGCTGGAGTTTTTTGGTGACACCAGTATGGTGGGGCAACCCGTGGACTTCGTTGGGTTCGGCGATCCTAATCTGTGCATCGACGACCCGTCTCGCTGTGAAGAGGATGGTCCCCCCGGATATAAGCCGGGCAGCCAACGCTGGAGTGTCATTCGCACTGGCACGGCAGACCTTGAGTTGCTATCGGCAGGTGATCTGAAAATGGATTCCCTTTATGGGGTCTACACCGCCGGCAGTTCGGCCAACGCAACCTACGCCGGCGATCCATACAACCAGCCCAAGGCACTGGGTGCAGAAGGTAAAGTGCTCAATGACGATACAGGCGAAAACGAGCAATTCGTGGACGGCGGCGTCAACAGTGTCTATCGCGCTTGGTACCCTGACTCAGGCGGCAACCTGACCCTGAAGGTCGGCGGTGACTTGATCGGCAACGCCATGGATGTTTCCAGCAGCAATTATGGGCGGCCCAACCTGCTCGACAGCGGCTACGACACGGTCAACGTCGGTAACTGGCTGTGGCGTCAAGGCAACGGTTCAGTCGCCACGGGTACCGGGGCACAACCATCCGCGTGGTGGATCAACTTTGGTAGCTACACCGCTGCGCAGGATCCCGTCAATGCTGACCTGATGGTTGGTTTTACCGGCTTCGGTACGCTGGGTGGGGGCGATCTGAATGTTCAAGTGGCGGGTGATGCTGGTGTGCTCGATCAAATGGCGGGGAGTCTTCTTGAGCCGCGCAGCAACCGCCGCAGTCAAGGACTGGTTCTTGCCGTGGGCAGCACCGGGCGGGTAGGTGCCGATGGGAGTTTGCAACTGACCGGCGGTGGTGATCTCAATCTGCGTGTGGGTGGTGCTTTGAATCCCGAGGGCCTGTTCGTGAACGGGCATCTGAACGGCGCGGTCATCAACCTGCGGGGCCACGCGCAGATCGACAGCGGCGCCATTGGTCGAATCGACCTTCAATACGGCAATGCTGTCGCAGTACAGTCACCTGGAGAAACGCGGGCCTACGATTCCTTCAAATCCACACGAGGGTTTGCGACCGGTGGACTGACCCTCATGCCGGGCGATGCTGCCTTCGATCTGACGACTTCAGGCGACCTTGTGGTGATGGACGTCGCCGATCCGGGGCGGGCGCCGATGATGAGTGCCTCACGCTTCGAGGACGGTAACACCAACGGATCGGGCGTCAGTTGGTTCACGCTGTGGACGGCCAATACTGCGGTCGACTTGTGGTCGTCGGGAGGTAACCTGACGCCTCTCACCTTCAGCACCGCAACGGATCTGGCGGTGGTCTATCCGTCCATCCTGAGAGCTGTGGCAGCCAGTGGCAGCCTTTACTACGGGAAGTCCTCGGAACTGTATGACAGAGGCTATAACGGCGTCAATCGTCCAGCCCTGTTGCTTGCTCCCGGCGTCAATAGTGAACTGCAATTCATGGCCGGCGATTCCATCTACGGCGGCGATATGTCGGTCAGTCGCTCCGGAGCATCGTCTGCAGCCCTGGCCACACCGTTCAGGCCGGCCTTTGTCGGTATCGTCGATGGTTTCGTCATAAAGGCCAGCAATCTTTCAGCCGATGGTAACTTCGCGCGCCCTGATGCGAACATATTGCCGCTGCTTGCCTTCGACACCAGCAGCGCTTCCAGCGAATGGGCCCTTAATGTCGATCCTGCTCGCTTCTATGCGCTTGAAGGTGACTTGCTGGCAGTCGCCACTGGACGGTCGATGACATCAGTCTCTACGGGCAGATGGCCGGGGCGAATCGCGTACGAAGGCGCCGGACCTGTACGGATGATGGCTGGGCGAGACATTGTCAGCAGCAGCATACCGCTGGGCGGGTCTCTGAATGAGAACCCCGACGTGGGTAATTACACCAGCGCCGGCAACCTCTTCATCCACAACAATCCAACCGACATTTCCATCGTGTCAGCCGGGCGCGACATCCTCTACAGCAGCTTCAATGTCGCCGGCCCCGGCCTGCTGGAAATCACCGCCGGGCGCAATATCCTGATGGACGACAAGGTCAGCATCACCAGCCTCGGCGCCGTGGTGCCAGGGGATTCGCGCCCCGGCGCGAGCCTGGTGCTACAAGCCGGCGCGGGCCTCAACGGCGCGGATTACGAGCGCTTCGTCAAGGCGTACCTGGACCCGGCCAACCAGGCCCTGGCCGGTGTGCCCCTGGCGAACCAGGACGGCAAGGTCGCCAAGACCTACGAGGCGGAACTGGTGGACTGGCTGGAGAAACGCTTCGGCTTCAGCGGCGACACCGAACAGGCCCGCAGCTACTTCGCGACGCTGCCGGCCGAGCAGCAACGGGTGTTTGCCCGCGATGTGTACTTCGCCGAGCTCAAGGCCGGTGGCCGTGAGTACAACGAAGTGGGCGGCGTGCGCCAGGGCAGCTACCTGCGGGGCCGGGAGGCCATCGCGCTGTTGTTCCCGACCAAGGATGTGGCGGGCAATGCGATCACCTACAAAGGAGATATCACCATGTTCGGCGGGGCGGGTGTGCACACCGATTTCGGCGGCGGCATCCAGATGCTCACGCCGGGCGGCGGGCAGACCTTCGGCATCGAGGGTAACGCGCCGCCGTCCACCGCCGGGGTCATTACCCAGGGCGAGGGCGATATCCAGTTGTATGCACAGAACAACATTCTACTGGGGCAGAGTCGGATCATGACCACCTTTGGCGGCTCGATCCTCGGCTGGTCGGCCCAGGGCGATATCAACGCCGGTCGCGGTTCGAAAACCACCGTGGTCTATACGCCACCCAAACGTCTGTACGACACCTGGGGCAATGTGACCCTGTCGCCATCGGTGCCGAGTACCGGCGCGGGGATCGCCACGCTCAATCCGATTCCGGAAGTAGCGCCGGGTGACATCGACCTGATCGCTCCGCTGGGCACCATCGATGCCGGCGAGGCGGGGATTCGGGTGTCGGGCAACGTCAACATCGCGGCGTTGACCGTGGTGAACGCGGCGAACATTCAGACCCAAGGCAAGTCGACCGGTGTGCCGATGACCGCTTCGGTGAACACCGGGGCGATTACCTCGGCCAGTTCCGCGGCGTCGTCGGCCACCCAGGCGGCGGAGGACGTGGCGCGTCAGCAACAGGCTGCGGCGCGGCAGAATCAGGCATCGGTATTCACCGTGCAGGTGTTGAGCTTCGGCTCCGAGCAACTGGCGCCGACCCGCGACGGCGCCAGCCGCACGCCGGAGGCCGGGTACAACCCGAACAGCCCGGTGCAGGTGTTGGGGGCCGGGGCGCTGGATGAGTCGGCGCGCCAGCGCTTGACCGAGGAGGAGCGGGGCAGCCTCACCCTATAGAACTCTCGTTGTAAATTTTGGGCGACCTTCGGGTCGCCCTTTTTTTTGCGAATCCGGCGAGTGTAGTAGGAGCGGGCTTTCCCGCGAAAGCGGTGTATCAGGCGACATCAATGTTGACTGTATCGACGTCTTCGCGGGCAAGCCCGCTCCTACGGGTTGATCTGACCCTCTTTTGAAATGAAGCTTTTGTGACAAAAGTTCGGTAGCACATCGCCATTCCGGTCATGCCTATGTGACGCGCTTGAGGGGGCCGCGAGGCCACTTTTCCAGCCGAGGGCGGGAAGCCGGGAGTGAGGCAATGGGGACTATGGAACGCTACTCGAAAGTGGGCATGCAAGAACTCGATCAACGCCTGTCGAAGATCGTCGAAGCCGCGCGCAAGAAGCCGGTTTCGGTCTATCGCTACGGCGCGCCGTGGGTCTGGATCGTGTCCCAGGATGACTGGCAGGGCGCCTTGAAAGAAGTGTCCAGCTACATCCCGCCGGGTCATTCACTGGTGTTGCTGCGCCCACAAATCGATGACCTGCTCGAAGAGCACCGCGACATCTTGCACGGCCTCAACGCCGAGCCCGGCATGCTCATCGCCCCGCAAACGGTCATGCACATCCTGCTGCTGCAGCTGCTCTATTCGGTGCCCAGCGAGCAGCAACTCTACGAGCAGCTCAATTACAACCTGCTGTTCCGCTGGTTCGTCGGCCTGGACCTGAACCAGAAGGTCTGGAGCTTCAACGTCTTGAACCGCGACATCGCCACGCTGCTGAACAACCCGCGGGCGGTGCAGCTGATCCAGAAAATCATTGGCGAAGTGTTCTGCGGTGCCTTGCTGCAAATGCCCGAGTTCTCCTTGAACTTCGCGCTGCTGCACACCTGGCTGGGCAAACACGCCGCGACGTCGACAACAAGCAATTGAGTGGGCCGAACGCTGGGCAAACAGCGACGGTCATTTCGAATTCAGGGGGTGGTGTGGAGCATCTTTTCAAGTCACGGCTGGCGCTGTGGGGCTGGCTGCTGGTGGCGGCCGGTGTGCAGCCGGTGTTCGCCGAAGATTCCGAAACCGCGGCGTCGACAAAACTGGTCGATGTGAACGAATACTTCGTGCGTGGTAACACCGTGCTCGACGCTCGGGCGATTGAAGAGGCGGTGTACCCGTTTCTCGGTCCGCAAAAGACCCTGAACGATATCGAAGGCGCCCGCGAAGCCTTGCAGAAGGTTTATCAGGCCCGTGGTTATCAGTCGGTGTTCGTCGAGTTGCCGGAGCAGAAGGTCGAGGACGGCATCGTTTATCTGCAGGTCAGCGAAACCAAGGTCGGCCGGGTGCGGGTGGTCGGTGCCAAACACTATTCGCCCGTGGACATCCGCGAAGACGTGCCGGCCCTGAAGGAAGGCGAAGTGCCGGACTTCAGCAAGGTCCAGGGTGAGCTGGCGCAACTCAACAAGACCCCGGGCCGGCAGGTGATGCCGCTGGTGCGTGAAGGTCAGCGCCCCGGCACCATGGACGTGGACTTGCAGGTCGAGGACCAGAATCCGTGGCAGGCCAGCGTCGGGCTGAACAACGATTACAGCGCCGACACCGAGAAACTGCGCGCGGTCACCAGCCTGGGTTACAACAACCTCTGGCAATTGGGCCACAGCATCTCGCTGACTTACTTCACCGCGCCCCAGGACACCGACAACGCCAAGGTCTGGTCCGGTTCCTACACCGCGCCGTTGAACGAGCGCTGGAGCGTGCAACTGTCCGGTTATCAATCCGACAGCAACGTCGCGACCATCGGCGGCAGCAACGTGTTGGGCAAGGGCCATTCCTACGGGATCTCGGCGATTTACACGCTGCCGTCCAGCGGCAACTGGTCCAACTCGTTCTCGGCCGGCATCGACTTCAAGGACTTCGACGAGCGCCTGACCCTGGCTGGCGAGAGCGATAACGTGCCGCTGCAATACGCACCGTTCACCTTCGCCTACAACGGTTTTCGCTACACCGAAAACTCCCAATTGGGCCTGGGCCTGAGTCTGGTCGCCGGCACTCGCAGCCTGTTCGGTTATGGCAGCTCCGACGAAGACTTCGACTACAAACGCTACCGCGCCAGCCCCAGCTTCGCCGTGCTCAAGGGCGACACCAGTTACACCTTCACCTTCGGCAACGACTGGCAGACCGCGAGCAAAGCCGCGTTCCAGTTGGCGTCCGGGCCATTGGTATCCAACGAGCAATTCTCGGCCGGCGGCGCGACTTCGGTGCGCGGTTATCTGGCTGCCGAGCGCACCGGTGACGACGGCTACCTGTTGTCCCAGGAGCTGCGTACGCCGTCCCTCGCCAAGTACCTGGGCGCTTACGTCCAGGAATGGCGTTTCTACGCCTTCGCCGAAGGCGCCCAGTTGTACCTGCGTGACGAGCTCCCCGATCAGGACGCCGATTACGCCCTGGCCAGTGTTGGCCTGGGCACCCGCGCGAGCTTGAGCAAATGGCTGTCCGGCAGCGTGGATTGGGGCTACCCGCTGCTCGAAGGGCCGAACACCTCGAAACAGGAATCGCGCCTGCACTTCAACCTGCAAGCGACATTCTGAACCTACGGAGTAATTTTTCATGCAGCGCTTATTCATCGCTTTCCTGATCTGCCTGGGCTTCGTGCTCCCGGCCACCGCCCAGGCCTGGTGGCAAGACGACTGGCATTACCGCAAACAGATTTCGGTGGACACCACGCCCCAGGGCGCGGCGATCAACGAGACGCTGGGTCGCACCGCGCTGCTGGTGCGCTTGCACACCGGCAACTTCACCTTTGATGGCGTCAAGGAGGACGGTTCGGACCTGCGCTTCGTCGCCGCCGATGACAAGACTGTGTTCAACCACCAGATCGAAAGCTTCGACCCGTTGATGGGCATGGCGCTGATCTGGGTCGATGTGCCTGTCATTACCGGCGGTCAGCGCCAGGACCTCTGGATGTATTACGGCAACCAGAAAGCCCCGGCCACAAGCAACGGTCAGCTGACCTTCGACCCGAATTTCACCGCGCTCTATCACTTCGACGGCGCCAACGGCACACCGCCCAAGGACACCACGGCCTACGGCAACACTGCGCAAAGCGCTACCGGCGCGAGCATCGACGGCGTGATGGGGCGGGCGTTGCAGTTCAGTGGCCAGCCGTTGCTGCTGCCAGGCAGTCCATCGTTGCAGCACAACGCCGGTAGCGCGTTCACCTTCAGTGCCTGGTTGCGTCTGGATCAGGCCAATGGTGAACAGCTTGTACTCGTGCGGCGGGAAGGGGCGAACAGCCTGTTGCTGGGTCTGAGCCAAGGCACGCCGTTCGTGGAGATCGACGGCCAGCGCGCCGTGTCCACTCAACCGTTGAACCCCGGTCAATGGCAGCACCTGGCGCTGACCGCCGAGGGCAGCAAGGTTTCGCTGTACGTCAACGGGCGTGAAACCGCGAGCCTTGCAGTAGCGATGCCGGCGTTCAATTCAATCATGGCCATCGGCGCCGATCTGCCGAGCGAAACCGCCGGCACGTATCAGCCATTCACCGGTGCCATCGATGAGCTGCGCCTGTCCAAGGTCGTCCGGCCTGCCGCGCAGTTGCTGGCAGACGCCAATTCCCAGGGTGCCGAGTCGAAACTGCTGGCTTACGGCGTCGATGAAGAACAGTCGGGTTACGGCTTCGGCAGCCTCGGTTTCCTGCTCAATGCCGTGCCGATGGACGCCTGGGTGATCATCGCGGTGCTGGTGCTGATGATGTTCCAGTCGTGGGTCATCATGATCCGCAAGAACCGCATGGTCAGCCGCCTCAGCGCCGCCAACGAAGCGTTCCGCGAGCAGTTCGCCACGGTCGGTACGCGCCTGGAGATGTTCGCCGACGATCAGGACCTCGCCCAGCGTTTGCAGCACTCGTCCCTGTGGCGCTTGTATCAAGTCGCGGTGAAAGAAATCCGCACCCGCCGCGAGCAGGGCGCCGACACCTCGTCAGTCTCGGCCGCGACCATCGAAGCGATTCGTTGCTCGATGGACGGCGTGCGCACCCGCGAAAACCAGGCGCTCAGTTCAAAACTCTCAACGCTGTCCAACGCCATCGCCGGCGGCCCGTACATCGGCCTGCTCGGCACGGTGCTGGGGATCATGGTGGTGTTCCTCGGCACGGCCATGGCCGGTGACGTCAACATCAATGCCATCGCCCCAGGCATGGCCGCTGCGTTGCTGGCCACCGCCATGGGCCTGTTCGTCGCGATCCCGGCGCTGTTTGGCTACAACCGGCTGATCACCCGCAACAAGGAAGTCAGCGCCGACATGCGGGTATTCGTCGATGAGTTCATCACCCGCCTGGCGGAGATGCACGGCGAAAGTCAGTCCAGTGAAGCGGCCCATCGCCGTGGTCATCACACCCACGCATCCGTCCCGGCCTGAGGAGTACTGACATGGCTAGCGTCAATACCTCCCACGACGATGACGATGATGCGGCGGTGGACAGCATCAACATCACGCCCTTGGTGGACGTGCTGATGGTGGTGCTGGTGATGTTCATCCTCACCGCCACCGCCCAGGTGTCCGGCATCCAGATCAACCTGCCCAAGGCCAGCGCTTCGGTGTCGCTGTCCGAAGCCAAGACCAAGGCGATTTCGGTCAATGACGGCGGCCAGGTGTTTCTCGATGCCTACCCGGTGACCCTGGGTGAGCTCGAAGACCGCTTGCGCATCGAAAAGGCGCAGAACCCCGACTTCCCGGTGATCGTGCGCGGCGACGCCACGGTGCAGTACCAGAAAGTCATTGAGGTGCTGGACCTGCTGCGCCGGCTCGAACTGTCCCAGGTCGGTCTCGTCACCGGCAAACCGACCCAGGGCTGACCATGACCGCACAACTCCCCATCCGCCCGTCGCCCGTCAAGCCGTCGCCCCTGCGCTTTGTGAAGTGGGGCGCCGGGTTACTGCTCGCCGGCGTGGCTGCGTGGTTTCTCTGGCAATGGGCCAACGACATGAGTGGCGTGCGCCGGGAAGCCCCGAAGGTGCCGACGATTATCCCGTTGCCACCACCGCCGCCTCCGCCCCCGGAAAAGCCACCGGAGCCGCAAACCCCCGTGGAAGAAAAAATGGTCGAGCCTGAACCGACCCCGGAACCGGAGGCGGTCAAGCCCGAAGAAGAGGCGCCACCATCGCCCGCCGATGACCTGGCCAACCCGATGCAAATGGACGGCGACGCCCAGTCCGGCAATGACGCCTTCAATATCGGCGCCGGCAAGGGCGGCGGCATGGCCGGTGCCGGGGGCGGGCGTGTGGGCAATGGCACGTACAGCCAGTTTTTGGCGTTCACCTTTCAGCGCTTGCTGCGGGAAAACCCGGACCTGCGCAACCTGGCTTTTTCGCTGCAGACCGACGTCTGGCTGAGCAGCGTGGGCGAGATCACCCGGGTCGAGCTGGTGAAGTCCAGCGGCAACCCGGAAGTCGACGCCCAGGTGCTCGCCGCGTTGCGCGGCGCGCCGCATTTAACCGAACGGCCACCGGCCTCCATGACCTTGCCCGTGCGCCTGTCCCTGCAAGGGCGGCGTCCGGGTTAACCGAACATTTTCAGGTTTTGCCAAAAGGAGTTGTGTGCAGATGATTTCCAACGTGAATCGATTGTCCCTGGCGGTCGGGATGGTCATTGCGACCCTGGTCGGGCACGCAGCGGCAGCCCCTGCGCCCTCGGAAAACGCCACGATCAATCTGATCCGCTTGCTGGTGCAGCAAGGTGTGTTGAAGCAGGAACAAGCCGACGGCCTGATCGCTCAGGCGGAAAAAGAAGCGGTGCAGGCGCGTCAGGCCAGCACTGCCGTCGCTGCTGGCCCAGCCGCCGCCCCCGGCGATGTACGGGTGCAATATGTACCGGCCGCGGTGCGCGATCAGATCCGCGATCAGGTCAAGGCTGAAGTCATGGCCACCGCCAAACAGGAAAACTGGGCCCAGCCCAATACCTTCCCGGACTGGGTTTCGCGCATCAGCTTCGACGGCGACATTCGCCTGCGCGACGAGTCGCGCTACTACTCGGGCACCAACAGCAACGAAATCGTCGACTTCGCCAAGCTCAATAACAACGGTCCGTACGACGTAAACCCCAACAGCAGCACCAGCCTGCCGCCGTTGCTCAACACCCGCGAAGACCGCGAAAACCTGTTTCGCCTGCGGGCGCGACTGGGCATGAAAGCAGTGATCTCGCCGGAATGGACCGCTGGTATCCGCATCGGCACCGGTTCGGACAACAACCCGGTGTCCACCACCCAGACCCTCGGCGGCGGCTTCGGCAAAAAAGACATCTGGCTCGATCAGGGTTACCTGACCTGGAAGCCGTCCGATCAGTTGACGTTGACCGGCGGGCGGATCGCCAATCCGTTCTTCTCCACTGACATGCTCTATTCCACCGACCTGAACTTCGACGGCGTGGCTGCGATTTTCGACCACAAGCTCAACCGTGATTGGGGCCTGTTCGGCACCGTCGGGGCGTTCCCGGTGGAGTACACCAACGACACCAGCAGCAGCAACGGTTTCGACAAGGAAGAGAGCGACAACAAGTGGCTGTACGGCGCGCAAATTGGCGCCAACTGGGCGATCAATTCCAGTAACCGCTTGAAAGGCGCGTTGGCCTACTACCGTTTCGACGACATCGAAGGCCAGCGCTCCAGCCCTTGCGAACCCTGGGCCGGCGCACCGGGCTGCGACACCGACGGCAGCCGCTCGGCGTTCATGCAGAAGGGCAACAGCGTGTTCCTGCTGCGCGACATCACGCCGAACCCGCTCAACCCGTCCACCACGCCGCAACCGCAATTCGTCGGCCTGGCCTCGGAATTCAACCTGCTGGACCTCAACGTGGTGTGGGACACCGACCTGCCGGAAGACTTCAAGCTGCGCAGCCAGGCCAACTATGTTCATAACCTCGGTTACGACGAAGGGGAGATGCGCAAACGCTCGGCGGGGCAGATTGTCAACAACCTCGACAGCAATGGCGAAGTGGAAAGCGGCGCCAATGCCTGGATGGTGCAGTTCACCCTCGGCAACTCGCTGGACTTGAAGAAGCAGGGCGACTGGAATTTCTTCGCCGGCTACAAGTACATCCAGCCGGACGCCTTGCCGGACGGTTTCAACGACTCGTCGTTCCACCTCGGCGGCACCAATGCCAAGGGCTATTTCCTCGGCGGCAACTACGGTCTGGCCAAGAACGTCTTCGCCACCGGTCGCTGGTTGAGTTCCGAAGCGGTGTACGGCGCGCCATTCGACATCGACGTCTTGCAGCTTGAAATCAACACGCGCTTCTAAGGCGCAGGGAGAGCGTCATGCACACAAAAATCCTGCTGTTTGCCCTGGGGTTGCTGCTGACTCAAGGGGCCAGCGCCGAAGGCATGGAGGAACGCTTGCGCACTCAACTGCGCAGCACCACCCAGCAGTTGCAGGCCCTGCAAAGCCAGCAGGCTCAGGCCAGCGCCGCGCAAGTGGCGGCCGAGAGTCAGGCCAAGGCTGCGCAGGCGCAAATCAAGCAACTGACGGCGGAACTGGCCAAGGTCAAAGGCGTGGCTGAACAACTGGCCGGCCAGCACGACAGCCTGCAAAGCCAGGCCCAGGCGCAAGCGGCGGCCAGCAGCGAGCAGATCGGCAAATTCAAGAAAGCGTATGAAGAATTGTTGGTGATGGCCCGGGGCAAAGAAGCCGAACGCGCCCGGCTAGCGACGCAATTGGCTGAGCGTGACACACAAATGCAGCAATGTTCGGTCAAGAATCAACAGATGTACGGCGTGGCCAAGGAGATCCTCGCGGCCTACGAAAAGATCGACGTCGCCGAGGTGATGAAGATCCGCCAACCGTTCGCAGGCGCAGCCAGGGTCAAGTTCGAAGAACTGGCCCAAGGCTTTGGCGACGAACTCTACAAGACGCAATTTGACGCGCCCCAGGCCGCGATCGCTCATTGAATGACAGGGAAGAACTTCACATGACCCAATTGATCAGCCACGTATCGCCACAATCCCTCACCGAGGTGCTGCAAGCCGCCGGTTACCGGGTCAATCAAACCGAACAGAGCGGCATCGTGCAGTTGCTCAGCGCCAGCCAGGGCATCGGCTACGCGGTGCGTTTCGGCAATCCGGCAGCGGAGCAGGGCAGCTACGTCGACTTCACTTTCAGCTGCGCCTTGCGGGTGCAGGGCGAGTTGCCGGCCGGGCTGGCGGAGCTGTGGAATGCGTCGCGACGCTTTGCCCGGTTGTCGGTACAGGGCGAGTTTCTGGTGATGGAGATGGACGTGGTGGTCGCCGCCGGGGTGAGCGACGATCATCTGCGTGGCAACCTTGAACTGTGGGATCGTTTGCTTCAGGAGTTCATCGTTTACCTGCGTGAATACAGCCAGAACGCTGCGCAGTTGCAGGCCCAGGCTGAAACCGTCGAGGTGCCTGCGCAAGAGGTTCCAGCCCTGTGAAAAAGCGTACGGTAGTGGCCGGCGCAGGTGCGTTGGCCGTGTTGGTGGTTGCGGTTGCACTGGGGTTGCGACCGGGCAATGACCCGGTCGCGGCTCAGCAGCCGGCGCCATCGGCGGTATTAGCAACGAGTGAGCCTGCGGTCGCGCGACTGGGCAATCAGCAAGTCGCCCCTGAAGAACTCAAAGCGTTGCTCGCCACGTTGCCGACGGAAGCTCGCGAACAACTGCGGGCCAATCGCGGGGCGCTGGAAAGCTGGATTCGCTCGCGCCTGGCCGAGAAAGCCGTGCTCGAACAGGCCGACGCCCAAGGCTGGCGTCAGCGCCCGGAGGTGGAGCGACAAACCCGCGCCGCCACCGAGCAGATTGTCTTTCGCGATTACTTGCAGTCAGTTAGTCAGGTGCCGACCGATTACCCCAGTGCCACCGAATTGCAGCAGGCGTATGAGGCCGGCAAGGCCGGTTGGGTGACGCCGCCGATGTACCGGGTCAGCCAGATTTTCCTCGGGGTGAGCGACCCGCAAAACATCGATGCCGTGCGCAAACAGGCTGTGGAACTGAGCAAAAAAGCCCAGGTCGCGCCGACGGAGTTTGCAGCGTTGGCGACTCAGTATTCCCAAGACCGAGCCAGCGCCGAACGGGGTGGCGACACGGGTCTGCAGCCCTTGCAACAACTGGTACCGGAAGTGCGCGGCGCCGTGTCGCGACTCAAGGTCGGTGGGGTGTCGGAGCCGGTGCAGAGCGCGGCGGGCTTTCACGTCATCAAACTCACCGAACAGCAACCGGCCCGCACCGCGACCCTGGACGAACTGCGCGAACGCCTGACCCAGGCCTTGCGTGCCCAGCGTCAGGAACAGATTGCCAAGGCTTATCTGGAAGGGATGCTCAATACCGCGACGTTGAGTATCGACGGCGCCGAGCTCAATAAAGTGCTGGAGGAAAAACGCTAAACCATATTCACCATAAATCCTGTGGGAGCGGGCTTGCCCGCGATGGCGGAATGTCAGACGCCGGGGATGTTGAATGTGCCGGCCTCTTCGCGAGCAAGCCCGCTCCCACAGGTTTTTCACTGGTTTTAAGAGTTTTCATCGCGCTGGAAGCAATCAAAAACAAAGATCGACAGGGAGTCATCGATGTCATTCATAGAACCCACAGGACGTCAGGGTGTTGTCGAATACCGATCCCCGCAGGGGCCATCCGAGTCTTGGCTGGCACGGGCCGCCGGGATTGAGGCCGAGGTGGCGCAGTACTTTCTGGTCAGCGCCCGTTGCGGCTGTTTCATGCAGGCCGCGCGCAGTCTCAATGTGCGGGCGACCCTGCTGCGCAAGCACCTGGCGCAGCTGGAAGATCAGCTGCAACGTTCGTTGTTCAAGTTCCAGGGCAGTTCGCTGACCTTGAGTCGTGACGGCCAGCAGTTGCAGGCGCGGTTGATCGCGCTGGTGCATGAGCGCAAGTTGCCGGTGATCGAACAGCCCTTGATTCGCCTGGCCGTGGCCGAGTCGATCCTGCATGACATCCTCGGCCGCGACCTGGTTTCGCTGCTGCGGCGCAACGCCAGCGTGCGCCTGGACATCATTTCCCTGGACAGCGAACTGTCCCTGCGCGCGATCAGTGCCGATGTGGTGGTGTGGCTGGCGGGCACTGATTCGCCGTTGCCAGGTCCCAGTTTTGCCATCAGCGAACCCCAGCGTCTGGCACGGCTGGACTATCTGCCGCACATCGCCAAACGGTATTCACGGGTCGCGGCGCGGCCGGACAGCCTGGGTGACCTGGCCGATTTCATGCTGGTGCAATGGCAGCACGATCGCCATGTCGGCGCTTTTGGGCCGTGGAACAGTCTGGTGGAGCAGCGCCTGGCGGGGGTGGTTCAGCTGCATTCCTATGAGCTGATGCTAGAGATGATCCGTTGCAGCGCCTGCATCGGTCTGCTGCCGCACTACATGAGCCAATTCGACCGGGGGCTGGTGGCGTTGCCGGGGCTCTTCAAGCAACCGATGCAGCGCCAGGTGTGGATGGCGGTCAATGCCGACTCCAGGAATGAGACCGAGGTGCAGGGAATCGTCGAGCTGATCCACAACACGTTCAGTGAGCGACGGGAGTGGTTTGAGTTGATCGAATAACCCGCTGGCAAGAACACTTTTGTGGCGAGGGAGCTTGCTCCCGTTGGGCTGCGCAGCAGCCCCAATTCTGATAACCCGGTTTGTCTGATGTACCGGATTGAATGGTTTTGGGGGGGCTACGCGCCCCAACGGGAGCAAGCTCCCTCGCCACAGGGCTAGGGCTCGACGGTCAGACTCGCGCTCGAATCCGCCGTCCCAGTACATCCATCACATCACAGCCATCGCGCAACAACATCGCCGCCGCATGCGCCAGTTGCTGCACGTCGGCGCCACTGGCGCGGGTGATGTCGAGGTTGGCCAGGCTTTCCATCATCTGCGTCACCGCCAGAAAACGACTGGCGGCGCTGCGGTGCAGCAGATCCAGCGGCGTTTGGGTGGCGACCAGCAGCACCGGAATGTCACCGTCATTGTGAGTCATCGGCATGTGCGGATTCATGCGTCACCGCCTGCTTGCGCGCGGTGCAAACCGTCGATGGAGGCTTGCACCAGTGAGCGCGCGGTGCCGAGCATCTGCTGGCTGGCCCACCGCAATGAAGCGCTGTGTTCCGGGCGGGTGGCGGTGGGGGCTTGATGGGCGAGGGCTTCGGCGCAGCTGAGGTAGACCGAGGCGTGTTCCAGGGCGTCGAGTAGCGGGATGCCGGGTTGGACGGCGAAGAGGTGATGGTCGACGTGGTCGCAGGGGGCGAAGGGGGTGGATTTTGTGGTTGCGTTGGTCATGGGTGTAGCCTCTTGGAAGTCAGAGAACTGCCACTTCATCGCCGTCAAACGAATAGGTGGCAACTGTGTGCAGGTTGACGGACCGGTCCAAGACACCCGGCGCACCCGAAGATGCCCCGCACACAGTCACCATTGAGCAGTGCGTCGGGCACACGAGTGCACGAGCACATTAGAGAGCAATGTGCGTCTTGGACTTTCCGAGCCGTCAAACCCGATCACGAATGAGTCGTGACAGGCGCGAGGATAGGGAGTGAGGACAGGGCAGTCAACCGGCTGAACGCCTGAAACAGATGGTTTGCGTGTAGGCTCGTTCCTTGACTGACCCCCGCTCATTTGTGGTGAGGGGGCTTGCCCCAGTTGGGCTGCGCAGCAGCCCCAAAATCATTCAACCCGGTTGTATCCGATAAACCGCATTTGCCGGGTTTACGACTGCTTCGCAGCCGAGCGGGAGCAAGCTCCCTCGCCACAGAGCGTCTTCTCCCCACAAAAGAGTATTTCCCCGGTATTGATGTCGCCAGACAGGTGAAGGGCGGCTAGAGTGATCGGCCACACACCGATCAAGGACGAACACCACCATGCCCGACCACGACGCCGCCATTCACCTCGAACGCTTCAGCGAATCCCACATCGAGGGCATCACCGCGCTCTACAACGACCCGGCCGTGGCCCGTCAGGTGCTGCAAATGCCGTTTCAGTCCAGCGAAGTCTGGCGCCAACGCCTGATGGCGGACAACGAGCGGGCGGTGAAACTGGTGGCGCTGCATCAGGGAACGGTCATCGGCAACATTGGCCTTGAGCAGTTTTCGCGAATCCGCCGCAGCCACGCCGGCAGCTTCGGCATGGGGGTCGCCGTGGCGTGGCAGGGCAAGGGCGTCGGTTCGAAACTGCTGGCAGCAGCGCTGGACGTCGCCGACAACTGGATGAACCTGCAACGGGTCGAACTTTCGGTGTACGCCGACAACGAAGCAGCCATCGGCCTGTACCAGAAATTCGGCTTCGAGACCGAAGGCCTGTTTCGCGATTACGCCGTGCGTGACGGTCGGCTGGTCGATACCCTGAGCATGGCGCGGTTGCGTCGCGCCAGTAAGTGAAAAAGTTTGAGCGACGAGAATCCTGTGGGAGCGAGGCTTGCCCGCGAAGAATGCACCGCGTTTTTTCAGGTATTACGCGTCATCGTTCATCGCGGGCAAGCCACGCTCCCACAGGTTCTGCGCCTTATTGACTCAGTCGCCCAACGCAAACGCCACCGCCGCCTGCGCATGCAGTTCGGTGGTGTCGAGCAAGGGCAGGGCGCTGTGCTCGGGTTTGATCAGCAGGCCTATTTCCGTACAGCCGAGGATGATCGCCTGGGCGCCGCGTTCGGTCAGCGACTCGATCACCCGTTGATAAACCTGGCGTGACGCCTCGCTGATCACCCCGACGCACAACTCGTCATAGATGATCCGGTGCACAGCCTGGCGCTCATCAGCCTCCGGCACCAGCACCGTCAGACCCTTGGCCGTCAGGCGTGCCTTGAGAAAGTCTTGCTCCATGGTGAACGCAGTGCCCAGCAAACCCACCCGCAGAGCACCAGCGTCCAGTGCCGCTTGGCCAGCCGGATCGGCAATGTGCAGGAACGGAATATCGATCGCTGCCTGAATCTGCCCGGCCACCTTGTGCATGGTGTTGGTACACAGCACCACGCACTCGGCGCCACCCGCCTGCAGACGCCAGGCCGCATCCACCAGAATCGCCGCCGCGTCATCCCAGCGTCCGGCATGCTGGGCCTGTTCAACAGGGCCGAAGTCGACGCTGTACATCAGCAACTTCGCCGAACGCAGCGGCCCCAGTCGGTCGCGTACCTGTTGGTTGATGAGACGGTAATACTCGGCGCTGGACTCCCAGCTCATGCCGCCGATAAGGCCGATGGTGCGCATTGGATTTCCTCAGGCTGTGGCCTGTGTCAATGGGCCAGGCCTGAAGGGAGTGTCCATTTGTCCAATGACGGATACCAGCGAAAATCAACTGTACCGCTCATCCTTTGGTGAAGTGTCATGGTGCTGTTCATCTACCGAGCCTCTGCAGCCGTTCGCACCTTTTCCGTACGCGAGTTGTCAGCATCTGCCATGCTCAAAGTCCGCAGCACCGCTTCAACCAAAGGAACACCGCAATGGACGACGTACAGCAATTGGGTGAGATGCTTCGCCACTACGCAGATAGCGAAGCGCACAAGAAGCAACTGTTTGAGTCGCAATCGGCCGTGTGGGCGACGCGCATTGGTGAGTTGTTCGATCAGATCCAGCAGTGGCTGGCGCCGGTCCTGACGCCGAATCTGTTGGAAGTGAGCCGCGAGGCGTATGTCGCGTCCGGGCCGAGCGTGCCCGTCGAGACGTCGACGTTCAAGACCGAGAAGCTGAGTATCGTCATCGCCGGGAAACCGGTGGAGTTTGTGCCGGACGTGATGGGCGCGGGTGGGCAGATTTCCCTGGCCGTGATGGGGTTGACTGCAGCGCGCTATGGCAGCATTTCGCTGGTGTGCCTGCCGCCGTCCAGCGCCTGGCAGTGGCGCAAGACCAATGGCTTGAAAGACCCGGACACCTTTGCTTTCGATGCGAACTTCCTGGCGCAGCAGCTGCAGAGCCTGATTCCCCGCGAGCGCGGCTAATCGACACTCAACCCTGTGGGAGCGGGCTTGCCCGCGATTGCGGAGTGTCAGTCGATACAAATGTTGAAAGTTAAGCCGCCATCGCGGGCAAGCCCGCTCCCACAGTGGATGGGGTGTACCTCAGATTTCGAGGTTGCCCCAACCCGGCTTCGCCTCTTCCGGCGCGACGGCGTTCACTTTCTTGCCTGTGGCCAACTCCACCCGCCGCGCCACCTCGGGGTCATCGGCGAACGGAATCAGGCTGGCATCGTCCAGGCTCTGGGCGGTTTGGTGTTTCAGGCAATATTCGACCGCCAGCCAAAGCCCCAAAACGCCCAATAGATTCAACGCCATCTCAATCATTGTCAGGCTCCTTGCCTCAGGCAATCTGCGCTTCAAGTTCGGCCATCTTCACGTCCGACACCCGCACCGTGCGCCAGGTGTTGTAGGCCATCAGCAACATGCCGCTGAGGAAGAACACCCCGCCGACAAAGCGCACCACGAACCCAGGATGACTGGCCTGCAAGGCTTCGACGAAGGAGTAGGTCAACGTGCCGTCGTCGTTGATCGCGCGCCACATCAAACCCTGGGTGATGCCGTTGACCCACATCGAGGCGATGTACAACACGGTACCGATGGTCGCCAGCCAGAAGTGCGCGTTGATCAGGCCGATGCTGTGCATCTGCGGGCGGCCGAAGACTTTCGGGACCATGTGGTAGATCGCGCCGAAGGTGATCATCGCCACCCAGCCCAAGGCCCCGGCATGAACGTGGCCGATGGTCCAGTCGGTGTAGTGGGAGAGGGCGTTGACCGTCTTGATCGCCATCATCGGCCCTTCGAAGGTCGACATGCCGTAGAAGGCCAGGGACAGCACGAGGAAGCGCAGGATCGGGTCGGTGCGCAACTTATGCCAGGCGCCCGACAACGTCATCATGCCGTTGATCATCCCGCCCCAGCTCGGCGCCAGCAGAATCAGCGACATCGCCATGCCCAGCGACTGTGCCCAGTCCGGCAGTGCGGTGTAGTGCAAGTGATGCGGGCCGGCCCAGATGTACAGGGTGATCAGCGCCCAGAAATGCACGATGGACAAACGATAGGAATACACCGGTCGCCCGACCTGTTTCGGCACGAAGTAATACATCATCCCGAGGAAGCCGGTGGTCAGGAAGAACCCCACCGCGTTGTGCCCGTACCACCACTGCACCATGGCGTCGGTGGCCCCTGAATACACCGGATATGACTTGAACCAGTCCACCGGGATCGACAGGTGATTGACCACGTGCAGCATGGCAATCACCACGATGAATGCGCCGAAAAACCAGTTGCCGACGTAGATGTGGTGGGTCTTGCGTCGCACCACGGTGGTGAAGAACACGATGGCGTAAGCGACCCAGACCACCGTCATCCACACCGCGCCGGAGAATTCGATTTCGGCGTATTCCTTGGTGGTGGTGTAGCCCAGCGGCAGGGTGATCAGCATCACCACGATCACCGATTGCCAGCCCCAAAAGGTGAACGCGGCGAGCTTGTCGGAGTACAGTCGCACCTGGCAGGTGCGCTGTACCGCGTAGTAACTGGCGGCGAATTGCGCGCTGCCGGCAAAGCCGAAAATCACCAGGCTGGTGTGCAGCGGGCGCAAGCGGCCGAAGGTGGTCCACGGCAGGTCGAGGTTCATCTCGGGCCACACCAGTTGCGAGGCGATCCACACCCCCATCGCCATCCCGACGACGCCCCAGACGATGGTTGCCACGACGAATTGGCGAACGACCTTGTAGTTATAGGCCTGTCCGATTGTTGCTGTGCTCATGGTCAGTTCTTCCACGGTTGCAAAGTCTTGCCAGGCCACCCGGTCTGGCATGCCATGAACTGTAGAAACCCTGCCGCAAACAAAACAGACTCAGGAATATTTCATTTGTGCGGATCAGATTGGATGGCTTTCTGCGGCTATCTGCCGCGCTCTGATACGGTTTTTTAGTGTTTAGCTGAATCTGTAACGTGCTGCGCTGCTGTCGCATAGTTGGCCCCCCAGATCGAGCCGCAGCGTTCGACGTACCGCAATTCCTGTGGGGGCTTGTGTGGCGAGGGAGCTTGCTCCCGCTTGAGTGCGCAGCACTCACATCATTGGGGCCGCTGCGCAGCCCAGCGGGAGCAAGTGCCCTCGCCACACAAGCCCGCTCCCACAGGTTCTGTGCAAAATTCCTGATGAGGTGGCAGCCACATGTATCAGTACGACGACTATGACCGGGCCTTGGTGTTCGAGCGTGTTGCGCAGTTTCGCGATCAGGTCGAACGTTTCATGGCCGGGGAGTTGAGTGAAGAAGAGTTCCTGCCCCTGCGTTTGCAGAACGGCCTGTACATGCAAAAGCATGCCTACATGCTGCGCGTGGCGATTCCCTACGGCACGCTGAGCGCGAAGCAAATGCGCATTTTGGCGAGCATCGCCCGGGACTACGATCGTGGCTATGGCCACTTCACCACCCGGCAGAACATGCAGTTCAACTGGATCGAGCTGGCTCGGGTGCCGGACATCCTCGAACGCCTGGCCCAGGTGGAAATGCACGCGATCCAGACCTCCGGCAACTGCGTGCGCAACATCACCACCGAAGCCTTCGCCGGCGTCGCGGCGGACGAGTTGATGGACCCGCGCCCGCTGGCAGAGATCCTGCGGCAATGGTCGACCATCAACCCGGAATTCCTGTTCCTGCCGCGCAAGTTCAAGATCGCCATTTGCTCGGCGAAGCAGGACCGCGCGGCGATCATGATGCATGACATCGGCCTCTATCTTTATCGCGATGACAGCGGGCAAATGCTCTTGCGGGTGATCGTTGGCGGCGGCTTGGGGCGCACGCCGATCCTCGGTTTGCAGATTCGCGAAGGCTTGCCGTGGCAGCACCTGCTGTCCTATGTCGAGGCGGTGTTGCGGGTCTACAACCGCCACGGGCGGCGCGATAACAAGTACAAGGCGCGGATCAAAATTCTGGTCAAGGCACTGGGTATCGAAGCGTTCGCCAAGGAAGTGGAGGAGGAATGGCAGCACCTCAAGGACGGTCCGGCGCAGTTGACCGACGTCGAATATGAGCGTGTCGCCAGTGCCTTCGTGCCCCCCGATTACCGTTCACTGGCCGGCACCGACCTGGACTTCGGCACACGCCTGGCCCAGAACCCGACATTCGCCCGTTGGGTGGCGCGCAACGTTCAGCCGCACAAGGTGACGGGTTATGCCAGCGTGGTGCTGTCGACCAAGCCGGGCATCGCTGCGCCACCGGGGGATGTCACCGCCGAGCAAATGGAAGCGATGGCGCAGTGGTCCGAGCAGTTCGGTTTCGGCGAAATCCGCATCGCCCATGAACAGAACATCGTCCTGCCGGACGTGCCCAAGGCAGACCTTTATGCGCTGTGGTGCCTGGCCTGCGAGCAAGGCCTGGGGAGTGCCAACATCGGCTTGCTGACTGACATCATCGCTTGCCCCGGTGGCGACTTCTGCGCCTTGGCCAACGCCAAGTCGATCCCCATCGCGCAAGCGATTCAGGCGCGATTCGAGGATCTGGATTACCTGCACGACCTGGGCGATATCAGCCTGAACATCTCAGGTTGCATGAACGCCTGCGGCCACCACCACATCGGCAACATCGGCATTCTTGGCGTCGATAAAAATGGCAGCGAGTGGTACCAGATCACCCTCGGCGGCGCCCAGGGCAAGAACAGCGCGTTGGGCAAAGTCATCGGCCCGTCCTTCAGTGCCGCCGAAGTGCCCGATGTCATTGAACGGATCATCGCCACGTTCGTTCGCTATCGGGAGAGCGAGGAATTGTTCGTCGATACTTTTGCACGCATCGGTCTGGAGCCGTTCAAGGAGCGGGTGTACCCGAAAATGCTGGAGGTGTCGGCATGAACAATCTGATTCGTTTGCAAGACGGGGGCGCTGAGTGGGTGCGCGACGATCCGTGGCAGTTGATTCGTGAAGCAACGGAGGAGTTGCCGGCCGGACCGCTGATACTGCCGTTACCCCAGTGGCTGGCCCTGAATGCCGACAGAACATCAGCGCTCGAAGGCGTTTGGCTCGGTCCCAACGACGAAGTGACAAACCTGACGCCGTGGTTTCCCGACTTGCCGCTGATTGCCCTGGACTTCCCGAGTTTTCGTGACGGACGCGCCTACAGCCAGGCCTATCTGTTGCGTACGCGCTTCGGTTGGCAAGGCGAATTGCGCGCGATTGGTGATGTACTGCGCGATCAACTCAGCCACATGCGCCAATGCGGTTTCGACAGCTTCGCCGTGCGCGAAGACAAATCCGCCGAAGATGCGCTGAAGGGATTGGCGGGGATGAGTGTGCTTTATGGGCGTTCGGTGATTGAACCTCGGCCGTTATTTCGGCGGCGCTGAAGCCCTGTGGCGAGGGGGTCTTCCTTGTCTGGGTATTTTTGCTTGGGCCAGTGATGGCATTTTGATAGAGTCCGCGCCTCATAAGGAGTCAGCAAAGAAAGGAGTCTGGTTTGAGCGTGGGCAAGAAGATTTTAGGGCTTTTCGCGTTGCTGCTGATGGCGGCGCTGTGGGGCAGTTATTTTTATGTGTTCAAAGAGAACCGTAACGGCCAGCTTGGGGAGACGTTCAGCAGCTACGCCTGGTGCGGCACGCCGCCGGCCAGCGATGCCAGCGATTCGGGCAAGGACCGACTGTCGCTGCACATCACCAACAACGTTCATGGCGAGTTCATGCTCTCGGGCGCGGTGATCGTCTCCGAGCGAACCTTTGATCGTTATGATCTGGGCCGCAATGAACTGCGGCTGCGCATGGAACCCATGCAGTGGTCCTACGGCATTGCGCCGATTCTCATGGAACAGGTCAAAATCAAGCCCCTGAGCCGCAACCTGTCTTCGACCAACAAAAGTGCCTACGCAGAACTCGAGTCCAGACCCATCGGGGTCCAGGGGCGGTCGACGGACTTTCCGTTCGACACCTATCGCTACGGCTACAAACCGGTGCTGTACATCCTCAAGGGCAATGAGCGCATCGATTTGAAGTTCAGGCACATCACCACTGGCATGGAAATGTCGAACACCTTTACGCCGATCCAGAAGTACAACCGTGTGGAGTACATCAACGAGAAAAATTCGTTGATTCGCGAGGAAGACTACAAGCCCTACAGCGCCTACGAGTGCGCGTTCAGCGTCGAGCGCAAGGGCTCGTTCAAGGTGATTGTGCTGCTGTTGTTGCTGGTGATGTGCCTGCCGCTGCTGCACGTGTTTTATCGCGATGAACCGGGCATCGATTTTCTCGCGACGCTGGTGAGTATTGGTGCGATCCGGGTGTTTCTGGTGGGGCCGTTGAATGACTTCCAGCTGTACACCATCGACTTCCTGTTCGCCGCGGTGATCATCCTGGTGGGCACGGTGTCGTTGATCAAGGCGATGCGGGCCAATAGTCGGCGGGAGCTGGCGGCGAAAAGCGGGTCTTCGTGGTGATTGACCAGGTTTTTCCCGATGAGGTTTGTGTTGTTTGAGCTGATGTCTTCGGGCAACCCGGACCTGCAGGAGCGAGGCTTGCCCGCGAAGGGGCCTTTGAATATTGCCGCGATCACTTCAGCAATGGATGAATATTGTGCCTTTTTGATAACAAAGTGCCGGGCATTGGCTATACCTGTAATTCCCCTATGCAATATTGTTGCCCGGCCTTCTGACAGGAGTTACAGCATGAAGCTTGCGTTACTGATGAGCACACTGTGCATCGCCTCGCTCGGGGTGGTGGGCTGCTCGAGCAAAGTCGTCGAGCCGGACCAGTATTCCGGCTTTCTCAAGGACTACAGTCAGCTTAAGGAAGCCAAGTCGCCATCGGGCGCCGTGGTCATGCGCTGGATGGACCCCAAGCTCGACGTCAACAAGTTCACCAGTGTCTACATCGAGCCGACTCAGCTCTATCCCAAACCGCAACCGACGGTGAAAATCCCTCAGGCCACGCTGAACGGCATCACCAGCTACTACGATCAGGCGCTCAAACGCGAGGTGGGTAAATCCCTGCCATTGGCCAGCGGCCCCGGCCCTGGCGTTATGGTGGTGCGTGCGGCGATCACCTCTGTTACCAGCAAGACCGAAGGCCTCCAGCCTTATGAAGTGATCCCGATTGCCTTGGTGGCGGCGGCAGTCAGTACAGCCAGCGGCATTCGCGACCAGGAAACCAATCTGGCCACCGAAGCGGTGTTTCTCGACGGCGCCAACAACAAAGTCGTGGCCCAAGTGGTGCGCAAGGGCATTGGCAAACCGCTGGAAAGCGCAGATCAGGTGATGAAGGCCAGTGACGTGAAAAACGTGATCGATGGCTGGGCATCGGATATGCATCAGTCGTATCTGAAACTCAAGTCCAAGTCCAAGTAATGCGGCGAGGCTGAGGGCCTCTTCGCGAGCAAGCCCGCTCCCACACTGGATCTGTTTTGGTCACACATTCTGTGTACGCCAGAGATCAAATGTAGGAGCGGGCTTGCTCGCGAAAGCGGTATGTCAGGTGTGCTTCAGTGCTTCTTCGCCTGCGCACGCACTCGTTCTTCCTGCTCGCGCAATTGTGGTGTGAATTCGGCACCGAAGTCTTCGGCCTCGTACACCTGACGAATCTCGATCTCGGCCTCTGTCCCCGGCATCGGGTTAGGGCAGCGCTTGACCCACTCGATCGCTTCATCTTTCGACTTCACCTGCCACAGCCAATAGCCGGCGATCAGCTCTTTGGTCGCGGCGAACGGGCCGTCGATCACTGTGCGCTGGTCACCCGAGAAACGCACGCGGGCGCCTTTGCTGCTGGGCTGCAGGCCATCGCAATCGATAAGGATGCCGGCCTTGGCCAGCTCCTCGTTGAAATTGCCCATCGCGGTCATCAGTTCTTCGCTGGGCATCACACCGGCTTCGGAATCCGGGCTGGCTTTCACAATGATCATGAATCGCATGGTCTTGTCTCCGCTGGATTTGAGAGATTTGCTGTCTAGTCGAATGGCGTTCGCCTGAATCGACACTACCTCTAACGAAAAACCGCAAAAGGAGCGGATTTGTTACCGACGTGGGTGGCTCATCCCCCCCAATAGCACTTCGATTTAAATCCACACCGATAACTATGTACCGCACCCGACTGCGGCTCCATCGACATGCTGTGCCCTACAGACAAGGAGTGACTGTATGGCACAACAAACACATTACGATGGAACGTCAGGCAGTGTTGTCATCAGGTCCGGACCACCCGCTTCCAGTGGTGGCTCTGGCGGCGGTTTTGGTGGCGGCGGAGGGGTTTCAGGCGGGTTCGGTAAAACCAGCAAGAAAAAGCAAAAGGCCCGAAGGCGAGCCATAGAAGCGGATCGTCAGAAAAAGGAAAAAGAGCGCGCGCAAGCCGAGGCCAAAGCGCAGGCCGAGGCGGCTCAAGCACAGGCCGCCGCTGCACAAACGCAGGAACAGGCCCGCGTCCAGGCTCTTCACCAGTTTCTGGCGGGGCTGGCGCAGCGTCACGACGTCATCAGGGCTGAGGTGGACCGTCGTTTTGTCGACAAGGCAGGGCAACTCGCGCCATCCCTTGAACACGAAATATCGGCTACTCGACGGCCGCCCAACAGCGATTCGAGTGAACGCTGGCAGCTTTACCTGATTACCAAAGAAAAAAACGAAATCGACGGGCTCATCGCCCGAAAAACCGCCGAGATCAATGGCAGGAACGCGGTCGCTCGCTCATTCGATGGGCACGATCCACTTATCCGCACTTCGAACGATTACCTGACGCGACTGGGGCAGTTCGGCCAGGCACTCAACGACGGCCACCAGATCTGGGAAAACGCCTACAACGCTGCCCACGAAGCGCGGCTGCTATCCGCACAGATAAGCGCACTCACTGACAAGTCCAACGCGCTGGCCAGGCGTCATGTCGAGCAGACGATTGTCTGGCGCGAAAGGGAAGCGGTCTGGGAGGCCCAGCGCCAGTACGCGGAGCAGCGTGAAGCTCGAGTTCGCTTCAAGCAGCAGACCGATGAAGATGTACGGGTCGAGCGGGTCAGGCAGGCTAACTCGCTTACGATCCCCATGTCTTCGCTGACGGCTGGCGGGATGGCTTTGACGCGCGAGGGTATATTCGTTGCGCAGCAAGGCGCTGCAGTGCTTGAGATGGCTGTCCAGTCTGCCGTCAATGCCTTCATTGATTTCGGGGGGATTGCCGCAAAAACGGGGCCGGTGTTCGTCACTGCGATGGTGTACTCGCCAACCCTTGGCAATGGTGAGTTGAGCGCTGAGCAACGTCAGCGTTTGTTTCAGGCTTTCGGGGTGCCGGCGCAAGCGTTGGGCCTTACTGACCGCCAAGCGATGCAATCGGTCGCCGATGCGGGCGGTTCAGTGGAGGTCGCGTACCGACTAAAACCTGAAACCGTGCCGGAAGGCACCGCGATCATCGCTGTCACTACGGGCGATGATATTGGTGCTGATGTGCCGGTCATCAACGCGGTGCTTGACCCGCTGACCGGCCGCTATAGCGCCGAGATTCCCGGATCGCCAGCCAGGCACCTGCAATTCACCCAGGACACCACTCAGGTTGCCACTGCCAGTCAGCCCGGCCTGAGCATGTTGACACCACAGGTCGAGGCCATTGCGACGGGCGTCGATCTGCGTATCAGCGATTGCATTGTGTGCGTGCCTGATCAGCCGCCGATTTACTTCACCTTCAATCTGCCACCCATAGGCTCGGGCGTCGTCACAGGGGTCGGTAAACCGGCGGCGAATGACTGGTGGAAAACCGCGAGCCAGGCACAAGGTGCCGCCATTCCCGTGCAGATCGGCGACCAGTTCCGTGGCCGTGAATTCAAGTCGCTCGCCACTTTCGATGAAGCGCTGTGGCGAACCCTAGGCGAGCATCCGGCGCTCATCGCCCAATTCGATAAGGTCAACAAAAAACGCATCGAACAAGGCTTCGCGCCCTATGCACCGAAAAGTACCTGGGTCGGTGAGCGACGCGAGTTCGAACTGCGCTACCAGGAGCGGGCGGAGTTCGGCGCCAATCCTTTCAACCTCGACAAAATCAGCATCACCACGCCGCAAAGCAGCCAGGGACAACTGGGGATCACTCCTGCGGTCCTGCCCTGGCCGATTCGTCCGGTCGGCGTCGGAACCTGGACACCCCTGGTTCCGCCAGGTATCGAACAGCTCGGTCCTACAACCTTACCTGTCATACCGCCGATTCCAGCGGTTTATCCCGGCACACCGGCCATCCCGGTCCTACCGCAAAACGAGACGTTTCCGGCTGTTGACGAAGGGCAGATCGGTGCCAGTATTCCGGGGTATCCGGCGGATATGGAGTTGCCTTCGCCGGATGTTCTGTTTCTGGACCGGCGAGATGATCCAGGTGTGGCGATGGGGTTTGGGGAGTCGGTTTCAGGGGTATGGCTCGGCGAAGTCGCACGAACGGACGGTGCGCCGATTCCTTCGCAGATCGCAGACCAGTTAAGAGGGAAGGAGTTTGCTAACTTTCATAGGTTCAGAGAGGCGTTTTGGAGAACTGTTGCGGCTGACATAAGCTTAAACACTCAGTTCAATGCCACAAACTTAAGGTTTATGCGCAAGGGCAGCGCACCTTTCCCAATCACAAATGATCAGTACGGAGGTCGAGTAAAGTTTGAACTCCATCACCGATTAGAAATTGCACAAGGTGGCGGGGTGTATGACATGGAGAATATTGTGGTAATGACGCCGAGACGACATGTTCTTGTACACAAAGGAGGCAATTAATTATGAAACACACCTCGCGCCTCGAAGATTACACAGAGTCTGAATTTCTTGATTTCCTTAGAGAGCTTTTTGATGGAGGAGAGGACTTAACAGCGGACGAGTTTGATAACTATATGATTGAGCGCGTTCAGCATTTTGAAATGATTACCGAACACCCCGACCGCTCTGACGTCATCTTCTATCCCAAGGAAGGCCAAGAGGACAGCCCTGAGGGCATCCTGAAAGAAGTCAAAGAATGGCGCGCACTCAATAACAAACCCGGCTTCAAGCCAGAGTAACTGCACGCCTACAATTCAAAGGCATCTGCTCATCACAGCATGAGCAGATGCTGTTATCTGGCAGCCGTTGTGTGCCAGAAACAAGGAAGCAATAAAGATGGAACTTAAAGCAACACTCAAGGATTACACCGAATCGGAATTTCAGGCCCTGGTGAACAGAATCTGGGCCGTTGATCTGCCGAAACAGGATCACGACCGACTGATCAATCATTTCGACCGCATCGTGGGTCACCCCAAAGGGGGGGACCTGCTGTTTTATCCGCCAGAGGATGACTATAACGCCCACTCCTCCGGCTCGGTCGTGTACTACGTCAAAGACTGGCACCACAAACAGGGCCGTGCTGCGTTCAAGGGGGAGGGCGCTCCTGTTCCGCGTCCGGTTGCTGCAAGACCGGGAGCACCGCTGACCCTGGAGCAGATGACGCAGCAGCGTATTGCGCAAAATCTGGCTGACGTACAAAAAATCGCCGTTGATCTGGCGGCTTCAGAGCGCGCTGCAGAAGTTGCACTCAGTCTTTTCGAGCAACGCATCAAATACTTGCGTCAACGACAGAGCGAACACGTAGACATCCGAGGGCGCGAGGCGGACATCCGTGCTCTGGAGGCTTCTGAATTTGAAGCGCGCCTGGCAACCCGCCAGTACGAATTCTGGAAAATGCGTATCGAGTTCAAAAAGGACAGCGCGCGGCGCGACCTGTCCTACGCCCGGTCCGAACACGCGCAGTGGCAAAACATCGCCCAGCAGGTCAGCGTTATTTACGACCGTTATCTGGCGAAGCTGAACGAGATCAATCAACGCCTCCATCGCTTTCAAGCGGACGCTGAAGCACTGCTGGTGGTCGCGCAAACACAGCTCGTTGATCAGCGTTACCAGCAGGGAGCAGGGCCGACTCAAGCGTCCGGGCTGCTGTTTGCACCGCTTGCCTTTGCCAATGCGCGACCGGGTATTTTCCTCGATGGTGGTCTTTCGCAACCCTTGGAGACCCATCGGGTTGCACTGCAAAAAGCCATACGCTCGGCAGTGGCGGAGTTTACCTGGCAGATAACCTCGGGAGCGCAAGACCATCAAGGTCGATACGCAGCGGTGCTGCAATTCGATTTTTCCAGTCGGGCCGAAGTGGGGAGGTATGGGCTCAGCGTTCCTCTGCTCGAGTTGCTGCCGATCGAGGGCCAGGATTGGCAAGGCCTGGCCGCGACGGGGGCCGAAGTCGATCTTCCGTTCAGGATGAGCAGCGGCACGTACGCCGTTCCACCAGGGACGATGTCCCGAGGCCTGAGAGAAATAAAGACGTTGTTACAGGTGGCCATTACGCCGACTAATGGCAATGCATTGTCGTCCAGAGTGAGGGTGCGAGCCGCCGTCTGGAATGAGCAGCTGAAGACCTATTGTTTTACCGCTGACGGGCCGGTCCCGGCAATTGTGAGCTGGAGCGCGCCAGCTAACCTTGAAACCATCTCGACCCTGACGCCATCCCCCGAGTATCGGCTGGGATTCCTTCGCTCTTCGCCTGTGCCTGTGTTGGAGTCCTTCAGCGACATGGCTGCGATTCGTTGCGATGACTATGTTGTCGTCTTCCCGCCAGCGTCTGGCCTGGACCCGCTTTACATCATGTTCCGAGATCGGCGCGAATATCCCGAAATGACCGTTGCTGAAGCGAAGTCCTAGTACCACTTTGCTCCAACGCAGCTACTCATCAACCATCCCGCCAAACAAAGGAATGTTACCGTCTATGCCTGTACTGGAACTCACTACCCTGATCCCCAACCGCACACCTGAGCTAGTCCTCGACTTCTGCCTGGAAGGCGTCAACTTCCCGAAGATCTTTCCAGAGCGCGTCACACTGTTGAGCGATATCGATTTAAGTAACCTGCGTATCGAAGCCGGTCGCCAGTTCCGCTTTTGCCATTGGATGTTCAATATCATTCCTGTGAGCTGGACGGTGGTGATCCGCGAGGTGGGCGAGCACCATTTCATCGATGAAATGCTCAAGGGGCCAATGGCTGCCTTTCGTCATGAACATCGGGTTGCAGCGGGTGAGGGCGGTACGCTGTACACCGACCGTGTGACCTATGCGGCCATGGGGGGCGCGCCGTTGGAGTGGCTGGTGGTCAATGCCTACATGCGGCGGGTTTTCGAAGCGCGGCACCGCAATATGCTTCGATTGCTGGGCTGACACCGATCTGTCTGTAGGAGTGAGGCTTATGTGGCGAGGGAGCTTGCTCCCGCTGGGTCGCGAAGCGGCCCCAAAAGCTTTGCGGCGGCTACGCAGTCGAACGGGAGCAAGCTCCCTCGCCACACAAGCCCGCTCCCACAGGGTTATGCAGTGTCAGTAAGTTTTGTTGAAACGCGTGTATCCAGTTTTGTGCGACGACATATCACAATTTGTATCTGGGCATAGGTCGCCAGACCATTTCGTGGTTAACTTCGGCCTCGTCAAAATTCTCTACACCAACGTTCAGAAGGACTCCGTTCATGGCTCAAGTCACTCTTAAAGGCAACCCGGTTCAAGTCAACGGCCAATTGCCACAAGCCGGTTCCCAGGCGCCAGCCTTTTCCCTGGTTGCGGGCAATCTGTCCGATGTGACCCTGGCGAGCTTCGCCGGCAAGCGCAAAGTGCTGAACATCTTCCCAAGTATCGACACCCCGACCTGCGCTACCTCCGTGCGCAAGTTCAACGCCCAGGCCAATGACATCGCCAACACCGTGGTGCTGTGCATCTCCGCTGACCTGCCGTTCGCCCAAGCCCGCTTCTGCGGCGCCGAAGGCCTGGAAAACGTCCAGAACCTGTCGACCCTGCGCGGTGCCGAGTTCATCGAGAACTACGGTGTGGCGATTGCCGATGGCCCGCTCAAAGGCCTGACCGCCCGTGCCGTCGTGGTGCTGGACGAAAACGACAAGGTCCTGCACAGCGAACTGGTCAAGGAAATCGCTGAAGAACCGAACTACGAAGCAGCACTTGCCGTTCTGAAATAAGTTTACTTTTACAATTGTTAACGGCCTGGCTCTGTCCAGGCCGTTTTCATTTGTGCTTCAGTGTCTTAGCCAAACCTCCTGTTACGTAAGCCAAAGGTAAATTGCCGGTAAAGGCGCTTTGCTTAATACCCGCCAGTGCTTATCGTTCAGCCTCCTGTAGAAAGAAGCTTCACGCGCCCAATGGTTGATCATTCCATGCAATCCTCCGCTTCCCGCAATCCTCGTCGCTGGCTGTTCGGCCTGCTTGTCCTGTTGGTCATCGCTGGCCTGTGCTGGAAATTCTGGCCCGCAAGCAGCAGCCCGAAGGAGGGCGCAGGGCAGAAAGCCGTTGCCGGGCACACCGGCCGGTCGGGGGGGATGCGTCCGGGGTTCGGCGGGGCGACCGGTCCGGTTCCGGTGCGCGTGGCGCCAGCGGTTAAGGGCGATTTCCCGCTGTATTACAAGGCGCTGGGTACGGTCACGGCGCTGAACACCATCAATGTGCGCAGCCGGGTGGGCGGCGAGCTGATCAAGATTTCGTTCGAAGAAGGGCAAATGGTCAAGGCAGGCGACCTGCTGGCCGAGATTGACCCGCGTCCTTACCAGAACGCCTTGCTCCAGGCTGAAGGCACGTTGCTACAGAATCAGGCGCAACTGAAAAACGCCCAGGTCGATGTCGAGCGCTATCGCGGCCTGTACCGCGAAGACAGTATCGCCAAGCAAACCCTGGACACCGCCGAAGCATTGGTCGGGCAGTACCTGGGCACGGTCAAGACCAATCAGGCGGCGGTCAACGACGCCAAGCTCAATCTGGAATTCACCAAAATTCGCGCCCCGATCGCCGGGCGTGTGGGCCTGCGTCAGCTGGACGTCGGCAACCTTGTGGCGGCCAACGACACCACGGCGCTGGTGATCATCACCCAGACTCAACCGATCAGCGTGGCCTTCACCTTGCCGGAAAACAGCCTGGAAACCGTGCTGGCCCGCTATCGCACCGGCGCCAAGCTGCCCGCCGAAGCCTGGGACCGCGGCGACACAAAATTGCAGGCGACTGGCGTATTGCAAAGCCTCGATAACCAGATCGACGTCACCACCGGTACCCTGAAATTCAAGGCCCGCTACGAGAACCGTGATCAAGCGTTGTTCCCGAATCAGTTCGTCAACGTCCACCTGCTGGCCGACACCCTCAAAGGCGTGGTGCTTGCGCCTTCGGCGGCGATCCAGTTCGGCACCAACGGCACGTTCGTCTATGCCATGGACGGTGACAAGAAGGTCACCATCCGCCAGTTGAAAGTCGGCGCCAGTGACGGTGATAACACGGTGATCACCGAAGGCCTGGCCGCTGGCGATCGGGTGGTGCTGGAAGGCACCGACCGCCTGAAGGAAGGCAGCGAAGTGGAGGTCGTCAACGACAGCAAGGATGTGCCGACCACCCCGACCGAACACTTGCAAGGCAAGTCGGCCGCCACTGCGCCTGACGCGACGACCACCGACAAGGCGAAAAAGGGCGGCGCATGAACATCTCGCGGCTGTTCATCCTTCGCCCGGTCGCCACGACCCTGAGCATGCTGGCGATTATTCTGGCCGGCGTGATTGCTTATCGGCTGCTGCCGGTGTCGGCATTGCCCCAGGTCGACTACCCGACCATTCGCGTCATGACGCTCTATCCCGGTGCCAGCCCGGATGTTATGACCAGCGCCGTGACCGCGCCGCTGGAGCGCCAATTCGGGCAGATGCCCGGCCTGACCCAGATGGCGTCCACCAGTTCCGGCGGCGCCTCGGTGCTGACCCTGCGTTTCAGCCTTGACATCAACATGGACGTCGCCGAGCAGCAGGTGCAGGCGGCGATCAACGCCGCGACCAACTTGCTGCCCAAAGACCTGCCAGCACCGCCGGTGTACAACAAGGTCAACCCGGCGGACACCCCGGTGCTGACCCTCGCCATCACCTCAAAAACCATGCTGTTGCCCAAGCTCAATGATTTGGTCGACACCCGCATGGCGCAGAAAATCGCGCAGATCAGCGGCGTCGGCATGGTCAGCATTGCCGGCGGCCAGCGTCAGGCAGTGCGGATCAAGGTCAACCCCGAGGCCTTGGCGGCCAATGGCCTGAACCTGTCGGACGTGCGCACGTTGATCGGCGCCTCCAACGTCAATCAGCCCAAGGGCAACTTCGACGGCCCGACCCGGGTGTCGATGCTCGACGCCAACGACCAGCTGACTTCGCCCAAGGACTACGCCAACCTGATTCTGGCCTACAGCAATGGCGCACCGTTGCGGCTCAAGGACGTGGCAGAAATTGTCGACGGCGCCGAGAACGAACGTCTTGCCGCCTGGGCCAACGAAAACCAGGCGGTATTGCTGAACATTCAGCGCCAGCCCGGGGCCAACGTCATCGAGGTGGTCGACCGGATCAAGGCTTTGCTGCCAAGCATCACCGACAACCTGCCGGCCGGTCTCGAGGTCACGGTACTCACCGACCGCACCCAGACCATCCGCGCCTCGGTCACCGACGTGCAACACGAACTGCTGATCGCCATCGCGCTGGTGGTGATGGTCACGTTCCTGTTCCTGCGGCGGGCCAGCGCCACGATCATTCCGTCGGTGGCCGTGCCGCTGTCGTTGATCGGCACCTTCGGCGTGATGTACCTCGCAGGCTTTTCGGTCAACAACCTGACCCTGATGGCGCTGACCATCGCCACCGGTTTCGTGGTGGACGATGCGATCGTCATGCTGGAGAACATCTCCCGATATATCGAAGAGGGTGACAGCCCGCTGCAAGCGGCGCTCAAGGGCGCCAAGCAGATTGGCTTCACCCTGATTTCCCTGACCCTGTCGCTGATCGCGGTGTTGATTCCGCTGCTGTTCATGGCCGACGTGGTGGGGCGCTTATTTCGCGAGTTCGCGATCACCCTGGCGGTGGCGATCCTGATTTCTCTGGTGGTGTCCCTGACCCTGACGCCAATGATGTGCGCGCGGCTGCTCAAGCGTGAGCCCAAGGAAGCAGAACAGGGCCGGTTCTACCGCTCCAGTGGTGCCGCAATTGATTGGATGATCGCGGCTTACGGGCGCAAGTTAAAGTGGGTTCTCAAGCACCAACCGCTGACACTGATGGTGGCCATTGGCACGCTGGCGTTGACCGTATTCCTGTACATGGTGGTGCCCAAGGGCTTCTTCCCGGTGCAGGACACCGGCGTGATCCAGGGTATTTCCGAGGCGCCGCAGTCGATTTCCTTTGCGGCGATGAGCGAGCGCCAGCAGCAACTGGCCAAGGTGATCCTGGCCGATCCGGCGGTCGAGAGCCTGTCGTCCTATATCGGGGTCGACGGTGACAACTCGACGTTGAACAGCGGTCGGTTGCTGATCAACCTCAAATCCCACAGCAATCGCGACCTGAGTGCCACCGAAGTGATTGCGCGCCTGCAACCGGAGCTGGACAAGCTGGTCGGCATTCGTCTGTTCATGCAGCCGGTGCAGGACCTGACCATCGAAGACCGGGTCAGCCGCACGCAGTACCAGTTCAGCATGTCGTCGCCGGATGCCGAGTTGCTCAGCCTGTGGAGCGGGCGTCTGGTGGAGGCTCTGGCGCAACGGCCGGAGTTGACCGACGTCGCCAGCGATTTGCAGGACAAGGGCTTGCAGGTTTATCTGGTGATCGACCGCGATGCGGCGTCGCGGGTCGGTGTATCCGTATCGAACATCACCGACGCGCTGTACGACGCCTTCGGTCAGCGGCAGATTTCCACCATTTACACCCAGGCCAGCCAGTACCGCGTGGTGCTGCAGTCGCAGTCCGGCGAGAAGATCGGCCCGGATGCGCTGAACCAGATTCACGTCAAGACCACCGATGGCGGTCAGGTGCGCCTGTCCAGCCTGGCGCATGTCGAGGAGCGTCAGGCGCAACTGGCGATCACCCACATCGGCCAGTTCCCGGCGGTGATGATGTCCTTCAACCTGGCGCCCGGCGTGGCACTGGGGCATGCGGTCGAGATCATCGATCAGGTGCAGAAAGACATCGGCATGCCGATTGGCGTGCAGACCCAGTTCCAGGGCGCGGCCGAAGCGTTCCAGGCGTCGCTGTCGAGCACCTTGCTGCTGATTCTGGCGGCGGTGGTGACCATGTACATCGTGCTCGGCGTGCTCTACGAGAGTTACATTCACCCGATTACCATTCTCTCGACCTTGCCCTCGGCGGCGGTCGGCGCCTTGCTGGCGTTGCTGTTGAGCGGCAATGACCTGGGGATGATCGCGATCATCGGCATCATCCTGCTGATTGGTATCGTGAAAAAGAACGCGATCATGATGATCGACTTCGCCCTAGAAGCTGAACGCAACCAGGGCATGGACCCGCAAACCGCGATCTATCAGGCAGCGCTGTTGCGCTTCCGGCCGATTCTGATGACCACCCTGGCCGCGTTGTTCGGCGCGGTGCCGCTGATGCTGGCCACGGGTTCCGGCGCGGAACTGCGCCAACCTCTGGGGCTGGTGATGGTCGGCGGCTTGCTGGTGAGTCAGGTGCTGACGCTGTTCACCACGCCTGTCATCTACTTGTACTTCGACCGCCTCGGGCGGCGCTGGGGCCGTAAGTCCGAGTCTGTGGAACCGGTAGAACAGCCATGAACCTGTCCGGACCTTTCATCAAACGCCCGGTCGCAACGATGTTGTTGAGCCTGGCGATCATGTTGCTGGGCGGTGTGAGCTTCGGCCTGTTACCGGTATCGCCGCTGCCGCAGATGGACTTCCCGGTGATCGTGGTTCAGGCGAGTTTGCCCGGTGCAAGCCCCGAGGTCATGGCCTCGACCGTGGCCACGCCGCTTGAGCGTTCCTTCGGCGCCATCGCCGGGGTCAACACCATGAGCAGCCGTTCCAGCCAGGGTTCGACCCGAGTGATTTTGCAGTTCGATCTGGACCGCGACATCAACGGCGCGGCGCGGGAGGTGCAGGCGGCGATCAACGCCTCGCGCAATTTGCTGCCAAGCGGGATGCGCAGCATGCCCACCTACAAGAAGGTCAATCCGTCCCAGGCGCCGATCATGGTACTGTCGTTGACTTCGGATGTGCTGGAAAAAGGCCAGCTCTATGACTTGGCCTCGACCATTTTGTCGCAAAGCCTGTCGCAGGTGCAGGGCGTGGGTGAAGTGCAGATCGGTGGCAGTTCGTTGCCGGCGGTGCGCATCGAACTCGAACCCCAGGCGCTCAACCAGTACGGCGTGGCCCTGGACGATGTGCGCACCACCATCGCCAACGCCAACGTACGCCGGCCCAAAGGCTCGGTCGAAGACGGTCAGCGGCTGTGGCAGGTGCAGGCCAACGATCAACTGGAGAAAGCCAAGGATTACGAGTCGCTGATCATTCACTACGCCGACGGCGCGGCCCTGCGCCTGAAGGATGTGGCCAAGGTCAGCGACGGCGTCGAGGACCGCTACAACAGCGGGTTCTTCAACGACGACGCGGCGGTGTTGCTGGTGATCAACCGCCAGGCCGGCGCCAACATCATCGAGACGGTCAACGAGATCAAGGCGCAGCTGCCGGCGTTGCAGGCCGTGCTGCCGGCCAGCGTCAAACTGAACCTGGCGATGGACCGTTCGCCGGTGATCAAGGCCACCCTGCATGAAGCGGAAATGACTTTGCTGATTGCCGTGGCGCTGGTGATTTTGGTGGTGTTCCTGTTTCTCGGTAACTTCCGTGCCTCGCTGATTCCGACCCTGGCGGTGCCGGTGTCGCTGGTGGGCACGTTTGCGGTGATGTACCTCTACGGGTTCTCCCTGAACAACCTGTCGCTGATGGCGCTGATCCTGGCCACCGGGCTGGTGGTGGACGACGCCATCGTGGTGCTGGAGAACATTTCCCGGCACATCGACAAGGGCGTGCCGCCGATGAAGGCCGCGTACCTCGGGGCCCAGGAAGTCGGTTTTACGCTGCTGTCGATGAACGTCTCGCTGGTGGCGGTGTTTCTGTCGATCCTGTTCATGGGCGGGATCATCGAAAGCCTGTTTCGCGAGTTTTCCATCACCCTGGCGGCCGCCATCGTGGTGTCGTTGCTGGTGTCGCTGACGCTGACGCCGATGCTCTGCGCACGCTGGCTCAAGCCGCATACGCCGGGGCAGGAAAACCGCCTGCAACGCTGGAGCCAACGGACCAACGAGTGGATGGTCGGCAAATACGCCACCAGCCTCGACTGGGTGCTGCGTCACCGTCGGCTGACCTTGCTTAGCCTGATCGTGACGATTGGCGTGAATATCGCGCTGTATGTCGTTGTTCCTAAAACCTTCTTGCCTCAGCAAGACACCGGCCAATTGATCGGTTTCGTGCGTGGCGACGACAGCCTGTCGTTCAGCGTGATGCAGCCGAAGATGGAAGTCTTCCGCCGCGCCGTGCTCAAGGACGAGGCGGTGGAGAGCGTCGCTGGGTTTATCGGTGGCAACAACGGCACCAACAACGCCTTCATGCTGGTGCGGCTCAAGCCGATCAAGGAACGCAACCTGTCCGCGCAGAAAGTCATCGAACGCCTGCGCAAGGAAATGCCCAAGGTGCCCGGTGCGCAATTGATGCTGATGGCCGATCAGGACCTGCAATTTGGCGGCGGCCGCGAGCAGACCTCCTCGCAGTATTCCTACATCCTGCAAAGCGGCGATCTTGGCGCGTTGCGCGAGTGGTATCCGAAAGTCGTCACCGCCCTCAAGGCGCTGCCGGAATTGACGGCGATTGACGCACGCGAAGGCCGTGGCGCCCCGCAAGTGACCCTGATTGTCGATCGGGATCAGGCCAAGCGACTGGGCGTGGACATGGACATGGTCACGGCGGTGCTGAACAACGCCTACAGCCAGCGGCAGATTTCGACGATCTACGACAGCCTCAACCAGTATCAGGTAGTGATGGAGGTCAACCCGAAATACGCCCAGGACCCGATCACGCTCAAGCAAGTGCAGGTGATCACCGCCGACGGTGCGCGGATTCCGCTGTCGACCATCGCTCACTACGAAAACAGCCTGGAAGACGACCGGGTCAGCCACGAAGGCCAGTTCGCTTCAGAAAGCATCGCCTTCGACATGGCCGAAGGCGTGACGGTGGAGCAGGGCTCGGCGGCCATCGAGCGGGCGATTGCCAAGGTCGGTCTGCCGGAAGACGTCATCGCGAAAATGGCCGGCACCGCCGACGCCTTCGCCGCCGCTCAGAAGAGCCAGCCGTGGATGATCCTTGGCGCGCTGGTGGCGGTGTATCTGGTGCTGGGCGTGCTGTATGAAAGCTACATTCATCCGCTGACCATTCTCTCGACCTTGCCGTCGGCCGGGGTCGGGGCGTTGTTGTCGATCTATGTGCTGGGCGGCGAGTTCAGCCTGATTTCCTTGCTTGGGTTGTTCTTGCTGATCGGCGTGGTGAAGAAAAACGCGATTCTGATGATCGACCTGGCGCTGCAACTGGAACGGCACCAAGGCCTTGAGCCGCTGGAGTCGATCCGCAGCGCCTGTCTGCAACGGCTGCGACCGATTCTGATGACCACTCTGGCGGCGATCCTCGGTGCCTTGCCGTTGCTGCTGAGCCGGGCCGAAGGGGCGGAAATGCGGCAGCCGCTGGGCCTGACCATCATCGGCGGGCTGGTCTTCAGCCAGGTGCTGACCCTTTACACCACCCCGGTGGTTTACCTCTATCTCGACAAACTGCGCCATCGCTTCAACCACTGGCGTGGGGTGCGTACCGATGCTGCTCTGGAAACTCCGCTATGACTGACCGTTCGCTTATCAACCTGGTTGCACCGCTGATCACAGCCCGAGGCTCGCGCTTGCTGAGCCTGTCGCTGTGCGTAGCGATGCTCAGTGCCTGCGCCATCGGCCCGGATTACCAGCGCCCGCCAGCCGCCGCGCCGGCACAGTACAAGGAAGCGGCTGGCTGGCGTCAGGCCAATCCCAGCGATTCTCTGGCGCGGGGAGCCTGGTGGGAGCTGTATGGCGATCAGCAGCTCAATGGTTTGATCGAAAAACTCAACAGTGCAAACCAGACCGTCGCCCAGTCCGAAGCCCAGTACCGACAGGCCCAGGCCTTGGTGCGCAGTGCCCGGGGGGCGTTTTTCCCGACGGTGGACCTGACGGTCGGGAAAACCCGTTCCAGCCAAGGCACCGGTAGCAGCAGTTCGAGCCTGAGCAGTTCCTCCAGTGGTATTCGCGACACCTATACGGCGCAGGCCGGGGTTAGCTGGGAAGCAGACGTCTGGGGCAAATTGCGCCGAGGCCTGGAAGCCGACACGGCCAACGCCGAGGCGAGTTTTGCTGACTTGGCGGCGATGCGCCTGAGCCAGCAATCGGAGCTGGTGCAGAACTACCTGCAACTGCGGGTGATCGACGAACAGAAACGCCTGCTGGAAGCGACGGTCGAGGCCTATCAACGTTCGCTGACAATGACCGAAAACCAGTACCGCGCTGGTGTCTCCGGCAAGGACGCAGTGGCCCAGGCCACCACGCAGCTCAAAAGCACCCAGGCAGAAATGGTCGACCTGATTTGGCAGCGCGCGCAGTTCGAGAACGCCATCGCCGTACTGATTGGTCTGCCGCCGGCCGAGTTCGGCCTGGCTGAAACACAGGACATCCCGGCATTGCCGCAGGTGCCGCTGAGCCTGCCTTCGCAGTTGCTGGAACGCCGCCCGGACATCGCTTCCGCCGAGCGCTCGGTGATGGCCGCCAACGCCAACATCGGCGTGGCCAAAGCCGCTTACTACCCAGACCTGACCCTGAGCCTGAACGGCGGTTATAGCAGCAGCACCTCTAACAACTGGATCAGCGTGCCGAACCGCTTCTGGTCGGTCGGCCCGCAACTGGCCATGACCCTGTTCGACGGTGGGCAGCGCTCGGCGGAAGTCGATCGCAGCGAAGCGGCCTATGACGAGACCGTCGCCAAGTACCGCCAGACTGTGCTCGATGGCTTCCGTGAAGTGGAAAACTATCTGGTGCAGCTCAAGGTGCTGGAAGACGAAGCCAAGGTGCGCCAGGAAGCACTGGATGCGGCACGCGAGTCCCTTCGCTTGACCCGGAACCAGTACAAGGCCGGGTTGATCGCTTATCTGGATGTGGTGGTGGTTCAGGCCACGGCGTTGAGCAACGAACGCAACGTGCTGAGCTTGCTGCAGAGCCGCTTGATCGCCAGCGTGCAGTTGATTGCTGCACTGGGTGGCGGGTGGGATGGACAGCTTCAGGTCAGTGACCAGCAATAACCCCATCCCTGTGGCGAGGGAGCTTGCTCCCGCTGGACGGCGAAGCCGTCCCAAAGAGGCTGACGCGTATATTCAGACAAAACGCATCAACCGGTTTGCGACTGCTGCGCAGCCGAGCGGGAGCAAGCTCCCTCGCCACAATCGCCTTGATGGCCTTTTGATGACTTTGTGAGTGCGTTCGTCAGCGGAGTCAGTACAATCCCCGACTTTGCTCCCCCGAGAACGGATGCGGGAGCGGTCGCGAGAAGTCCCATGCTCATCGGTAGTTACTCTCTTACGTTGGTTTTCATATCGCTCTGTGTGGCGATACTGGCCTCTTACACCGCGCTCGACCTCACCGGTCGCATCGCCACGTCCAAGGGGCGGGCGGTGCATCTGTGGACGGCTGGCGGCGCTTTTGCGATGGGCATTGGCGTGTGGTCGATGCATTTCATCGGCATGCTCGCGTTCACCTTGCCGATTGATCTGGGCTATGACGCGACCCTTACGGCGCTGTCCCTATTGATTGCGGTCTTGTCCTGCGGTTTTGCCCTGTGGCTGGTCAGCCAGCCACAACTGCCGGCCTGGCAACTGTTGTTCGGCGCGCTGGTCATGGGCGCAGGCATCAGCGCCATGCATTACACCGGCATGGCCGCGATGCGCATGCAGCCGGGCATCGATTACGACCCGGCACTGTTTAGCGCGTCGCTGCTGATTGCCGTCGGTGCGTCGGGCGCGGCGTTGTGGATCGCTTTCCGCCTGCGTCGGCACGCACCGTATGTTCGTCTGATCCGCGGCGGAGCAGCGGTGATCATGGGCATCGCCATCGTCGGTATGCACTACACCGGCATGGCTGCGGCTCGTTTTGCCGATGGCAGTTTCTGTGGTGCGGCGGCTGATGGCCTGAACGGCGAGGGACTGGACAGTCTTGTTCTGATCACCACCCTGGCGGTGTTGAGCATTGCCTTGCTGACGTCGATCCTCGATGCACGCCTGGAGGCTCGCACCGCGGACCTCGCTCAATCGCTGACCGAAGCCAATCGAGAACTCACTCAACTGGCGCTGCACGACACACTGACCGGGCTGCCGAACCGAGTATTGCTGGCCGACCGTATCGATCAGGCGATGTCGAGGGTGCAGGAGCAGGGCGGCTGTTTTGCGTTGATGTTCATTGATCTGGACGGCTTCAAACCGGTCAACGATGCTTTCGGGCACCACATGGGCGACCAGTTGCTGCGTGAGGTCAGCCTGCGCCTGCGCGAGGATTTGCGCAGCCAGGACACCTTGGCGCGGATCGGCGGCGATGAATTTGTGCTGCTGGTGCAACTCACCGAGCCGAATGACGCGTTGAACCTGGCGGCGCGACAGGTGGGGCTGATTGCGCGACCGTTCCGGGTCGCGGAGCATGACTTGCAGATTTCCGCCAGCGTCGGCATCGCGCTCTATCCGGGCAATGGTCAGACCGCCGAGGAATTGCTGATGAACGCCGACGCCGCGATGTACCACGCCAAGGGCGCCGGGAAAAACGGCCATCGTTTCTTCGACGCCTCGATGAACAGCAACGCGCGCAAACAGCTGCAATTGCTGCAAGACCTGCGTAATGCTCTCGATCAGCATCAGTTCAGTCTCTATTACCAACCCAAGTTCGACGCCGGCAATGGCCGACCGGTGGGCGCCGAGGCGTTGCTGCGCTGGGCGCACCCGACTCAAGGCATGCTGCAGCCGGACAGTTTCATTGATCTTGCGGAGAAGACCGGGCTGATCATTCCGATCGGCGAGTGGGTGCTCAACGAAGCCTGCCGTCAGATGCGTGAGTGGTATGTGCTCGGTTACACCGACTGGCGCATCGCGGTGAACCTCTCGGCCTTGCAGTTCTGCCATGCCGGATTGGTACAGAGCGTCGCCAAGGCCCTGGCCACTCATCATCTGCCAGCCAACAGCCTGACCCTGGAAATTACCGAAACCACCGCCATGAGCGACGCCGATGCGAGCATGACAGTGCTGCAGGAACTCTCGGAAATGGGCGTCGACCTGTCCATCGATGACTTTGGCACCGGCTATTCGAGCTTGATGTACCTCAAGCGCCTGCCAGCCAATGAATTGAAGATCGACCGGGGTTTCGTCCGCGATCTGGAACACGACAGCGACGACGCGGCCATCGTCTCGGCCATCGTCGCCCTCGGCCAGGCACTGGGTTTGCGGATCGTCGCCGAAGGGGTGGAAACCGGTGTCCAGCAAGACTTCCTGACCCAACTCGGATGCGACTCGTTGCAGGGTTATCTGCTGGGGCATCCCCTGCCTGCCGATCGCTTCATGGCCGATGTTCATCGTGGGGAGCAGCTGGCTGCGGGCTGATGGACCCCCTCGCCACAGGTTGTCGTTATTGGAATTGACGCAGGTTCATGCAAAACCGCGCAATGGCGGTTATTCTTGGCCCCGACTGCTTACGCTTGAACGGGGGAAATGCCAGCATGGACAAAGTCATTGTCATCACCGGCGGCAGCCGCGGAATTGGCGCCGCCACGGCTCTGTTGGCCGCAGAACAAGGCTATCGGATCTGTATCAACTATCAGTCCGACGAGCAGGCGGCGCACAGTGTGCTGGAACAAGTCCGCGCACTCGGCGCCCAAGCCATTGCGGTACGCGCCGATGTGAGTATCGAAGACGAAGTGATCGGTCTGTTCCACCGCGTAGACACCGAACTCGGTCGGGTCACGGCGCTGGTGAACAACGCCGGTACCGTCGGGCAAAAGTCGCGGATCGACGAAATGTCCGAATTCCGTATCCTGAAAATCCTCAAGACCAACGTCCTGGCACCGATCCTCTGCGCCAAACACGCGATCCTGCGCATGTCACCCAAACACGGTGGGCAGGGCGGCAGCATCGTCAACGTGTCGTCGGTCGCTGCCCGCTTGGGCGCCCCCGGCGAATATGTCGACTACGCAGCGTCCAAAGGTGCGCTGGACACCTTCACCATCGGTCTGTCCAAGGAAGTGGCGGGCGAGGGGATTCGTGTCAACGCCGTGCGGCCGGGTTACATCTACACCGATTTCCATGCGCTGAGCGGTGATCCGGACCGGGTCAGCAAGCTGGAATCGGCGATCCCGATGGCTCGGGGTGGGCGGCCGGATGAAGTGGCGGAGGCGATTGTGTGGTTATTGTCGGATAAGGCGTCGTATGCGACGGGGACTTTCGTCGATCTTGGTGGCGGACGGTAAAAAAGCGGGAATGTAGGCTGGAACTGGATCAGAAACATCAGTTCATGAAGCAACGAGAGTGAAACACGGCTATTCAGTCAATATAGCGGGGGCCGTGTTTCACACCAACATCAATGTTATCGCTGACCAATGTAAATGTTATCAATGTCTATACTTCCACTGGCCGCCTTTGCTTTTAGGAGAATCCAGATTGTATTTAGTCCACTGGTTTTAGGTGTATACGAAGCGGATGTGTCGTGCCATTGCCCATCCGATGGAGGAATAGTGAAATCTCCATACCCACCGTTTGCCTCTCCTATAGCAGTGACAGCAAATTGCGTCACCTCGAGGCCCTCTGGTAGACGGACGCACAAATCAATTTGGATTGGGCGCTGCTCAAACACGGTTTCGAGCTTTTTTCTCACTTCTATCGACGAAATGTCACCGCCAGGTGTTAGGGGTAGGGATAAATAATGATGAAGGTCGTCCTTCATGACTGTTTCATTGCCTGGGGCGGTAATCCATCCATGGTCAAAGTTTGTGAAGTAGTGAATAGGATTTGAATTGTTCAT
Source organism: Pseudomonas wuhanensis (assembly GCF_030687395.1). Classification (GTDB taxonomy): domain Bacteria; phylum Pseudomonadota; class Gammaproteobacteria; order Pseudomonadales; family Pseudomonadaceae; genus Aquipseudomonas; species Aquipseudomonas wuhanensis. The sequence continues at coordinate 3,503,473 of NZ_CP117430.1, read as the reverse complement.
TTGCAATCCCTGAGGTTTTGAGTGCTTGCGAGCGAGTTTAAGAAGAAGTTAACTTTAACTAGTGTTGGGCTAGTCAAGTGAACTCCTGCTTAGTTAAACAATACGGCAACACTCCCGTCTACTGTCAGAAGTAATAGGTATTCACCAAATTCACGGCCGTTCGTCGGAGCTTGGTTTAGTGGACAAGGCTTCTTATGCGGGAGCGATGTCGTCGGTGAATTTTTCGTAGCGTTTCATCAAAGGCCCGGTTTGAAGTTATTCAGCGGGTGTGCTGTTGTGGCGAGGGAGCTTGCTCCCGCTCGGCTGCGTAGCAGTCGTAAACTAGACATCTCGATTTATCTGATGTATCGCAACGACCTGGGTTGGGAGAGCGCTGTGCACTCCAGCGGGAGCAAGCTCCCTCGCCACAGGTCTGTGTCATTGGAATTGACGCAGGTTCATGTAAAACCGCAATGGCGGTTATTTTTGGCCCCGACTGCTTACGCTTGAAACGGGAGAAATGCCAACATGGACAAAGTCATCGTCATCACCGGCGGCAGCCGCGCACTCGGCGCCCAAGCACGCCGGTGCCCGTCGGGCACAAGTCACGGATAGACGAAATGTCCGAATTCCGCATCCTGAAAATCCTCAAGACCAACGTCCTGGCACCGATCCTCTGCGCCAAACACGCGATCCTGCGCATGTCACCCAAACACGGTGGGCAGGGCGGCAGCATCGTTAACGTGTCGTCGGTCGCTGCCCGCTTGGGCGCCCCCAGCGAATATGTCGACTACGCAGCGTCCAAAGGCGCGCTGGACACCTTCACCATTGGCCTGTCCAAGGAAGTAGCGGGCGAGGGGATTCGCGTCAACGCCGTGCGGCCGGGTTACATCTACACCGATTTCCATGCGCTGAGCGGTGATCCGGATCGGGTCAGCAAGCTGGAATCGGCGATCCCGATGGCTCGGGGTGGGCGGCCGGATGAAGTGGCGGAGGCGATTGTGTGGTTGTTGTCGGATAAGGCTTCTTATGCGACGGGGACTTTCGTCGATCTTGGCGGTGGGCGTTAAACCTGATGCGTTGCTTTGTCAGTGCTGGCCTCATCGCGGGCAAGCCTCGCTCCCACAGGATTTGTGTCGTTCACAAGCTTTTTGACCAACACAGTTCATTGTGGGAGCGAGGCTTGCCCGCGATGAGGCCAGCGCCGGCAATATCGAACTTTCAGAACGACCGCACGATTGTGCCCAACGTCTCCATCACCTTCTCGGCCGCCTCATCCCACGGGCTGTCGTCATTAGCCGAATACAATCCTGAACCGCTGGGTCGGTGAAAGATTGGCCTTGAAAACAACACTCCATCAGTTATGCCCCTTCTTTTTTGGATCGTCCACTCTGCGGGGGGACCCATCAATTAGCGTCATGCTTTTGTTGGTAGTTACTGGTTTTATATTGTTGTGTTGTCTGTGATTGTTTTGTCTTTTTTCTGGCTAATGACTTCTTGCGAGTTTGGTAAGAAAACGTACTTCCGACATTCTTTGTATTGGGTTTGTTGTGGGGAGGACGTTGAGTTTTGAAGTTTGGGTGACTATTCTTTGTTGGCGCTCTGCAAGAGGTGGGGCTTAAACTAATTAATGGAAAACTTAAATGGATATTTATCAGGATGAAGTGGCGCTTTGGGAAGGTTTTATACTGAACCATGTGTACAGCAATTTTTCGGTGACTTCCCCCGCAAATTTTTTGTCGGATGCGGCCAAGTTTGCAGATGATTTGATTCTGGAACGACGCAAACGTAATTTTCTAAAAGAATAAGCTGTTTCTTTGTGAGGTTGGCAGCGAGCGCCTGCTGTAAATAAGTTGCAGGCGCTACCCATTTACACTGGGGCTGTTTTTCGATGTGGTCACCAAGCTGTCAGTCGTTGTATTGTTTTTATTTTGCTGGCGGGAATATTTAAAGTAATATTGTTCTATTTAAGGTTAAGGTGTTTGAATGAGTGTGGAAGATGAAAATAAGTCTATGGTGGCCTATCTTTTTCTTGAGGGGAAGCCGTTGGTATTGAACTATCAGCTTATGGAGAACAGGCTGAAGCGACCGCGTCTGACGCCGGCTCAACGCGTGGAATATGATCGTCAGCTTCGGAGTGAAGGTGGTTTCCTGACAGTGGCTGATAACGAACGCGATGCGCCATTGTTGATTCACTTTCGTTGGGATAATGATCGTTATACGCTCCGTGTTGCGACACCCGGGAAGTTTTACGGTTATTTTCTGAGTATGGAAAGTATCCTGGACGCCAGGGGTGAAAAAACGTCAACTCAAAACTTGATGGTGTTGGAGAAAGGTGAGCCGACACGATTCTATCTTGAGACCGTAGCACCCGATCTCTTTCGATTGAGGAATGTGGCTAAGAGGTCGAGTGCGTCAGAAGGGCTCTTGGGCGGAGCATCGTCCGCTTACAGCGTTCTTAAACTGGTAGAGGATCAGCTTGGCGAGCCTACTTATTTCTATAAACAAGAAGGGCGCCTTCGAAATGACCCGCAGCAATATTTCTCGGATACATTTTTGCATGCTGAACATGTGATGTTTTGGCCTAATGGAGTGCATCTTGGCTTGCAGGTCAGGGGGGCGGGCGTTTTGGAATTGAGCGATGTTGGCTGAGAGAGCCAATCATTAAGGGGCGCTTGGAGAAGAGCCATTGCATGTTGTAGTCGCTGCTGAGGTTGGCCGGTATTGGCCGGGTATTACTTGTCAGGCATCGATTTATTTATCAGGAAAAGTCCTGCCAGCTTTTGTTGGCAGGACTTTTTTGCGACTAAGGGTATTTTGTCAAAACGAGCGTACGATCCTACCCAACGTCTCCATCGCCTTCTCGGCCGCCTCATCCCACGGGCTGCCGTAGTTCAACCGAATACAATTCCTGAACCGCTGGGTCGGTGAAAAGATCGGCCCCGGCGCAATGCTGATCCCTTGTGCCAATGCCATCTGAAACAACTTCAATGAATCCATCTGCGGCGGCAGTTCCAGCCACAAAAAGTAACCGCCGGCCGGTTGGCTGACGCGGGTCTGGGCCGGGAAGTAGCGGGCGATGGCGGCGAGCATGGCACTTTGCTGTTCTTCCAGGGCGTAACGCAGTTTGCGCAGGTGCCGGTCGTAGCCGCCGTGTTGCAGGTAATCGGCGATGGCGGCCTGAGCGGGCATCGAGGCGCAGAGCGATGTCATGAGCTTAAGGCGTTCGATTTTCTGCGCATAACGCCCGGCAGCGACCCAGCCGATGCGATAACCGGGGGCCAGGCTCTTGGCGAACGATCCGCAATGCATCACCAACCCCTCAGTATCGAAAGCCTTGGCCGGTTTCGGCGCCTGTTGCCCGTAATAGAGCTCGGCGTAGACGTCGTCTTCGATCAGCGGCACTTGATGGCCGCGCAACAGCTCCACCAGCTCCTGCTTCTTCGCTTCGGGCATGGTCGCGCCCATGGGGTTCTGGAAACTGGTCATGCACCAGCAGGCCTTGATCGGATGCCGTTCCAGGGTTTGGGCAAGCACGCCGAGGTCGATGCCGTCTCGTGGGTGGACGGGGATTTCCACGGCTTTGAGCTTCAACCGTTCCAGCACTTGCAGGCTGGCGTAGAACGCCGGAGCTTCGATGGCCACCAGATCGCCGGGTTCGGTCACAGCTTGCAGGCACAGGTTCAGGGCTTCGAGGGCGCCGTTGGTGATCAGCAGTTCCTCCATGGGCAGCATCAGCCCGCCGACCATGTAGCGCAGGGCGATTTGCCGACGCAGTTGCGGGTTACCCGGCGACATGTCGGTGACGACCATGCGTGGGTCCATTTCCCGGGCGGCACTGGCCAGCGAGCGAGACAGGCGTTGCAGCGGGAACAGCGTGGGGCTGGGGAACGCCGAACCGAAGGGCACGGTGTTCGGGTCCTTGATCGAATCCAGCACCGAGAACACCAGTTCGCTGACGTCGACTTCGGTGGACTCATTGACCTGGCTGCTGATCACCGGCTCGGAGAACGGGCTCGGTGCATGCGCATTGACGAAGTAGCCGGAACGCGGCCGGGCGCGGATCAGGCCACGGCGTTCGAGCAGGTAATAGGCCTGGAACACCGTGGACGGGCTGACGCCGTAGGTCTGGCTGGCGTAGCGCACCGATGGCACCCGCTGGCCGGGACCGAGGACGCCGGAGCGGATCAGTTCAGCGATGTCGTCGGCGAATTTTTCGTAGCGTTTCATCAAAGGCCCGGTTTGAAGTTATTCAGTGGTTGCGCTGTTGTGGCGAGGGAGCTTGCTCCCGCTCGGCTGCGTAGCAGTCGTAAAATTTTGGGGGCGCTTCGCACCCCAGCGGGAGCAAGCTCCCTCGCCACAGAGGACCGCATCTGACAAAGGACTGCATCTTAAAGGCTCAACGGTTCATCGGCGCAACAAACCGGCTCTTGGCCACGCTGTAGATGTCCGGTTCATCGCTGTCGACAATCTTGAAACTGATGGTCTGCGAGCTGCTGTTCGGCCGTTCCGTGGTCATGGCCACCGACACCGGCACATCGACGATCTCACCGGGGGCCAGGCTCAGTTCGGTCTTGCCTTGCAGCTGGAAGCCATCGCCATCGACCAGCGTCAATCGATAATCCTGACGTTGCTGGGTCTTGTTGATGACCTTCAGGCTGTAGATGTTTTCGATCTGGCCTGCACTGTTCTCGCGGAACAGGCCACGGTCCTTGCTCACGTCCAGCGACACCATCGGCCGCTCCACCAACGCCAGGGCGAGGGCGCCGATCATCACCAGCAGCACGGCGGTGTAACCGATCAAGCGCGGGCGCAGCAGGTGAGTCTTGCCACCCTGTAATTCATGTTCCGAGGTGTAGCTGATCAGCCCCCGGGCGTAGCCCATTTTGTCCATGATCGAATCACAGGCGTCGATGCACGCGGCGCAACCGATGCACTCCATCTGCAAGCCGTCGCGGATGTCGATGCCGGTCGGGCAGACCTGCACGCACAATTGGCAATCGATGCAATCACCCAGTCCGACCTCGGCAGGTTTCACCTCACGCTTGCGCGGGCCACGGTTTTCGCCGCGGGCCACATCGTAGGAAATGGTCAGGGTGTCCTTGTCGAACATCACGCTCTGGAAGCGCGCATAGGGGCACATGTGCATGCACACCGCTTCGCGCAGCCAACCGGCATTGATGTAAGTGGCGCCGGTGAAGAACAGCACCCAGAACAGGCTGACCCCGCCGATTTGCAAGGTCAGCAGTTCTTCGGCCAATGGGCGGATCGGCGTGAAGTAGCCGACAAAGGTCAGGCCGGTGAGCAGGCTGATGGCCAGCCACAAGGTGTGTTTGGCCGAGCGGCGGATCAGTTTGTTCAGGCCCCAGGGCGCGGCTTGCAGTTTGATCCGCTGGTTGCGCTCGCCTTCGGTGAGCTTTTCGCACCACATGAAGATCCAGGTCCAGGAACTCTGCGGACAGGTGTAACCGCACCAGACCCGGCCTGCGAACACGGTGATCGCAAACAGGCCGAACGCGGCGATGATCAGCAGCGCCGAGAGCAGGATGAAATCCTGTGGCCAGAAGGTAGCGCCGAAGATATGGAATTTGCTTTCGGAAAGGTCCCAGAGCACCGCCTGGCGGCCACCCCAGTTCAGCCACACCGTGCCGAAGAACAGCAGAAACAGAAACCCCGCGCCGCTCATGCGCAGGGTGCGGAACAAACCCGTGAAGCTGCGGGTGTGGATCAGGTTGTCGCTGGATTTGGCCTTTGTCTTTGGACGCAAAGGCTCATTGCTTTTTATAAATGAGGCAGGTTCAACGGTTCGGACGGGGATTCTATCGCTCATGGTCTTTCGCTCATCAGCCTCCATCAGGCCTGAGCACTATGACCAGCGATCTGTTTGCATAACAGACTCAGCTAAAGCAATAAAAAGCGGATCAGATGAGTTCCTGGCACCCGCCTGCGACAACTTGATGCACCCGCAACGGCTGGCCGCAAACACCTATGCCAAGTGTTTGCGACGGGTGTTGATGCGGGTCAGTCAAATCACCGAATCACTGTCCGTGGCCTTCAGATGCCGACGCCCATCCGTTGCGCCTGCTACGGTCAATGCATCGGCTTCTGCTTCGGTGATGTAGATGCGCTGGCCGTCGAGGTCCACCGCCGACATGGATTTTTCCCCGTCGGTGATGATGGTCACGTCGGGGCAAAGACGAATTTCTTCGCCACTTTCGGTGGTGAAAAAGCAGGTCTGGTTTTCGATGCGCACGGTCATGGGGGCGTCCTTTTTCTGCGGGTTCTTGAGCGTTAGGGCTCATCCACCAGTCATCGTTCTGTGCAACCGATTAATGGTGGGTGCGGTCCATCCTTTATCGAGTCATTAATTCATCACAAGGACTGCGCCATGGACGCCTGGTGGCACGAGGTTTGGGTGACGCTGCAAGCGGAGTTCGCGGACATTGGCGATGCTTCACAACTGACGCGCATTACGGTGCGCTTGCTGATGGCCGCTGTGCTGGGCGGCATTCTCGGTTTCGAACGTGAACAGAAGGGCAAGGCCGCCGGGATTCGCACCCATATGCTGGTGGCGCTGGGCGCGGCGCTGTTTGTGCTGGTGCCGCAGATGTCAGGATCCCAGGCCGATGCCATGAGCCGCGTGGTGCAGGGTGTGATCGCCGGCATCGGCTTTCTCGGCGCCGGGACTATCCTGAAAAACACCGATGGCGACGAGGGCCATGTCAAAGGCCTGACCACCGCCGCCGGTTTGTGGATGACGGCGGCCATTGGCGTTTCGGCCGGGATGGGGCGCGAGGCGACAGCGGTGCTCAGTACGTTGCTGGCGTTGGTGATTCTCGCTGTGATGCCTGTCGTCGTGCGCCAGTTTGAAAAGGATCGAAACCCGTAAGTGAGTTTCATGCAGTTTACGGATGCACGATCTCCGGCGGCTGGCTGCTCGGCGGCACTTCCCGGGGTGGCGGTCTGGTGCCTGGCGGTTCCTGCGCGGGGACGGGGTCGGGTTCGGTCGGCGGCGTTGGCGGTATCGTCGGCTGATCGATGTTCGGATCGGGTGTCTCGGCCGGGATTGGAATACTCATCGCTACAGTCTCCAGTGGCAGATGGCGTGAGTCGTGCTTAAGTTGATTGACCCGTACTCAGGGAATTTGATTCCCCGAAAGACTTGGCAAATCCCTCTGAACTTTTACCGGCGCCTGCTGTTCGGAACTTAAGTGAGTTCATGCCGGGGCAGATCGCTTCGTGTGAACGACGACCAGGCACAAGAGCGTCCTTGGGGCGTTAAGGAGAGATGCTCGATGACCGCTGAGAAAAAACCCACAGAGTTGAGCTACAACCCGCATATACCGCTGTCGCAGGCGTTACTGCTGCCGCGGATCGTGATCGAAAACACCATGCCGACCCTCGATGGCGGGCAATTCGCCGTTAAAGCCGTGATTGATCAGGACGTGGTGGTGACCAGCAAAGTGTTTGCCGACGGTCACGACAAATTGGCCGTGCGCATCCGCTGGCGTGCCGACGGCGACGAAACCTGGCAGAGCGAGGTGATGGCCGAGCTGGGCAATAACGGCTGGCAGGGCCAGTTTCGTGTCAAGAAGCAGGGGCGCTATGTGTTCTGCCTCGAAGCCTGGATCGATCAGTACGCCAGTTTTTGTTATGAGCTGGAGAAAAAACACGCCGTCGGCGTTTCGGTCAGCCTGGAGCTGCAGGAAGGGCGCACTCACGTCCAGCAGGCCGCCGAACGCTCCGAAGGCCCGCTCAGTGAACAACTGGCGGCGTTGCATCATGAATTGTCCGGTCTGCTCGAAACCGAGCAAGTCGCCTTGTTTCTGCACCAACGCAGCGCGGACTTGATGGCCCAGGCTGATGACCATCGTCCCTTCCTGAGCCTGAGCCCGGAATACCCGGTGGAGGTGGAGCGCACGCTGGCGCAATTCGCTAGCTGGTATGAATTGTTCCCTCGCTCGATCACCGATGACCCGGCCCGTCATGGCACCTTCAACGACGTGCATTCGCGGCTGCCGATGATCCAGGACATGGGCTTCGACGTGCTGTACTTCACGCCGATCCACCCGATCGGCCGCAGCTACCGCAAAGGTCCGAACAACTCATTGACCGCCGGCCCCGACGATCCGGGCAGCCCTTACGCCATCGGCAGCGAAGAGGGCGGGCATGAGGCGATTCACTCGGAACTGGGCAGCCGCGAAGATTTTCGCCGGCTCGTCGCGGCCGCTGCCGAGCATGGGCTGGAAATCGCTCTAGACTTCGCGATTCAGTGTTCCCAGGACCACCCGTGGCTAAAACAGCACCCGGGCTGGTTCAACTGGCGACCGGACGGCACGATCAAATACGCCGAGAACCCGCCGAAGAAATACCAAGACATCGTCAACGTCGATTTCTATGCCGTGGATGCGATTCCAAGCCTGTGGATCGAGTTGCGTGACATCGTCGTGGGCTGGGTCAAGGAGGGTGTGAAGCTGTTTCGCGTCGACAATCCTCACACCAAACCGTTGCCGTTCTGGCAGTGGATGATCGCCGATGTGCGGGCGCTGTACCCCGAGGTGATCTTCCTGGCCGAAGCCTTTACCACGCCGGCGATGATGGCGCGCCTGGGCAAGGTCGGCTACTCCCAGAGCTACACCTATTTCACCTGGCGCAACACCAAGACCGAGCTGGCGACCTATTTCACCGAACTCAATGAATCGCCGTGGCGTGAATGCTACCGGCCGAATTTTTTCGTCAACACGCCGGACATCAACCCGGCGTTCCTGCATGAGTCCGGGCGCGCCGGTTTTCTGATTCGTGCCGCGCTGGCGACCATGGGCTCCGGGCTGTGGGGCATGTATTCGGGTTTTGAACTGTGTGAGGCGGCACCGGTGCCGGGCCGGGAGGAATACCTCAATTCCGAGAAGTACGAAATCCGCCCTCGGGACTTCAATGCACCGGGCAACATCATTGCCGAAATCGCCCAGCTCAACCGCATCCGCCGGCAGAACCCGGCGTTGCAAACGCACCTGGGCCTGAAGGTCTACAACGCCTGGAACGACAACATTCTGTATTTCGGCAAACGCAGCGTCGACGGCAGCAATTTCATTCTGGTAGCCGTCAGCCTTGATCCGCATCACGCCCAGGAGGCGAATTTTGAACTGCCGCTGTGGGAAATGGGCCTCCCCGACGATGCCAGCACCCAGGGCGAAGACTTGATGAACGGCCACCGCTGGACCTGGCACGGCAAGTACCAGTTCATGCGGATCGAACCGTGGCATCAGCCGTTCGGGATTTGGAGGATTACCAGTTCCTGAACCTGGCGAAGATCAATGTGGGAGCTGGCTTGCCTGCGATAGCGGTGGGCCAGCGCCGAACATGCTCACTGACAGATTGCTATCGCAGGCAAGCCAGCTCCCACACTGACCGCATTTCTTCAAGCAGTTGATGTTTTCCCAGAATTTTTCAGGAGTTACAAATGGCGAAGAAACCCAGGTCAGCCACCTTTATCAAGGACCCGCTCTGGTACAAGGATGCGGTGATCTACCAGGTTCACGTTAAGTCTTTTTTCGACTCCAACAACGACGGGATCGGCGACTTTCCCGGCCTCATCGCCAAACTCGATTACATTGCCGATCTGGGCGTCAACACCATCTGGCTGTTGCCGTTCTACCCCTCGCCACGACGCGACGACGGTTACGACATCGCCGAATACCGTGGTGTGCATCCTGACTACGGCACCATGGCCGATGCCAAGCGCTTCATTGCTGAGGCCCATGAACGCGGTCTGCGGGTGATTACCGAACTGGTCATCAACCACACCTCGGACCAGCACGCGTGGTTCCAGCGTGCGCGCAAGGCCAAGCCCGGTTCGGCGGCCCGCGACTTCTATGTCTGGTCCGATAACGATCAGAAATACGACGGCACCCGCATCATTTTTCTCGACACCGAAAAGTCCAACTGGACCTGGGATCCGGTGGCCGGTCAGTACTTCTGGCACCGTTTCTATTCTCACCAGCCAGACCTGAACTTCGACAACCCGCAAGTGATGAAAGCTGTGCTGTCGGTGATGCGTTACTGGCTCGACATGGGCATCGACGGTCTGCGGCTGGACGCGATCCCGTACCTGATCGAGCGCGATGGTACCAACAACGAAAACCTGCCCGAGACCCACGATGTCCTCAAGCAGATCCGTGCCGAGATCGACGCAAACTATCCCGACCGCATGTTGCTGGCCGAGGCCAATCAGTGGCCGGAAGACACTCAGCTGTACTTTGGCAACACCGACGCCAGCGGCCAGAACGGCGACGAATGCCACATGGCCTTTCACTTTCCGTTGATGCCACGCATGTACATGGCGCTGGCCCAAGAGGATCGCTTCCCGATCACCGATATTCTGCGGCAGACCCCGGAAATTCCCGCCAATTGCCAATGGGCCATTTTCCTGCGCAACCACGATGAGCTGACCCTGGAAATGGTCACCGACCGGGAGCGTGATTACCTGTGGAATTACTACGCGGCCGATCGTCGGGCGCGGATCAACCTGGGGATTCGTCGACGCCTGGCGCCATTGATGGAACGTGATCGTCGTCGCGTGGAACTGCTTAACAGTCTGCTGCTGTCGATGCCCGGCACACCGACCCTGTATTACGGCGATGAAATCGGCATGGGCGACAACATCTACCTCGGCGACCGCGACGGTGTGCGCACGCCGATGCAGTGGTCGATCGACCGTAATGGCGGGTTCTCCCGCGCCGACCCGGCCAGCCTAGTGTTGCCGCCGATCATGGACCCGCTCTACGGCTATCTTTCGGTCAACGTCGAAACCCAGGCCGGTGACCCTCATTCATTGTTGAACTGGAACCGGCGCTTGCTCGCGGTGCGCAAGCAGTCCAAGGCCTTTGGTCGTGGAACGCTGAAGATGCTCTCGCCGAGCAATCGACGGATTCTGGCGTATACCCGCGAATTCACCGGGCCGGACGGCAAACACGAGGTGATTTTGTGCGTGGCCAACGTGTCCCGCAGTGCGCAAGCGGCGGAGCTGGACTTGTCGGCGTATGTCGGCATGGTCCCGGTTGAGATGCTCGGCGGCAACGCGTTCCCGCCCATCGGCCAGTTGAATTTCCTGCTGACGCTGGCGCCTTACGGTTTCTATTGGTTCGGGCTGGCGGCGGAAAACCAGATGCCGAGCTGGCACGTGGAGCCGGCGCAAAGCCTGCCGGACTTCACTACTCTGGTGCTGAAAAAACGCATGGAAGAGCTGCTCGAAGCGCCGTCCCGCCACACCCTGGAACAGGGCATCCTGCCGAGCTGGTTGCAGAATCGTCGCTGGTATGCCGGCAAGGATGGCACCATCGACAGCGTCAACCTCGCTTACGGCGTGCGCTTCGGCGACCCGCAGCATCCGGTGCTGCTGAGTGAAATCGACGTCACCAGCGCTGGCCAGACCAGCCGCTATCAGTTGCCGTTCGGCTTTATTTCCGAAGAGCACGTCGGCGCGGCCTTACCCCAGCAATTGGCGCTGGCCAGGGTTCGGCGCGGTCGGCAGGTCGGTTTGATCACCGACGCCTTCAGCCTCGACAGCTTTGTTCATGCGGTGTTGCAGGGGCTGCAGGCCAGCACCGTGTTGCCATCGGGCGGTGGCGAGATCCGTTTCGAGCCAACCGACGAATTGGCAAAACTGGGGCTGAGCGCCGAGTCGGAGGTGCGTTACCTGTCGGCCGAGCAATCCAACAGTTCGGTGGTGATCGGCAGCAGTCTGGTGCTGAAACTGATCCGCAAGGTCGCGTCAGGCATGCACCCGGAACTGGAAATGAGTGCGTACCTGACCCACGCTGGTTTCAAAAATATTTCGCCGCTGCTGGGGGCCGTGATTCGTCGCGATGCGGCGGGCGAGGACACGCTGTTGATGATCGCCCAAGGCTACTTGAGCAATCAGGGCGACGCGTGGGAGTGGACCCAGAACAACCTCGAGCGGGCGCTTCGCGACGAACTCGCTGATGCCGTGTCGGAACAGGAGCAGCACTACAACGCCCTTGGCGAGCTGAAGGATTTTGCCGGCATGCTCGGCCAGCGTCTGGGGGAAATGCACCAGGTGTTGGCGGCCCCGAGCGCCAACCCGGACTTCGCTCCACAGATCACCACCCAGAAAGATGCCCTGGCCTCGGCCAAGGACGTGGCGGCGCAACTGGAACATGCCCTGAAGTTACTCAAGCAGCATCAAACTGAACTGAACGCCGCGGATCAGGCATTGGTCAGTCGATTGCTGGACAACAAAAAAACCATCCTCAGCCATGTTCAGGAGTTGGGTAAGAAAGCGGCTGGTGGCCTGCGTATTCGCGTCCATGGTGACTTGCACCTGGGGCAGGTGCTGGTGATCAAGGGCGATGCCTACCTGATCGATTTCGAGGGCGAACCGGCGCGGCCGCTGCATGAGCGCCGAGGCAAACACAGCCCTTATAAAGATGTCAGCGGCGTGTTGCGCTCCTTCGATTACGCCGCGGCGATGACGATCAACGTGCATAACGTCGATAACACCGCCGACGCTCAGGCGGCGCGTCAACGGGTCGCCGATCGTTATCTGAGGGAAGCGCGGCAAGCATTTGTCGACGCTTATCGGCTGGCGGCAGCTAGTCTTGCTCATGCATGGCAAGATCCTGAAGGCGAGGACGCCGCGCTGGCGTTGTTCGGTCTGGAGAAGGCGGCGTATGAAGTGGCCTATGAGGCTGAAAATCGCCCCACCTGGCTGCCCGTGCCGTTGCACGGTTTGTATGGATTATTGAGCGGGCTTAAACCCTTTTCCGATCTTGGTGGAGAGTAGTCATGAGTTTCTCGAACAAGGAACAGGGGCACGTTAAAGAGGCGCTGCTACCCGGGGCGCGGGATATCGATGCGTTGGTACGCGCCGAGCATCGGGATCCCTTTGCCATTCTCGGCCCGCACGGCGATGGCGCTGGCGGGCAATTCATTCGAGCCTATCTACCGGACGCCTTAAGCGTCCAGGTGGTGGACAAGGAATCCGGGGAAGAGCTCGGCAGCCTTGAGACCACCCAAACCCCGGGGCTGTTCGTCGGGCACTTCGAGCGGGCCCGGCCCTATCTGTTGCGAACCCGTTGGGCCGGTGGCGAGCAACTCGCCGAGGACCCTTACAGTTTTGGCCCGTTACTCGGCGAGATGGACTTGTACCTGTTTGCCGAAGGCAACCACCGTGATTTGAGCAGTTGCCTCGGCGCGCAACTGAAGACGATTGATGGCGTCGACGGCGTGCGCTTCGCCGTGTGGGCGCCGAATGCCAGAAGGGTTTCGGTGGTCGGCGATTTCAACGTCTGGGACGGCCGTCGGCATCCGATGCGCCTGCGTCATCCTAGCGGTGTGTGGGAGTTGTTCATTCCGCGCCTGCAAGCGGGGGAGCTCTACAAATACGAAATACTTGGCGCCCACGGCATTCTGCCGCTCAAGGCCGACCCGATGGCCCTTGCCACCGCTTTGCCCCCGGACACTGCGTCGAAAGTCGCCTCACCGCTGAAAATCGACTGGCAGGACCACGCCTGGATGCAGTCGCGGGGTGAACGTCAGCGAACCAGCGCTCCGCTGTCGATTTACGAATTGCATGCCGGTTCCTGGCAATGCGAGCTGGATGACCTGGGCGAGGTCGCCCGTCAGTACACCTGGCCCGAGTTGGCCGAGCGGCTGATTCCTTATGTGAAGGAGCTGGGTTTTACCCACATCGAACTGATGCCGATCATGGAGCATCCGTTCGGTGGGTCCTGGGGTTATCAACTGCTGTCGCAATTCGCCCCGAGTGCCCGTTACGGCACGCCGGATGACTTCGCCGCGTTCGTCAATGCCTGTCACCAGGCCGAGATCGGCGTGATCCTCGATTGGGTGCCGGCGCATTTCCCCACCGATACCCACGGCCTGGCGCAGTTCGACGGCACCGCGTTGTATGAGTACGGCAACCCGCAGGAAGGTTTTCACCAGGACTGGGACACACTGATCTACAACCTGGGCCGCACCGAGGTGCACGGCTACATGCTGGCGTCGGCGTTGCACTGGCTCAAGCATTTCCACGTCGATGGCCTGCGCGTGGACGCAGTGGCGTCGATGCTGTACCGCGATTACTCGCGCAAGGCCGGCGAGTGGGTGCCCAACCGTCATGGCGGTCGGGAGAATCTGGAGGCCATTGATTTCGTCCGCCATCTCAACGATGTGGTGGCCCTGGAAGCGCCGGGCGCGCTGGTGATTGCCGAAGAATCCACAGCGTGGCCGGGTGTCAGCCAGAGCACGCAACAGGGTGGGCTGGGTTTTGCCTATAAGTGGAACATGGGCTGGATGCACGATTCACTGCATTACATTCAGCAGGATCCGGTATACCGCGCCCATCATCACAACGAGCTGAGTTTCGGCCTGGTGTATGCCTGGTCCGAGCGCTTCATCCTGCCGATTTCTCACGATGAAGTGGTGCATGGCAAGCATTCGCTGATCGACAAGATGCCGGGGGATCGCTGGCAGAAGTTTGCCAACCTGCGGGCGTATCTGAGTTTCATGTGGACGCATCCCGGCAAGAAACTGCTGTTCATGGGCTGCGAATTCGGCCAATGGCGCGAGTGGAATCACGATCAGCAACTGGACTGGTATTTGCTGCAATACCCGGAACACCAAGGGGTGCGCAAACTGGTCGGTGACCTGAACCGGTTGTATCGCGAAGAACCGGCGTTGCACGATCAGGACGATGCCCCGCAAGGCTTCCAGTGGTTGATTGGCGACGATGCGGTCAATAGTGTCTACGCCTGGCTGCGCTGGAGCAAGGACGGGCGGCCGGTGTTGGTGGTGGCCAACTTCACCCCAGTGCCGCGTCAGTCTTACCGTGTCGGTGTACCGTTTGCCGGGCGCTGGGTCGAGTTGATCAACAGCGATGCCGACACCTATGCCGGGTCCAATTATGGAAACGGCGGCGGCGTGTTCACCGACGAAGAGCCGAGCCATGGCCAGGCCCTCTCTGTGGAGTTGAACCTGCCGCCGTTGGCGGTGTTGATTTTGCGTCCTGAGGGTTGATCTAGAACCGCGTCGCTCCTATCGCGAGCAGGCTCGCTCCCACATTGGATTGTCGTCATATACAAAACCAATGTGGGAGCGAGCCTGCTCGCGATGGCGTCAGAATTCACAACACATCCCTTGAGTCCTCGTTACCACCGCATCCGCACCCCAAGGCTGCCAATCAACCCGTTCAAATCATTGTCATCCACATCACTGCTGTAATCGGCGCTGACATAAAAGCTGACCAAGGGCGTCACTCTAGCCACCAAACCCAGACCCACGTCCACCGTCGATGAATTGCGGCTGCTGCTGATTTTGTCGACCTGATCCAGGCTCACGGTATTGCCGGTGTACACCGTGTGCCACACGTTGGTGCGCACATACGGTTCGACTGGCAGGCCGTTGATATCGTAACTGCCTTTCAAGCGTGCACCGACCCGACCGCTCCAGGACGTCATGTCGCTGGATGAGGAATTCCCGGAGCCGGCATACGGCGTATCCAGCGTGATGCGTTGATTGATCAACTGTGCCTGGGGTTCGATCACCCAGTTATTACCCAGACCAATCGGGAAACCACCTTCCACCGACAACGTCACCGCGCTGCCTTCGGTGGCTTGTCGCGCGCCTTGATCGTTACGGCTGTAACCGTTGACCCGGCCACCGCTGGCCGACAAGTCTACGTGCCAGCCTTGCGGGCCGGTCAGGCTCCAGTAGGCGCCGAGACTTTGGCCTTGAAGGTTGAGCGTGTCATGGCCGGGGTCGGCAAGGGCGCGACTGGTCAGCAGACCGTTGTCATTGCCCTGGAAATGGGTGGTGCCGCCGATCAGTCCAACCCGTTGGGTATGGCCGCTGTTGCTTTGTACGGTCAGCAGCGCCGGGCCTTTGAATTCACTGGCGCCGGGGATAGAAGAACCCAGGGCAAGATAATCGGTTTGGGCCTGTCGTGACGTCTTGCCATAGACGTGGTCCCAGGCCGAAGGCGCGGCGTCTTCAACCGTCAGGCGTGAGCTTTGTAAGTCTGGATTGAAGCGTAAGCGGCCGGGATACGTGGCGGAGTCGGTTGGCAAGGTGAGGGTCGGCAGTTCCTGGTTGTACCAGAGGGTTGTTTCGTCCTCGGCAGGCGAGGCCTGCACCTCCATGGATGAGCACAGCAGGAATGAACCCGTAACCGTGCAAAACGTGATTTTGATCTCTTGTGAGGTGAATGAAGTTCTCATGGGGGTCTACCTTGCAATCGCATGCGTATCTCGCTTTGGCGTCTCTCCTACCCCGAATGAGGGGCGACCGAATGGATTGAGGCAAGGTCAGACCCGCCCGTTTTTACAGGAGTCTGGAGGCTTGCCCCTGATGGATTTCCGGGGGTAGTAAGCACTAGCTAAGAAGACGGCTGGCGTTGCGTCAAGAAAGTGGCCGATAAGCGGTATAGCTATTTTAGGCGTTGTAAGTGACTGATATTTGGCGCGTATATAAGTTGTTGTTTGTGCAAAAAATCATCCCGAAAGGCGCACGCCAGACGTGTTGGATAGGGGACTATCGGTTGCGTGACGGATGATCCAGTGCAGGATAAACAAACGGCGTCGGCGCGCCATTGCTGTCATTTTTTCTGTCAGCGCTGGCAGTCTTTGGCGACTGTCATTTGACGGTGTTACAGGCGCACTTCCACCGCCAGCGGTAAATGGTCCGACAGATGCGTCCAGGGTTTATGGCCGAGGATTTGCGGTTCATGACTGCTGGCATTACGCAGGTAGATCCGGTCCAGGCGCAGCAGGGGGAAACGCGCCGGGTAAGTTTTCGCCGGTCGGCCATGATGGCGTTCGAAGGCTTCATGCAGGTAGTCGCGCCGGGCGAGGGCGGCATTGCCTTGCAACTGCCAGTCGTTGAAGTCGCCAGCAATGATCACCGGGGCGTCATCGGGCAGCGACTCGAGCAACAGGCAGAGCAATTGCAACTGGAGTTGTCGATGGCTTTCCAACAGGCTCAGGTGTACGCAAATGGCATGCACTTCGGCATGGCCCGGCACATCCAGCACACAGTGCAACAACCCGCGCCGCTCGGGGCCAGTGATCGAGACATCGAGGTTGCGAAATTCGCGGATCGGGTATTTCGACAGCAAGGCATTGCCGTGGTGGCCGTCGGGGTAGACCGCGTTGCGACCGTAAGCGAAATCGCTCCACATGCTGTCGGCCAGGAACTCGTATTGCGAGGTCTGTGGCCAATCGTTGTAACGGGAAGAATGCCGGTCGTGTTCACCGACCACTTCCTGCAGAAACACCAGGTCTGCCGACGTGCTGCGTACCGCCTCACGCAGTTCCGGGAGGATGAAACGCCGGTTGAGGGCGGTGAAGCCTTTGTGGGTGTTGACTGTCAGCACTCTCAGACGATGAATCGCCGGAGGCGCGTTCGATGGCATTGATTCGACGGCCTGTCGTTCGGCATCGCTGGTCACGTTCACTCCTCTGAATCAGGGCTGATGTATGCATGCGACTGATGCATGGGCGAGCAGTTCAGCGTGATTTATAGCAAAGGAGCTTTTGTGGCGAGGGAGCTTGCTCCCGTTCGGCTGCGAAGCAGTCGCAAAGCTTTTGGGGCCGCTTCGCGCCCCAGCGGGAGCAAGCTCCCTCGCCACAGGCAAGCCCCCCCAGCCACAAAAGACATTCCTCGAATGACTCAGACAAACACAATTTCATACGGCAATCGCATGCGCTCCAGAATCATCGGGGGCAGCATTGGGGCGATGCCGATCGCCGGCTCGCCGTCGAGTTGGCTGGCGTAGGCGTAGGTGGCGTGGCTTTTGCGCGCGACGGTCCAGGTGTCGAGACGTACCTTGCGTGCGCGATGCCAGGGGATCAGCCCTTGATCGCGTGTCGGCCAATGCCAGGCCTGGATCGGTATTTCGTTGAACGTCGCGCCAACCAAAGCCACTGCTCTGGCGCAGGCCCGGCCGACGGCGTCGTGATCGACGTTACCGTCTTCGCGCCAGGTGCTGAACACCACATCGCCAGGGCGCAGGTAGCGGACGATGAACTGGGTCAACTCAGACTCCCGCTCGCCCAGTCCGCTGTCGGTGAAGCCGCCGCGAATCCACTTCAGGCTGTGCATCGGCAGCCCGAGCCGGCGCAACGCTTCGACGCTTTCCTGGGGGCGGATTACGCTCAGGCGTTTTTCCGACCATTGTCGCGACCCCGGATGACTGGCGCTGCCGTCGGTGATCGAGATCAATTGCAGAGGATGACCGAGGGAGCACAGTAACTGCAGCAGGCCACCGCAGGTCACCACTTCATCACCGGGATGCGGTGCGATGACTACCGCGCGAGCGCCGGTCGGGACCAGCGTTTCGGTGTTGATGACAGGGATGTTGTCCAGTTGCGGGGCGCTGTTCCAGATCTGCGCGGGCAAACTGTTTTCACTGATGGAAACGGATTTCATAGGCGCTACTTCCTTGTTCTGTCTTGCCCTCAGCCATGCGCATGACTTGCAGGGAAGCAAGCTGGCAGACCCGTGAAGGCGGGGTAAATAGCAAATTGCAGCGCTCCGAACCCTGGATTGCCGCGAGCAGAGTATTGCTCATGGAACGCTATTCGTCGCCTCAGTCTTTGGTCTGATGCGGTTTTTTTAATCCGGGCTGTGTCAGGTGTCGCAAATAGTCAGCAAAACTGTACCGGCTATCCAGCCGGGTGTTCGGCCAACATACAAGGAGCGAAGCTTGCTCGCGAAAGCGGTGTGTCAGTCGACATCATTGGTGCTTGGTACACCGCTTTCGCGGGCAAGCCTCGCTCCTACAGGATGCGCTTTACTCGTCTTCCTCGCGCTGCAATTCGAACAGCAGTAGCGAGCGGCCGGTGACCGAATATTCGTGACCGAACTCGAAGCGTTCCTGACCACGAATCGACGGTTGATTGGTGTCGATCATGCAGGTCCAGAAACCGCCGTCAGGCACTTCCGGCAGCAGGAAGTTGACGATGTCATGGTGGGCGTTGACCACCAGCAGCAGGGTCGCGTCGGCGCCTTTGCGGCGAATGCCGGTTTCCTGGGCGCGGCCATCGAGCAGCATGCCCAGGCAACGACCGTGGCCTTCCTCCCATTGTTCGGTGGACATTTCGCTGCCGTCCGGGGCCAGCCAGGTCACGTCCTTGACGCCGATGTCTTCGTTGTAATTGCCCACCAGGAAGCGCCCGCGACGCAGAATCGGATAGGCCAGGCGCAATTTGATCAGGCGTTTGACGAACTTGAGCAGGGCCTTGCCGTCTTCGCTCAGGTCCCAGTTGACCCAGCCGATCTCGCTGTCCTGGCAATAGGCGTTGTTATTGCCTTCCTGGGTACGGGCGAACTCATCGCCGGCCACCAGCATCGGCGTGCCTTGGGACAGCAGTAAGGTGGCGAAGAAGTTGCGCATCTGCCGCTGGCGCAGCTCATTGATCTCGGGATCGTCGGTGGGGCCTTCGACACCGTGGTTCCAGGACAGGTTGTTGTTGCTGCCGTCCTGATTGTTCTCGTCGTTGGCTTCGTTGTGTTTGTCGTTGTACGACACTAGATCGTTAAGGGTGAAACCGTCATGGGCGGTGATGAAGTTTACCGAGGCGTACGGTCGCCGGCCACGCTGATTGAACATCTCGCCGGAGGCGGTCATGCGACTGGCGAAGTCGGCGAGTTGGCCGTCGTCGCCTTTCCAGAATGCGCGTACGGTGTCGCGAAATTTGTCATTCCACTCGACCCAGCCCGGCGGAAAGTTACCGACCTGATAACCACCGGGGCCGCAATCCCAGGCTTCTGCAATCATCTTCACCTGGCGCAGCACCGGGTCCTGACGGCAAGCGACGAGAAAGCTATGACGTTCGTCGAAGCCATCGTGGTAGCGCCCGAGAATGGTCGCCAGGTCAAAACGGAAACCGTCCACGTGCATTTCCGTGGCCCAGTAACGCAGGGAGTCGGTGACCATTTGCAGTACGCACGGGTGACTCAGGTCCAGGGTGTTGCCGGTCCCGGAATCGTTGATGTAGTAACGCTTGTCGTCGGGCATCAAGCGGTAGTAAGAGGCGTTGTCGATGCCGCGCATCGACAGGGTAGGGCCTTGTTCGTTGCCCTCGGCGGTGTGGTTGTAGACCACGTCGAGGATCACTTCCAGATTGGCCTCGTGCAGGTGCGCGACCATCTCCTTGAACTCGGCGATCTTGCCGCTGGCCAGGTAGCGCGGGTCCGGGGCAAAGAACGCGATGCTGTTGTAACCCCAGTAATTGGTCATGCCTTTGTGCAGCAGATGCTGGTCATTGACGAAGGCATGAATAGGCAGCAATTCCACGGTCGACACGCCGAGCTTGCGGATGTGCTCGAGCACGTCATCGACCATCAACCCGGCGAAGGTGCCGCGCAAGTTCTCGGGGACGGAGGGGTGACGCATGCTGAAGCCGCGTACGTGTGTTTCATAAATGATCGTCTTGTCCCACGGCACGCTGACCCGATGGTCATGACCCCAGGTGTGAGCGGGGTCGATCACTTTGCATTTGGGCACAAAGGGCGCGCTGTCCCGTTCATCGAAACTGAGGTCGGCGTCAGGGTGGCCAATGGTGTAGCCGAACAACGCTTCGGACCATTTCAATCGGCCGACCAATTGCTTGGCGTAAGGATCGATCAGCAGCTTGTTGGGGTTGAAACGATGACCGTTGGCCGGGTCGTAAGGACCGTACACGCGATAGCCGTAGATCAATCCAGGGTGGGCGTCGGGCAAGTAGCCGTGGTAGATCTCGTCGGTGTATTCCGGTAACTCGATACGCTCGAGTTCCAACTCGCCGGAATCGTCGAAGATGCACAGTTCGACCTTGGTCGCGTTAGCCGAAAACAGCGCGAAATTAACCCCCAGGCCATCCCAGGTCGCGCCTAGCGGGAAGGGCAAGCCTTCACGGATTCGCGAGGCCTCGGTACGAGGTTCGGGCGCGGTTTTCTTTGGACTGCTCATAGTTGCTCCTGCATGGGGTGACGGTACTCGACTGCGATGAACCGTGGCTCTGGTTTTTTTCGAGGGCGAGCGCGCCCTCGGTGGCGAGAAACACGCCACAAATCAAGCGAGGCAAGGCGATAAACGCGTCAGGTCGTTGGCGGTTTGCGCGCAGCGCGAGGCTTTTTCTCGACGTTTTTTTCGCCAGGCGGGGTCACTGTCGAAGCAGAGGGTTTGGGTTTGGCTTTGGCCTTGGTTTTGGGTTCGACGCCTTTGGAATTGAGCTTGCCGTCGGGCTTGCCGACCGCGGACTTGGCACCGAGGCTTTTGCTGCCAGCTTTCGATGACTTGCCAGGTGCCAGCGCTTTGGCTTGGGTTTCAGCGTCGGCCAGTTTGCAGGCCATCTCCCAATGGCGTTTTTCCTGGCCTGCGGGTTTTCCTTCGGATTCCCAGATTTGATAGGCAAATTCGCGGATGCGTTTATCGTCGGTACTCATCGCAATGCTCCTGAACTGAACTCAAGCTTGGGTAGTTTGGATAAAGAGATTGACCGGGAAATCCCCCAGCGCGGCGCTGACCATCAGCTCCCTGTGTTTTGTGACTGCGACGCTCGCAAAAAGTCCCTTCAGATTTTCTTCAGCGGCGGCAAACGGCAATTTGACTCGTGTATCGCCCCAAAGCGGCGCTTCAACCTGTGGTTCGGCACTGTCTTCCAGCAGTTCGGCACAACGTATCGGTACAATCACGATAGCCCGTTTTCCCTGCCATTCACGGGCAAACGCCAGTACCCGGTGAGCCTGGCTGCCGACGACTTCAAGGGCTTGATACGTCCCTTTTTGAAACAGCTCGGCATGCTCGGCACGCCGGTTTAACGCTTGGGCGATCAGGGCTTGCTTGATGCGCCCGTCACGCCAGTTCACCAATAGATCGGGCAGGTCCAATCGCACGTGCATGGCCTGCTGACGGCTGATGTAATCCACCGGCCGGCGGTTGTCCGGATCGACCAGCGTGAAGTCCCAGAACTCGTTGCCCTGATAGAGGTCCGGTACCCCCGGCACGGTCATTCGCAGCAAGGTTTGCGCCAAGCCATTCAACGCACCCGCAGCGGCGATACTCTGCGCCGCCGCACCGAGGGCCGCGCGTAGTGGCTGGCCTTCGGGGCTGAGCAGCAGGCGTTCGAGAAACCCATGGGTCGCCTGCTCATACCCCTCGTTCGGTGCGCTCCAACTGCTTTGCAACTTGGCTTCGCGCAGGGCTTTCTGTTGCCACTGCCAGAGGCGTTTGGCGTAGTCCTCGAGCGCCACCCGATCATCGCTGCGCAACTCCAGCGGCCAACTGCCGAGGATCGCTTGATAGAGAATCAGCTCGTCGCCCGCCGAGGGCGCGCCGGGTTCAATGCGCAATTCGTTGGCCAATGTTCGCCAATGTTCGACCTGCTCGGCATACCAGGCGCTGCGCTCGCTCAACACCGCCAGCCGCGCGCGGGTGTCTTCGCCGCGTTTGTGGTCGTGGGTCGCGGTGGCCAGCAGGTTGTCGGGGAATTCGGCGAGGCGATTGGCGCAAGCAGCATGGAAGTCAGCCACCGGGGCACTGAACTGCTCGGTGTTGTAGCCGACATCGTTGCGCGACAGCAGCACCGCCGAGCGATAAAGCGCGGTGTCTTCCACCGCTTTGGCCGCCGTCGGTGAGGTCAGTTGCTGGAAGCGCACGCACGCATGCTTGAGCAGTTTGCGTGGGCGACCCACCGGGTACTTGCGCCAGGGTTGGCCACCGAGCCAGCCGGCCAGGCAATCGAGTACCGGCCAGTCGGCCTCGCCGAGGGTTTGCCTTGCACCGTCCATGGCCTGCTGGAAAAACTCCTCGTCCTGAGCGCAGTGTCGGCCCAGCGGGCTGATGTAAGTGCGATACACCGGGAAGTGCACGATCAGTTCCTGCAAGGCCCGACGGATCGCGCCGAGCGTCAGGTCCCGGGTCATCAGGTCGTCCCGGGCCACTTGCAACAAGGCGTGGGCGACGCTTTCGAAATCCCCGGCGAGGGAGCCGTTGAGAATCTGCTGGCGCGCCAGTTGCGCTTCCTGACGGAAATCGGCGGGGCGTTCGCTGTGTCGGCTCCAGAGCTCACCCAAGGTCTGGGCGCCTTCGGGGTCGTGTTGCAGCAACGACAACTGGTTCATGAATTCGTAACCGGTGCTGCCATCGACGGACCAGTCGCGGTGCAGGGTTTCGCCTTCGCCGAGGATCTTTTCGACGTAGATCGGCAGGTGCCGCTCCGGTGCCAGGCTATCGACTCGGCGGCGCAATTTGCGGCAGTAGCCACGCGGATCGGCGAGGCCGTCGATATGATCGATGCGCAGCCCGTCGATCAGACCTTCGGCCACCAGCTCGAAGATTTTTGCGTGGGTCGCCTCAAATACCGCCGGGTGTTCGACCCGTAGGCCACCCAGTTCATTGATATCGAAAAAGCGCCTCCAGTTGATATCGTCCGCCGCGGTGCGCCAGCTGGCCAGGCGATAACTCTGGCGCTCCAGCAGGTTATGCAGGCGCTGGAAACCCTCGGGGGTGAGTGAGTCGTAGGTGCCTAGCGTATGCTGGATCGCGTGAAGAATGGCCGGATCGCTGGAGAGTTCCCGCAGCTCGGCTTTCAACGGAATCGCCAGGCTGTGCGCGTCAGTCTGGTAACTCAAGGTACTGAAGCGGTCTGCCAGGGATTTGAGCCGGTCGGCCTGCTCGGCATTCAATTGATCATCGGCCTTGAGCAGTTCGCCGTAGTTCGTCGGGCAAATCGGGAAGTGATGCTCGTAGTGCTCGACATAAAAGACGCCGTGCCGGGCATCGAAACGCAAGGGCAGGGTGCCGTCCTGCAAGGCGATGCCGTAATCGCTGCCCAAAAAAGGCAGCAGCAATTGGCCTTCCATCAAGGGGTCGGGCGAATGCCATTGAATGTCGAAGAACTCGCCGTAGGGGCTCAGTCGCCCCCATTCCAGCAAGTCGAGCCACCAGGGATTATCGCCACCGCCGACGGCCATGTGGTTGGAGACGATGTCCAGGATCAGCCCCATGTTCTGTTCGCGCAACGTACCGACCAAACGGCGCAATGCCGCTTCGCCGCCCAGTTCAGGGTTGACGGTGGTCGGGTCCACCACGTCGTAGCCATGCATGGACCCCGCGCGGGCGGCGAGCAGCGGCGAGGCATAGACATGGCTGATGCCCAGGCTGGCGAAATACGGCACCAGCGCCACCGCCTGATCCAGGGTGAAACCTTTATGAAATTGCAGCCGCAGGGTCGCCCGCAACGGTTGGATGAACGGTTGAGTCATTGGTCACGCTCGGCCGCCTGAAGTCGCGCACAGGCGAGCAGTTCCAGGCGCCGGGCGGCGTCTGGATCATCGAGCAGGGCTTCGCTGTCGCCGGGTAGCCTGCGGGACCAGTTGGGATGGGTATCGGTGGTGCCGGGCAGGTTGGCCTGCTGTTCGATACCCAAGGCATCTTCCAGGGGCAGCAATACCAGCGGGGCGCGGGTATGGCCAAGGAAGCGGATCGCGGCGTCGAGCACCTGATCGGTTTCGTGGGACTCTTCGCGGAAATTTTGCGGGTCCTCGCTCAATACCCGGCGCAAACCTTCGCGCTCGCGCTCACGGTGCTGGCGCCATTCGATTTCACCCGGCGCGTCGACCAGATTCAAGTGCGCGCTCCAGTCGATATCGCGGCCATGCCACCAGCCATTGAGCGTCGGCAGGTCATGGGTGCTGGTGGTTGCCAGTGCGTTGTCCGGCCAGTCGAGAATCGGCTTGAAGTGAGTATTGTCCTGTTCGAACAGCAGCACACGCATACCGAGGATCGAGCGCGCGATGAGTTTCTCTCGTAAACCCTCGGGCACGGTGCCGAGGTCTTCGCCGAGGACGATGGCCTGATGCCGATGGGATTCGAGGGTCAGCAAGCGCAGCAGGTCATCCACCGGGTAATAGAGGTAGGCACCGTCGCTGGGCGGCGCGTCGTTGGGGATCACCCACAGTCGTTGCAGGCCCATGACGTGATCGATACGCAGGCCGCCGGCATGGGCGAAGTTGGCCCGCAGCATTTCGATGAACGCGCGAAAGCCGTTGCGCACCAGACCTTCGGGGGAGAACGCGGAAATGCCCCAGCCCTGGCCGGAACGGTTGAGAATGTCCGGTGGCGCACCCACGGTCAGTGAGGCGAGCAATTCGTCCTGGCGACTCCAGGCCTGGCTGCCGCCGCCGTCGGCGCCCACCGCCAGATCGGCGATCAGGCCGATGCCCATGCCAGCGCTGCGGGCGGCGGTCTGGGCGCGTTCCAGGCTGCGCGCAATCAGCCATTGGCAGAACGCGTAGTAGCCGATGCGGGTCGAGTTTTCTTCGGCAAAATGCGCCAGGGCGGTGCTGCGCGGGTCACGCCATTGTTCGGGCCACTCGCGCCAGTCGAGGCTTTCACCGCGCCGCGCCCGGGCTTCCTGAATCGCTTCGAAGCGGCAATGATTTTCCAGCGCTTCGCCACCGGCATGGCGGAAACTGCTGAAGTCTGGGTGCAAGGGGTGTTCGCCGTGGGTGAATCCTTCATATAAGGCTTCGAGCAAGCGGTGCTTGGCCTCGGCGGCGGTGGGCCAGTCGATCAGCGGCAGTTTTTCCAGGTGCTTGAGCTCAGCGGCAAGGCCGGTGGCGTCGATCGCGGTGCGCAGGGCTCGCTCACCGAGAATCGCTCCGGGCGCCGCGTACAGGCTATTGAGGAACAAGCGGCTGGACGGCGAGTAGGGGCTGTAACGCTGGGTGTCGCCGCTGAACATCGCATGCAGCGGGCTGATCGCCAACGCCTCGGCGCCCCGTTCGCCGGCCACCCGGGCCAGATCTTCGAGGGCCTGGGTATCGCCAAAACCGCCATCGCCGGGACGGCGCAGCGAGTACAACTGCACGCTGAGGCCCCAGGCACGCGGGTTTTTACTGTCAACGGCATCCCCGACGCTGTAGCAGCGCTGGGGTGCCACCGCCAGGGTGAAGGATTGATCGTCGATGCTGACGTGCTGATAACCCACCGGCACCAGGCCGGGCAACACAGCGTTGTCATCGAGCTTCAAGTTAATCCGTGAGCCGTCTTCGAGATGGATTTCACACGGAGTCTGCGGTTCGAAGTAGTGGGACAGGTCAAGGCCAACGCCTTCGTCGCAGGTCAATAGCGGTGGCAGGTGTCGGGTTTGTTGCACCTCCTGCAGTTGCAGCAGGCTGGCGTCGATCTCCTGGGCGGTATTGGCGGGATGGCCAAGGCCGCTGAGCACCGAGCGCAACACCGCCGGGGTCACTTTCTGTGGACGGCCATTGGCGTCGATCCAGTCGACGGCCAGGCCTGCTCGGCTGGCCAGTATTTCCAGTTGCGTATTGCTCATGGGCGCTCTCCATCCGGGGGTAGCAAAGGGGCTGCGGCCGTGAGGCTGACTAGCGCGCAATACGGGGCAAGCATGCCCTGATTCAGACCGGCCGATTGTGGCGGGTGTTCGAACAGCAATGTCGCGTCGGCCTGTGGGGTGTGGACCACGGACGCATCGCTGAGGTTCAGGTCAATGCGCAACTGACTGCCATCGCCCAGCCGCCAGCGCGCCGTCACCGCGCCCTCGGCCAGTACCTGCGCACCCAGCGCCTGGGCGCCGGGCAGGTGCGGGATGATGTGTCGGTGGCGGATCTGCAGCAGTTGGCGATATAGGTCATAAATCGGCGATTGGTGGCTGGTGGTCAGCTTCGGCCGTGAAGCTTCGAAGGTCTGCGTCGCGTTCGGGTCGGGAATCTGCTCACGTTTGTGCGGGTCGGCAAAGGCACTGAAGGCCGCGAACTCATTGCGTCGCCCTTCGCGCACCCGTTCCGCCAATTCACCGTGGTGGCTGGTGAAGAACAGGAACGGTTGCTCGGCGGCGAACTCATCGCCCATGAACATTAGTGGGATCATCGGCGACAACAGCAGCAGCGCGGTGGCGGCGTAAAGGGCATCAGGATGGGCCAGTTGATGCAGGCGCTCGCCAAAGGCGCGGTTGCCAATCTGGTCGTGGTTCTGCAGAAACAGCACGAAGGCCGTGGGTGGCAAGTGACCGCTCGGCTCACCTCGCGGTGTACCGTGGCGGGTGATATGGCCCTGGAACACGAAGCCCTGGCTCAGGCAACGGGCGAGTTGTTCGGTGGGCTGCTCGGCATAGTCGGCGTAATAAGCATCGGTTTCACCCGTGAGCAGAACGTGCAGGGCGTTATGGCCGTCGTCGTTCCACTGCGCGTCGAAACCTTGCTCCAGCAGGCTGGCCTGGTTGTGCTCGTTTTCCGCCATGAGCCACACGTGCCGTGCCGGATCGGTTTGCCGGCGAACCCGTTGCGCCAGCTCTTGAAGGAAGTCCGGGTCTTCGATGGCGTGCACCGCGTCCAGGCGCAGGCCGTCGAAGCGGTACTCCAGCAACCACATCAGCGCGTTGTCGATAAAGAAGTCGCGCACCTCGCGCCGCCGGAAGTCGATCGCCGCGCCCCACGGGGTGTGTTTGTCTTCGCGGAAAAAGCCTTTGGCGTAGCGATGCAGGTAATTGCCGTCGGGGCCGAAGTGGTTGTAGACCACGTCGAGAATCACCGCCAGGCCATGGCCGTGGGCCGTGTCGATCAGGTGTTTGAGTTGTTCGGGCGAGCCGTAAGAGGCTTGAGGCGCGTAAAGCAAAACCCCGTCATAGCCCCAGTTGCGCTCACCGGGAAACTGCGCCAGCGGCATCAGTTCGATGGCGGTAATACCCAGCTCGACCAGGTGTTCCAAATGCTGCTCAACCTGGCTGAACCCGCCGAGTGCACCGACGTGCAGTTCATAGATCACCGCCTCATTCCATGGCCGCCCCTGCCAGGCGCTGTGTTGCCACCGATAGGCGAGGGGATCGACCACCACGCTGTGGCTGTCGATATCGCCCGCCTGGGCGCGGGAGGCCGGGTCCGGCACCTCCAGTTCGCCATCGATGTTGTAGCGGTAGCGGGTACCCGCAGGGCAGCGGGTCTTGATCACAAACCAGCCATCGGCCTGAGGCAGCAGTGGCAGGGATTGTCCATCGTCCAGTTCGAGACTGACGAAAAACGCATCTGGCGCCCACAAGGCAAAACGCGTGTGTTCTGCGTCCAGCATGATTGCGCCGTGGGGCCAGGTCTCAAGGGTCCGTAACGGCATCGTTGAAAGCCTCTTACTGTTTGCCCGATTTTCCCAGCGCTTTAGTCACCAGTTGTTCGTAGAGTTCGGCGTAGGGCTCGACAGCCTTGCACCAGTTGAAGGGCGCCGCCATGGCCCGGCAACGCATGGCGTTGAGCAGGCCGGGGAAGGCGAACACCTTGAACGCGCGGCCCAGGGCTTCGCGATAACTCTCTACCGTGGATTCGTCGAAGAGGAAACCGGTCACGCCGTTTTCAATGGTGTCGGCCAGGCCGCCGGTATTGCGGGCCACCGGCAATGAACCGAAACGCTGGGCATACATCTGGCTCAGGCCGCAGGGTTCGTAACGCGAAGGCATCAGCAGGAAATCACTGCCGGCGAACATCCGGCGAGCGTCGGTTTCATTGAAGCCGATGTGCACGCCGATTTGCCCGGGGAAGCGCAACGCCAGTTCACGCATGGCTTGTTCTTCTTCCGGTTCGCCACGGCCGATGATCGCGATCTGCCCGCCGTTGGCGACGATGTATTCAGCCACCGCTTCGGTCAGGTCCAGGCCTTTCTGGTAGACCAGCCGCGAAACCACGGCGAACAGTGGACCTTTGGAGTCTTCGAGATCGAACAGCCTGCGAACGTGCGCGGCGTTGACGGCTTTACCCTCCCAATCGCCGATGCCGAACGGGTGGAACAGATGCGGATCAGTCGCTGCATCCCAGCTTTCATCGATGCCATTGGGAATCCCGCTGAGCAGACCCTGCTGGGTCTTGGCGGCGAGAAAACCGTCGAGACCGCAGCCGAAGGCCGGCGTGGTGATTTCCTGGGCATAAGTGGCGCTGACGGTGGTGATGTGGCTCGAGTAGGCCATGCCGGCCTTGAGGAATGACATCTTGCCGTAAAACTCCATGCCTTCCTGTTGCAAGGCGTGCATGGGGATACCGAGTTCCGGGCACGAGCCGAGGCTGGTGACGCCCTGGTATGCCAGATTGTGGATGGTGAACAGGGTCGGGGTGCGTTGGCCGCGCCAGTGCATATAGGCGGGGGCCAGGCCAGCGGGCCAGTCGTGGGCATGCACCAGGTCGGGGCACCAGTGAATTTGGGCGAGATTGGCGGCGATATCGGCTGCTGCGAGGCCCAGCCGGGCGAAACGAATATGGTTGTCCGGCCAGTCGCGGCCGTTGTTGGCGCCATAAGGTGAACCTTCGCGCTCGTACAATTCAGGGCAGATCAACACGTAAATGACCAGGCCGTCGGGCATGTCCATGCGCCCGATCTTGCAGGGTGGCAACGCGGCGTGCCCGCCCAGTTCACCAATGATATGAATCGGGTTTTCGCTGTTCAGCACTTGCGGGTAACCGGGGATCAACACCCGGACATCGTGCAGATGCGCCATGGCCCGCGGCAGTGCGGCGGAAACGTCGCCAAGACCTCCGGTCTTTACCAGGTCGGCAATCTCCGAGGTGACGAACAGGACTTTCTTTTTATTGGGATTCTGACTGGCTACCGGTGCCAGTGTCTTGGGGATCGGCATGTTGATCGATTTGGCACTGAGGACACCAACGGTGCTCGTTTCCCCGACCTGCTGATGAGCACGTTCTCCCTGAATATCTAAAGCCGCACTGATCATATGAATCTCCCGTGTTGTTGATCTAATTCTAGGCCTGGCACAAACGGTATTCGTGGCCAAATCCTGTGGCCGGGCGCAAACGCGCTACGCATCGGTGAGCAAGTGCTGCCCATGCGCTGAAGCAGAATGGGTGAAGTGGCTGTTGCAAGGAATGCACCAGTCGCTGTGGCCCTACCTTTCACCTGACACGAGGCCAGCACCAAAAGTTTCGATTATTTTCACCGAATGACCAGCCGGTTTTACTCCGCGAAAATCAGTCTAGGCCAGAACTTAGAGCGGGGTCGGTCAACGGGTGAAATTGTTCGACAATCGGTTGGGTGAGGGTATAAACACGAGGCTTTGCGGGGAGCCGCACCGACGAAGGGCAGGTTTATTTTCTGGTGTGGGTCAGATCGGGACCGGGAGGTCACGCTAATCGGGCGTGATGGGAGGTTATGTGCGCCATTGTGGTGCGGATTATTTGGGGAGGCGTGGTGAGTTTTAGGGCCTCTTCGCGTGCAAGCCACGCTCCCACAGGATTTGTGTCGGACGCCGGCAATGGGCATGACGCCAAACCTGTGGGAGCGTGGCTTGCCCGCGATGAACGATAACGCGGTCTCAGCTAAGAATCCGAACCGGCTTCCCAGCCGCCCAGGCCTGTATGTCCTCGATCATTTGCGAAAAGAACAGTTGGTAATTCTGCCGGCTGACATACCCGACATGAGGCGTGGCCAGCACATTGTCCAGTGTCCGGAAGGGATGATGACGGGGCAACGGTTCGTGCTCGAACACGTCCAGCGCAGCGCCCGCCAGGCGTTGTTTCTGAAGCGCCTTGATCAACGCCGACTCATCGACGATCGGCCCGCGAGCCGTATTGATCAGCCATGCCGTGGGTTTCATCCAGTCCAGTGCCTGAGTGTCCACCAGCCCTCGGCTGCGCTCGCTGAGCACCAGATGGACCGACAACACATCGGCCTGCTCGAACAGTTCCTGCTTGCTGACATAGGTGACGTCGACTTCGGCGGCCCGTTCGGCGGTCAGGTTTTCGCTCCAGGCAATCACCCGCATGCCGAACACCTGACCGAACCGGGCTACCCGTTGACCGATGCTGCCCAGACCGAGGATCGCCAAGGTCTTGCCCTGCAGGTCGCCGCCCAGCCCTTGCTGCCATTGGCCTGCGCGCAAGGCGTTGGCTTCGGCCACCAGGTTGCGGGTCGCGGCCATGATCAGCGCCCAGGTCAGCTCGGGGGCGGCATGTTTGTAGCTGTCGGTGCCGCAGACCTGAATACCCAGCGCGGCGGCGGCTTTCAGGTCCAGGGCGGCGTTGCGCATGCCGCCAGTGACCAGCAGTTTTAGTGCGGGCAAGCGGCGCAGCAGGTCTTCGTCGAACCGGGTGCGCTCGCGCATCACGCAGATCACCTCGAATGCGCCCAGGCGTTCGGCCAGGGTTTCGTTGTCGGCAGGGTAGTCATGGATAAAACTCACCTGGCCGATGCTGTCCAGCACCGACCAGTCCACCACGTCGCGAGCGACGTCCTGCCAGTCATCGATCACCGCAATCTGCACTGCCATCAGCCTTACCTCATCAACGAACGGGATTGGTTTTGTTCAGCCAGTCGAGTAATGCCTGATGGAACTTCGCCGGCTCTTCCATTTGCGGCGCGTGGCCAAGGCCCGGGAATTCAATCAGCGTCGACTGTGGAATCAATTTCGCCACTTGCTTGCCGAGTACGTCGTAATGACCGATTTTCGCCTTCACCTCGGGCGGTGCGATGTCTTTGTTGATGGCCGTGGTGTCGGAGGTGCCGATCAGCAGCAGGGTCGGTACCTTCAGGTCCTTGAACTCGTAGTACACCGGTTGGGTGAAGATCATGTCGTAGATCAGCGCCGAGTTCCACGCCACCGCTGTTTTGCCCGGCCCTTTGGCCAGGCCTGCGTACATGTTCACCCAACGATCGAACTCCGGCTTCCAGCGGCCATCGTAATAGGTGCTGCGTTGGTAGTCGTGGATACCTTGCGCCGTAACGTTCAGCTCGCGTTCATACCATTGATCAACCGTGCGATACGGCACGCCGAGGGCTTTCCAGTCTTCCAGGCCGATGGGATTGACCAGCGCCAGTTGTTCGACTTGATCGGGGTATTGCAGCGCATAGCGGGTAGCGAGCATGCCGCCGGTAGAGTGGCCGAGCAGGGTGGCCTTCTGGATGCCGAGGGCCTTGAGCAGTTGCTGGGTGTTGGACGCCAGTTGCTGGAAACTGTATTGATAGTGGTCCGGTTTGCTGGAGGTGCAAAAGCCAATCTGGTCCGGCGCGATGACCCGGTAACCGGCCTCGCTCAGCGCCTTGATCGAGCTGTCCCAGGTCGCGCCGCAGAAGTTCTTGCCGTGCATCAGCACCACGCTGCGTCCATTGACCTTGCCTTGGGCGGCAATGTCCATGTAACCCATCTGCAGGGATTTGCCCTGGGACTCAAAGGCGAAGTGCTTGACCGTGTAGGGGTACTCGAAGCCCTCAAGTTGCGGGCCGTATTCCGGCGTTTCGGTTTGGGATTGGGCGTGCGAAAGAGCGGGCAGGGCCGCCGTCAGCAGCAGGCCCGGTAACCAGCGGGAGAAAATGCGCGACATGGGTGAGCTCCACAGGAAATCTGCCGATGCTGGATCGGCATGATTAGGGTGACATTAAACAGAGGTCACGGCCGTAATGCCGGTCAGTTAAGCGATTTCAGCAGCGACGCATTCTTTGTAGCAGCTGTCGAGCCTGCATGGTCGTTCAACTCATCCACCCCAGCGTAGCAAGGGCCAACACACCATAGCGGGCGCCCTTGGCGAGCGTCACGATCACCAGGAAACGCCCCAGCGGCTCGCGCATGATGCCAGCCACAAGCGTCAGAGGGTCGCCGATGATAGGCACCCAGCTTAGTAGCAACGACCAATGGCCGTAACGCTGATAGTGCTTTTGGGCTTGCTTGAGATGGCGGGGGCTGACCGGAAACCAGCGCCGATCGTGAAACCGCTCAATGCCGCGCCCCAGCCACCAGTTCAGCAGCGAACCCAGCACGTTGCCCAGCGTTGCCACTGCCAGCAGCGACCAGAGCCAATACTGGTCGCTGAGCAACAACCCCACCAGCACTGCTTCGGATTGCAAAGGCAGCAGGGTTGCAGCACCGAACGCCGCGAGAAACAGCCCGATGTATGCGCCGAGCATCAATGGGCGGGGTAGTCCGCCACCACCACGTCAGTGCCGTCCTTTTTCAGGCCGATCACCTGATAGGCATCGCTCATGCCGTCCATTTCCATGCCGGGCGAGCCCATGGGCATGCCGGGGGCGGCAACCCCCAACAGATCGTCACGCTTGCTCAAGGCCAGTACTTGATCGGCAGGTACATGGCCTTCGACGAATTTGCCATTGATAAGGCCGGTGTGACACGACGCGAGGCGAGGTGGCACGCCGTGTTGTTGCTTGAATTGGCTCATGTCGGCTTCGACATGGTCTTCAACTTTGAAACCGTTGGCTTCCAGATGGCTGACCCATTTTTTGCAGCAGCCGCAATTGGCGTCGCGGTGAACTTCGATGGGGATCAGCTCGGCGGCCTGGGCCAGGGAAGAGATGAAGAGGGCGCTCAGGGCGGCCAGACGCAGGTGGGTTCGCATGGGGATCTCGTCTCGGGTTGTAGCCAAAAAGATGTATTTTGATCTTTTTCTCTGGTGAAGAGGAGGCGGATTGTTTCGAAGTAATACAGCATGAGTAAAGCATTTGTGGCGAGGGAGCTTGCTCCCGCTCGGCTGCGAAGCAGTCGTAAAACAGACACCTGCGTTCTATCTGGATCGGCGCGGTGGCAGATTTGGGGCCGCTGCGCGCCCTAGCGGGAGCAAGCTCCCTCGCCACAGGGGGGATGCCAGCCTGTGACTGGTTTGCCCGGCACCCTCGATACAAACAAACTAACCAAGGCGTACATAAAGACTTGATTAGTTATTTGCGCCCCTATCGAAAAGTTCATGTAGAGCAATGAAACAAGGCGCTTTCTGGTATGTATCGTAAATGTATAAAATTTGTAAAAAACGGAAATATTTGTTGGTGACGTTAGAGCGCGCACCGATACTCGCGCGCACTTAACTCGGTTAAACAAGGAACTTTTATGGTCGCCTCACAAGGACGTCTGTGTGTTTTGGATGATCGGCATCCCGCCACACAGTCGGGAGCCCGGTCATGACAATCGGCTATACAGGTGCCTGGACGAGCAAGGCAGGTTTATTGGTCAAGGATACCGGCAGCGGCAAGCCTGTCACCCACAGCGCCAGGGTCAAGCAGATGCTGGCACTGGTGGGAAGTAATCCCAATGCGCTGAATACGGCGAAAATGGATGAACAGAAACTGCACAGGAACATCAAGGGCTTCGATCCGGAAAATGTCTCCGCCAAGCAATTGGGCAATCTCAGTGCCTTCTTGAGAGCCAAAGGCCTGATTTCCGATATTACTTCGATGACCTTGCTTAATGCCGGTGACAAGTTTGACCGGTTTGGCGTTCAGAAAGACCCGGATGCGAAGTTCAATGCGCTGGAGTATTTCGCCACGCAACTGGACACCATTCAGAACAACAGTATCAAGGGTGACAAGTACGCCGCTGGCCTGATCCCTGAATACAAGACGGCGATCTACGTACTGCAGAACTTGCAAACTTACGGCAAGGGCAACGGTACGACCCCGACCGACAAGGGGGTCAACTCCAGAGCGTGATGTTCGGCAACTGGCCCGCTCAACTATCGAACGGGCCAGGCACCTGCTATCGGTCAAGCAACCTCATGACTTCTTCTGGATAACGCAGGCCTGCCGTGGCATTGGCCGGGAATATCGCTTCCAGGGCCAGCAACTCTTCGCGGCTCAGCTTCACATCCAGCGCGGCCACATTTTCTTCCAGGTATTTACGCTGTTTGGTGCCTGGAATCGGAATCAGATAATCCCCTTGGGCCAAGACCCACGCCAATGCCAGTTGGCCCGCGGTCACGCCCTTGTCGGCGGCCAAAGCCTGCACCTGCTGCACCAACAACAGGTTCTTTGCGAAGTTTTTCCCTTGAAAACGTGGGCTGAAGCGGCGGTAGTCGTCGGCGGCGAAATCATCCGGGCTTCTCAGGGCACCGGTCAAAAAGCCCCGGCCCAACGGACTGTAAGGCACAAAGGCAACGCCCAGGCGTTGGCACGCGGCCAGGCAACCGTTTTCCTCCTGATCGCGACTCCACAACGAATACTCACTTTGCAGTGCGCTGATCGGATGAACCTTGTTCGCTCGCTCCAGCGTGGCGACCGATGCTTCACTCAAGCCCAGGTAACGCACCTTGCCGGCTTTCACCAGTTCTGCCATGGCGCCGACGGTTTCCTCGATGGCCACCTGCGGATCGATGCGGTGTTGGTAATACAAATCCAGGGTTTCCACGCCAAGGCGCTTTAGGGTGCCGTCGATAGCGTCGCGAATGTATTCCGGTCGACCGTTGACGCCCCGTGCACCGGGATTGGATGGGTCGCGGACAATGCCGAACTTGCTGGCCAGAAACACCTGGTCACGCTTGCCTGCAATGGCTTTGCCGATCAGCGCTTCATTGGTATGTGGGCCATACATGTCTGCGGTATCGAGCAGGTTGATCCCCAATTCCAGCGCGCGGTGCAAAGTGGCCGTGGCTTCGCGGGTGTCCACGCCCGTGGTGTAGAAATCGGTCATGCCCATGCAGCCCAGACCGATCGCGCTAACCTGCGGACCGTTTTTGCCCAGTTGACGTGTTTGCATGAAATCAGCTCCCTGTGAATTGAAATCCTATTGTTGACCTCGACAGAAACAAGATAAACCGGCTAAAACTGCTATCACTATTTGTAATTTCTAAATAATCAGCCGGTAAGCCAAAGCAATGGATCGTTTCAATGCCATGCGCGTATTCACCCGAATCGTCGAACTGGGCGGCTTTGCCAAAGCGGCGGACAGCCTGCAGTTGCCCCGGGCTTCGGTGACCATTCTGATCAAGCAACTTGAGGCACATCTGGGCGTGCAACTGCTGCAACGCACCACCCGGCAGATCAGCCTGACGCTCGATGGCGCAGCCTATTACCCGCGTTGTGTGCGGCTGCTGGCGGATCTGGAGGAGACCGAAGCGGTATTTTCCGCTGCTCGCCACAACCCCAAGGGTCTGTTGCGAGTGGATATGCCGGCGGGAGTGGGGCGTTTGATCGTGATTCCGGCCTTGCCGCAATTCACTGCCCGGTATCCATTGATCGAACTGGAAATCGGTTTGAATGACCGGCCTGTGGATCTGATCCGCGAAGGTATCGATTGCGTGTTGCGGGGTGGCTCGACCCTGGACGACTCACTGGTGGCACGACCGCTGGGCGTGATGGATCAAGTCACCTGTGCCAGCCCGGATTACTTGCAGCGTTGCGGGACTCCGCTGTGTCTGGAGGATCTGAAGGGGCACCAGATGGTGGAATACTTTTCCAATGACACCGGCAAACGCTACGGACTGGAATTTGTACTCGATGATCAGTTGCGGTTGATCGACCTGCCCAAGCACGTCTCGGTCAATAGCGCTGATGGCTATCTGGCAGCCTGTGAGGCGGGATATGGCTTGGTTCAGACTCCGTATTATCACGTTGCCCGCCAACTGAAGGAGGGGCGTTTGATCGAGGTCCTGAGGGACGTGCCGCCACCGGGTATGCCGCTGACGGCGCTCTATCCTCCTCATCGCCAGTTGTCCCGGCGGGTGCGGGTGTTCGTCGACTGGATGGTGGAACTCTGTGCGCAGTCGGCCAATGGGTTTTATAGAGATGACTCACGCGGCTGAGCGGTTACCAATAGAGGCGTTGGCGTTCTGCTGCATGTCGTCATGCAACTGTTGCATGTGCACGCAATGCAGATTGAGGGATCGAACCTGTGCGCCTCGATGAAACAATGCAAACCAGCCATCGTCACCTGGCGTGGGAATCAGGCCGGTGAAGGCGAAGCCCAGAGCCGAAAAACTGTGCACGTCCCGGGCGAAGTGCCGGGACAGTTCGAGTCGTGCCGAGATCAGCCAGTGCCTGGGTAGTTGGCTGATCTGCTCAAGCAAACGCGTGTTCAAACGCTGAATGACAATGTCGAACCGATGCTGCTGTTGCTTTATTTGCAAGGGCATCGCGGGCCGTGATGTCTTGTCCTGGTGGGTTCCAAACACCGAACACAAGTGCTGCATAAACGCCCGGCAGCTTTCGGGCCAAGGGATGTCGGGGAGCGGGCGCATGTGTCCGGCGATCAGGTGGCAGCCCATCACGATGGTTTCCGGAAAGGGTTCAGCGAAGGGCGAAGGGACAAAGTCAGGAAGCAAGCCAGTGCTGTGGAAGCCGATTTTTTCCGCCATGCGTTGAGTGTAGGGATGGTGGGTCACTTGCTTGATCGAGACACTCTTGAGCCCCACAGAGTCTGACTGCTTCAGTAGCTCAAGGCCCAGGCGGGTCGCGAGATTCTGCCCCTGGGCGGCGGGGTGCACCACGCTGAGGGCCAGTTCCGCGGTACTTGAAGGCGTGTCACGACACAACGCGGCATGCCCGAGAACGCGGCCGTCGTCCACGGCTACCATCGATTGCCAGCTGCCTTCGGCGTGGTGCTGACTGATCATGTTCGGCAGGTAGATATCTGGCTGAACATAATGATCGCCGTAGACCTCTCGGAATAACTGGCTCACGGCAATGGAGTCGGAGGGACGGAAGGGCCGAACAATCAACCGGTTCATCACACGGGCTCCAGTGGGAGAACGTCATACACGCGCGAATCCAGCACCCGCAGTTGTTTGCCTGAACGAGGGTGAAGCTTCAGGTCGGTGGTTGCGCAGGCCAGCACTCGCAACTCCAGCAGACCCTGACGGATCAGGTTGTCGATGGCGGGGTAGTGGGCAAGCAGCGCTTCATGCAATGCGCGGAGCATCGAGTCGACGGCTTGCAACTGAGGATCGGGCACCCACTTCACGCTCAACAGATCCTTGGTGCCGGTCTGTTCGATCAGCAATTGCCATTGTTCGCTGTGCGCTACACGCTGAACGATCTCGTGTATTTCTTCGGTGAACAGCGATAGAACGCCGACTCGTATTCGTTGACTGTGGGCACCGCGCCCTTTGAGCGCGAATTTACGCCTCGGGGTTGCGGCCGGCTCACGCCAACAGGCACGGTCGCCCACCGGGTAACGCAGCAGCGGCATAAGCCGGCGTGTCAGGTTGGTCAGTACCAACAAGCCGGTGCGATCGCATTCTTCAATCACTTCACCGGTGTGTTCATCGACGATTTCCAACAGGGTTTGTTGATCGAACACTCGATGCTCGCCCAATGCACAGTCGCGGTCACTGGCGCCTATCAGCCCGGCGTCTACGCTGGCATAGCCGATTGAGGCGATACGGGCATTGGGGAACACTTCCCCGAGGATTGCCAACTGCGGGGCAAACAGGCTTTCACCTCCATATAACAGCGTCTCGACTCCGCACAACACACGCCGATGCTGCGCCAGGTAGGCGCAGAATCGCAGCAGTTGTGCCGGCACTCCGGCCAGAACGCTGATCCGATACCGCTCTATGGCATCCGCCAATACGTCCAGCTCGACGTCTCCGGTAAACGGAAATTCACAGATGGATCGTCCGACATGGGCCAGGGAATCGTGGATAAACAGAAAACTGGCATAGAGATCCCCTGAAAAGAACAGATTGGCGACGCGGTCGCCATTGTTCAGTTGAGAGGAGAGACTGTTTCCGAATGTACTGACCAGTGTTTGCCATTCCTCGCAGGAGTAAACCGCCAGTTTGCCCTGACTGGTCGAACCTCCGGTTTTAAACACCAGCGCATCATCGACGTTTCCGGTCAGGACCGGCCAATGACTCAAATCGTTGCTGCCGGCCCAATAGTCGGATACGTCGGTTAGTGGCAGATCTTTTAAAGTAATACCCTTCGAGGGCAAATGCTCCAGGTGTTTGCTGTAAAAATTTGAGTGTTGCCTTATATAAGGTACTAATTGTTCAAGCGAATAAGTTGGGTTCACTGGGTTCTCTTTTTTGTCAGGTGTTTTTGTCAGAAAGCAGCATCATCGAAGTGTCTGCTTTTATTTTCTTTGATCGATAATTAATGGTGTTTTACCGCTATGTTTGTTTCGGGTGAAGGTTTGTTCGGCGCACAGGGTCACCTCCACAATTAAAAGTGCAGCACTCACCGCATTTGCCAATGCTTCATGGGTCAGCAGTTTTTGGCGTACCCAGTCGGCATCCGCATCTGCTCGAACTTGCATGCGTTCGACTCCGCTGGCGGTGTGGTCCAGGACAACTTGAATGGGCACTCCTACGCTGTGTTCCAGCGCCGAAGGTGAAATGAGTTCCGTGCCAATTCGCACCAGCTTTCCATGCCGCTGTAGCAGCTCGAATCGCGGCGTTTCCAGTCCGCAAGGGCAGGCCCCGGGTATCCAGCGGCCGGTGTCGCCGATGTCATATCGGTACACGCGCTGACCTTGCCGGGCGCGGGACGTAAACAGCAGACGACCGATTTCATTGGCCTGCACCGGCACATCCTGTTCGAGCTGAACTATTTCCAGATGCTGGGTTTCGCTCATCAAGTGAAATATGCCGTTCGCGGTTGCCGGGCAGGCATGCCCCAAGGGGCCTGCATCGACGGAGCCATAGATGGCAGAGCGAATCGTCGACACCCCACAGCTTTCCATCAGGCGCCGACTGGCCTCGCCCGGATGTTCGCCGCCAAGGAATACTTTGCTGATACCGGCATAGGCGCGAAGTCGTGCCTGCTCTTTAAGGAACAAGCAATGCAGCGTACTGGGCATGCCGATCAGCACGTTGACATGCTGCTCCACGATCAGTCGGGTGATTTCGCTGAAGTCATCGTCCTGGGGGGCCCCCATGGGTAAATGCACAACGCCCATCTGTTCAAGAATGTTCGAGAAACTGAAAAAACCACCATAAAGGTTGCCGCCGTAGAACAGGTTCATCACCCGGTCCTGTGACGGATCGAGCCCGACACAGAACAGGCCATCAGCCGCGGCGCGCATTTGTCGTTGAAAGTCTCGGTAGCTGAAGCCGGCCAGGGCCGGAGTCCCGCTGCTACCGCCGGAGCGGAAGTACAACTGTGTTGCGGAGACGATTGGCTGGGTCATGAACGTGTCTTTGTCCATGATGGGGGCATGGGCTGTGTCAGGGTCGGGCGGAAGCGGATCGAGCGTTGCACGGCCAGTCGAGGCATCCGGGGGCAGAGTCACCGAGAGGCGGCGACTCAGACGCGACAGCGCGTAGACGCCATCGTGAGGCTCGCCGGCGTAGCCGTCATGAATCGACTCGCAAGGCGCAATGCGGCTGACGCCGGCATTGACCAATGTTCGAACGAGCGCGGGGGTGTCTGCCGAGGGACACATCAGCGCGCAGCTTTGCAGGACGGTGCGCCAGGGCAACAGCGTCTCGCTGAGCAGGTGCCGCGGAACCGGTTTGAGCAGCACCGTACGAAACAGCGGCGACGGTGCCAGCTTCTGATGGTGCTCCCAGATGACCCGCCATCCGGGGCCGGTCCACACTTGGCCGATCTGGTTCTTGAAGCTCTGATCCAGCCGCGCCATGGCGGTGCGGGTAGTGATTTCCGACGCTTCCTGATCTGTCGGCACCAACGCCGGCCATTGCGGGGCGCGACGGTTGAGGGCTTCGGCCAGTCGATCTCCGAGGTTCTGCAAGACGGCCGGATCGTTGCTGTCCACCAGCACCCATTGAGGGCTGGAACACGCTTGTTGATCCAGTCGACAGACTTCATCCGCCAATGCATCGAGCGCCGAAGGCGTCGCCGCATCAAGTGACAGGTAGGCGAAGCTGATCTTGTGTCCCCAATCGATCCAGCGACAGCCGGACGGGATCTGTTGGCGGATCGATTTAAGCGCCGCTTCTCCGCCCCAGGCGGATACCCCATCGGCCTTGGCGCAGAGTTGAGTGATATGAGAGGTGTCCACCGGTAGAACCGCTACGAATTCGGCCAGTCTGCCGCTGGTGTCGCACCGCACAAGGGTGGCGAGCAACTGCGCGGTCAAACCCTGATCGCTGGCGCTGGGGCGCAGCCAGTTGATGTTGCCGGCCAACAGACTTTCGAGCACCGCGCAGAACGCCAGCAACGGTGCGTTGCCCGGGGTGATATGCACCACCAGCCCCAACGGGTGCCAGCTTTCGAAGCACGGTTGCCGGTAGTCAATAAGTCGCAGCGAACGCGGTTGCAGGCCCAGTTCCCGATCAAGCTTGGTGCTCAGGTTGCTGCGCTGGCAGAAATCGATCAGTCCCTGATATTGATCGTCATCGAGGGGTAGATCCAGGTGGCGAGCCTGCAACTGCGTGGCAAAGCGAGCGGCGGACTCGATGACGGTTTCGCTATCGATTGGTGCAGCCAGCAGCCGGGGCAGTTGTTGTTCAAGGAGCTCGAGTACCCTTTCCGGGGTAACGTCGTCACGCAGTTGGCCATTGATCAGGTACATATCAAGCCCTCCCGATCAATTCAGAAGCGGCCATGGCGCAGCTGCGACTGGCGCTGGTGCCGGCACGGCCATGCAGCTCGAACCAATCCGTCGCCAGGCCGCATCCGCAACTGGCGCCGGGGTGCAATGTCGCCAGATCGCCCATGACCACGGCATGGGCAGGGCTCGACGAAATGTAGGGAGAAACGAACTCCAGCAAGCCGCGCTGGCCGTATGGCTGGACAGTGAAATCGGATGGGGCGCGCACGAAAACCTTCGAGTAGATCGGTACATGAAAATGATGGTGGGCACACTGGATATAGGGCACGGCATGCTCTACGGCGCCATAACCGTCCCGGCAGCGGGACAGGTCGATACCCAATTGCCGGTTGATTCGGGCATACAGCTGATGGAGGGGAATTTCCTGTGCCGCCTGGGTTTTCCAGCCTCCACCCAGAAATACCAGTGACTGGGCAGGCAACTGCAAATCGGCCACGCCCGTGTCCTCCATGCGCTGAAGGGCATGCGAAAGGAACGCCGGAAAACCGAGAATACGAACGGGCAATCCTTCCTCGGCAAACTCCTGCAGGGTGCGAATGACACCGAAGAGGTCGAACTCGTGGCCTTTGCCGATCAGACGCAAGCCGTAAACGACTCGGTTGACGGGGGCATAGCTGCACAGAAATTGATCGGTATAGGCCGTGCCAAGGGTGATGGCTGCCTCGGGTTCATAGCTCAGGAGCAGGTAATTGCAGGGGCTGTGTGGAGTATCCCAGCCGTAGTGCCGGAAAATATGGCTCACCATGCCTTGGGCGGCGGCCATGCTGCGAGGATCGTAGCGCATGCAGCTTTTCTGGCCGCTGGTGCCGGACGATGTCAGCTCCAGCGCACCTTCGCCAGTGGGACTGAACACCGAATGACGTTTGAAGTAATTGGCGAAAATCGGCGGTAGCCTTGACCAATCGTCCAGCGTTTCCAGGGCGTTGGCATCAAGGCCGTTGGCGTTCAGCCAGCGTTCGTAGCCAGGTGTGTGGTGACAATGAAACAGGCTGACTTCACCCATGGCCTGGTCGAACAGGCCTTCCGGCACGGAATCCAGGCAATAGGGTTGCGTCAACGCGCAAAGCGCATCGGTGTGGGGTAGATGGATCATCTAAAGACCTATGGTGTAGTGTCAGACGGCATGCGCGATGGGGGAGCGTCGCAAAAACAATCGCAAGGGCAGCAGGCACAAGAGCCCCGCGAGACCGGCCATCAAGGCAAAGGCTTCAAGGCTGTCACCGGCACCCAGCTCAGTGATAATCGAGCCGCCGCCACCCATGACGGCGATGGAAATCATACCAACCATGGCCGACACCAGGCCTTTGCTGTCGTCGCTGGAAAACAGTGCGAGCCGGTAGAGTGCGGCATTGCTCATGCCAAGACCGATGGCGTAAAGGGACAGGCAACTGACCAACAGGACTGTTGAAGTGCCGGTAAAAGAAATGACGGCCAAGGCGATGAGGCCGCCGCAAAGTGGCCAGAACGCGTAGCGAATCAGTTGGGGTAGCTCAGTATTGGCAATCAATCGGTTGAGTATCAGATTGCCGAAAATGACGGCCGCAAATACCGGGATCTGCCATAGGCCATAGCGCAGCGGGGAAAGCCCCTGGTGCTGGATCAGCAAGAGTGGCGCCAGCCCGATCCATGCAATCAGCGGCAAGCTCATCAGGCCCAGGGCGACGGTTGCGCTCAGAAATGGCGGGTTGGTGAGCAAGGCTGTATAGCGGCGCAGCGTACCGCCCCATTCAAAAGGCACTGCCGTCAGTCGCTGTCCGTCATGGCGCAAGGTGCCCACGGTTTCCGGCATGAACAGGTAAAGCCCGAGCCAGGCTATCGCGCCACTGACCCCCAAGAGTAAAAATAGCTCCCGCCAGGAGAGCCATTCCAGCATCAGGCTGCCGAGCAAGGGCCCCAGCAGCGGGGAGAGCAGCGCAACGTTTCCCAGCAACGCCATGATTTTTACTGCGTCGGCTTCGCAGAAGATTTCTTGCAAGGCTGGATAGCTCACCGCGATGATGAACCCCAATCCCATGCCTTGAATCAGCCGCAAGCCGTTGAAGGCAAGGATGCTCTGTACGTTGAACGCTGCGGTGCAGGCGAAGGCGAATACAGCACAACCGATCAGCAGCGTCCTGCGACGACCGAAGTGATCTGACAACGGACCGATTAACCATTGCAAAAAAATGCCCCCCGCCAAATAAAGATTGAAGGCGTAAGGAACATGGCTCGGGCTGGCATTCAATTGATGGGTTACGGTCAACATGGCCGGCATGATCATATCGCTGGCCATATAAGTCAGAAGTTCGAAAAAAGTTATTGCAAGGCAAAACCCAAGTAATCGAGGTGGACTTATATCTATTAAAGGTTTGCGCATGACGTTCCTGTTGGTGCTGGAAGTTTGATCGGACAGCAGGACAAGAATAGCTATGAGCCATGTGGCGTTTCATTGGCTTATTTGAAGCTAGAAATTTCAAAACCTTTCGCTGTGTGTCTGATTGGAAGTTCAAGGGGGAAAAGAGTGGGGTTTTGTAAAAAAATTACAGCTGGATAAGAAATAACCCTATAGGAAAAGTACCCGCTATGGAGCAGGCATTTGTACGGGGTTTGTAGGATAAATACTTCATCACTATGAGTGAATAGTCGGCCATTCAGTCGTCGAGGAAACGATTTCACGCTATCGATGCTGATAGTCACCGTAGAGCGAGCAGGGGAATCAGCGGCGTGATTTGACGGAGCATTTCAAAATCCCCATGGTGATCGCCGCAATGAAGTCAAAATGCTTCATCGGCTGTAACATGAGTTCCCGATTGCAGCCCTCATTCCCGCGCAAGCGCCGGGGCTTTGCATGCGATCGGATACAAACCGGATACATTTTTTGGTTCAGGAACCCGCAATGACCCAGTCGCAACGTTTGAAATATTCGATTCTGATTTCCCTGGTGGTACTGGGGATCATGTTCGGCCTTTCCTGGCTGCAAAATGCAGGGATGATCACAGAGCAGTTATTCCAGTACATCGCCATTGGCGTGGCAGTGCTCGTGGTGGTGATCAATGGCGTAATGCGTCGCAAGGTCAAGCCTTGAGCGACGCCTCTTGGCTGGATTGCTCGCTAAAAAGGACAGCAGCAGCCTGTGGATGCAGGCTGTAGCTTTTGTCCGGATTGAGGGTGATCACGCCTTCACCGCACAAGCGTTTCAACACTTCCCGGACGCTGAGAAAGGACAGGGGAATGTCCAGGTCCAGCAAGTGGCTGTGCACGCCCCGCACGCCCAGGCTGCGGTCGTTTTCGGCGGCGGTCAGCAAGGCGTCGATGACTTTCAGGCGAATCAGGCTGGTACGCAGGCCAAAACTCTTGAGCAAAAACCTGATCCGTTCGTTGCCGTGGCGTTCGGCTTGTTGATTGAAAACGCCGGAGCCCAGGGTGCTGGCTTTTGGCGCATGGCTACCGTCCGTTGGCAGTTGCGGGTTGTACATGCAAAAACTCCTTTTCAGAGCCTGATCAGGAAAAAGTGATGGGTGCT
Source organism: Pseudomonas wuhanensis (assembly GCF_030687395.1). Lineage (GTDB taxonomy): Bacteria > Pseudomonadota > Gammaproteobacteria > Pseudomonadales > Pseudomonadaceae > Aquipseudomonas > Aquipseudomonas wuhanensis. Next base: position 3,458,749 of record NZ_CP117430.1, on the reverse strand, counting down.
CTCAATCAATAAGACGAACGAGCCAGGCAAATAATGAAGACCCGCATGTAGAAAATTTGTCGACGTTACGTCAGCGGCCCGTGAGCCGGGCGTGGGGACGCCCTCAAGGGCCTAAATTTTTGCGGTTTGCTTCGTTTAAAGGGGAGGCGCATTGCGTGTCATACGTCTTTTCGATCAGGAGCGAGCGTGATTATTTCCAGGCAGTTAACCAGGTTGAGCCTTGCGGGTGTGTTTCTAGGGCTGAGTCTTGCGGCAAATGCGCGCAACCAGCCAGAGCAGGCGACTGCCGAGATTCGTCGAACCAGTTTCGGTGTGCCGCATATTCGGGCCGACAACGAGCGAGGCCTGGGCTATGGCATTGGCTATGCCTACGCTCAGGACAATCTGTGCTTGCTGGCCAATGAGATTGTCACTGTCAATGGCGAGCGCTCCCGGTATTTCGGCCCGGACCAGTTTACCGTCGAAGAGCGCGGGAACCTGGCCAGCGATCTGTTTTTCAACTGGCTGAACACCCCCCAGGCTGTCGCCGCTTTCTGGCAGGCGCAAACACCTGAAGTCCGCGAACTCATCGAAGGTTATGTGGCGGGTTACAACCGTTCGCTGACAGAACGTCGGGCGCACGGTTTGCCGCAGCAGTGCCAGGGTGAATGGGTGCGCGCGTTGACTGCGCAGGACCTGGTCAAGTTGACCCGACGTCTGCTGGTCGAAGGCGGTGTGGGGCAGTTTGCCGAAGCGTTGGCCGGCGCTACCCCGCCGAAAACCGTTGCCCATGTGGCGGGCGAGCCCGCGTCTTTTCAACTGGCGGCCTCACGCATGCAACGCTTCGCCCTGGATCGAGGCAGTAACGCCGTGGCGGTCGGCAGCGAGCGTTCGTTCAACGGTCGCGGGATGTTGCTGGCCAATCCGCACTTTCCGTGGGTGGGCGGGATGCGTTTCTATCAGATGCACCTGACCATTCCGGGCAAGCTGGATGTCATGGGCGCCGCGTTGCCCGGCCTGCCCATGATCAATATTGGTTTCAACCAACACCTGGCATGGACCCACACCGTGGATTCGTCCAAGCACTTTACCCTGTATCGCCTGCAACTCGATCCCAAGGACCCGACCCGTTACCTGCTGGATGGCAAGTCCTTGCCGATGAAAAAGCAGACGCTGACGGTGAACGTGAAGCAACCCGATGGCCAGACCCGGCAGATTTCCCATGTGGTCTATAGCTCGCAATTCGGTCCGATTGTGCAATGGCCCGGAAAACTGGACTGGGACAACCAGTTCGCCTACAGCCTGCGCGATGCCAATCTGGATAACGACCGGGTTTTGCAACAGTGGTATGCGATGAACCGTGCCGCCAACCTTAAGGATTTGCAGGCATCGGTGCACAGGATTCAGGGGATTCCGTGGGTCAATACCCTGGCGGTGGACGATCAGGGGCAGACGCTTTACATGAACCTGTCGGTGGTGCCGAACGTCAGTGCCGACAAACTGGCCAAGTGCAGCGATCCGCGGGCCGGGTTACAGATGATCCTGCTCGACGGCTCCAACAGCGCTTGCGCCTGGGATATCGACCCGTTGGCTGCGCAAAAAGGTATCTATGCGGCAGACAAGTTGCCGCAACTGTTGCGCAAAGACTTTGTGCAGCATTCCAATGATTCGGCCTGGATGGCCAACCCGGCGCAACCGCTCACCGGTTTCTCGCCGTTGATCAGTCAGGACAATCAGCCATTGGGGCTGCGTTCGCGCTTCGCACTGGCGCGTCTGGGCACCTTGAGCAAGGCCGGCCCTGTCGCTGCGGCCGATCTGCAACACATGGTGATGGACGATCAGGTGTATCAGGCGGCCCAAGTGATGCCGGATCTGCTGCAATTCTGTGCCGCAGATCTCGGTACCGATGCGCCGACGCTTATGCCGCTATGTGCCAGCCTCAAGGCCTGGGATCGCCGTGTGAATCTGGACAGTGGACTGGGCTTTGTCCATTTTCAGAATGTCATGGTGCCGTTACAGCAAATCCCTGATATCTGGCGTGTGGCGTTCGACCCGAAAGATCCGCAACACACACCGCGTGGCCTGGCAATTGAACGGCCAGACGTCGCCAAAGCGATTCGGGCGGCGATGCTGGCTTCGGTCGAACAGGTAAAATCCCTTGGCCTGAAAGCCGATAGCCGCTGGGGCGATATCCAGGTGGTCAGCAGTGGCGGGCAGCAAACGCCGATCCACGGCGGGCCGGGTACGCTGGGTGTGTATAACGCGATCCAAAGTGTGCCGAGAACCGACGGCAAGCGCGAAGTCGTCAGTGGCACCAGCTATTTGCAGGTGGTGACGTTCGATGACAAGGGGCCTCAGGCTCAGGGCTTACTGGCATTCTCATTGTCCAGTGACCCGGCGTCGAAGTATTCCCGGGACCAGACACTGGCCTTTTCGAAGAAACAGTTGAGTGTGTTGCCATTTACCGAACAGCAGATCACCTCTGATCCGCAGTACCAGGCTCAGACGATTCGCGAACAGGATGAAAAAGCAGGGAAAATCGCCGCGCAGTAGTCGCAAGAGCGTTTGAATCAAAAGTGAAGGCCGCACCCCGCAAGGGTGGCGGCCTTCAGCTTTTTGGGGCTTGTTGCGGGATCGAATTGAGGACCGGATTGCCGTCCTTGTTGCGGGTCAGATAGACCGGCAGCACCTTGGGCAACGAAGCCACCAGGTTATTGAGCTCTTTGATGTTGTAGATACCGCCGAGGCGTATCGAGCCGGTACTGTGGTCCGCGATCATGACTGGCTTGTTCAAATAACGATTGATCAAGGGCAGGGCGTCGGTCAGCGTCAGATCATCGAGCACCAGTTTGCCGCTGCGCCACGCCAGCGAATGGTCATTGGTGGAGGTCTGGCTGATTTGCGGCGAAAAGTCGCCGTGCCGGTAACGCGCCTGCATGGCAGGCTCGAGACGCAGACCCTCACCGGGCAGGGTACCGTTGCTGGTCACCAGCACAGAACCTTCGATCAGGTTCACGCGTACCTGGTCTTCATACATCCAGACGTTGAATTGGGTGCCGGTGACGCGAATCCTGCCATCGGCTGCCCTGACGATGAATGGATGCTGCAGGTCATGACTGACGCTGAAGAAGGCTTCGCCTTTTTTCAGCGTGACACGACGCTGGTCCTTGTAATTGCTGAACGTCAGTTCACTGCCCAGGTTCAGCTCCACCTGACTGCCGTCGCCCAGCGTGACCTGACGAACATTATCGGTCGCCTCGAAATGCTGGTAGGCATTGGGCAGCCAACCCAGGTTCCATCCGGTATAGGCCGCTAGCGGCAACGCCAAGGCGCAGACGGTGGCTGCAATGCCGAAAGTGCGCCAAGGCATTGTCGGTTTGCCGCGAACAGTCGGCGCGGGAGACTCGGGACGAGGCAAATCGCCCGCAACCTCCCAGATCTCCAACATGGCTTCGTACTCGAAGGCGTGCAGAGGATGGGCATCACGCCATTGCTCGAATGCCTGACGCTCTTCGGCCGTGCAGTCGATTGCATGCAAACGCATGCACCAGTGCGCAGCGGCATCGGTGATGGCGTCGTATTGAGCTTGAGAGAGAGTGTGGTCGGTCATTGACTCATCCTGATTTCCCGCATTCTAACCTTGAGGGGAAGTCTGCGAGAACAACCGTCATGGCAATTGCCCATCAAAGTGCAACTTATTTTTCACCCGCATCCCCTGAAAAACAGGGCGTCGTCAGGCAGTATCCACAGATGGAGTGAAAAAATGGTCAAGGTCAGCAGGACTGAACTCTGACCCGGACGAGAAAAGCAGGTGCAGATCGGGTGACCTGCGCCTGATTTTATGTGCTTCAAGTCAAACCGTTATGGGACTGGCACCGGATCCAGTTGTCGGCCCATTTCACATATCAAGCGAGCGACCGAGTCGGCGTTGCGCAAAATGGTGTCGATGCGCAGATTCGCATTTCGTGGATTGAGGAAGGCGTTGCGAGCTTCATCCATCGTCGTGCAGCCCGTCGTTGTGAGGATGTCCTTACCCACATGCTCCAACCCCTCAATCGAGTCCAGACTGATCCATGCCTGGATTTGTTCGTTCCAGCGCGTAAACAGTTCTTCTCTCGGGGTGGCCAGGGACAATGCTTTTCGCTGGAAGTCCTGCTGCGTCTGTTTGATTACCACACCGAAACCGGTGACGGTGGCGATGAGGTCGGTGAACGGACGCCTTGCCTCAACCGTCGCAATATCCACGGTTTTTGAAAAAAGATGGGAAAACTCATGAATCAGGGTCGCGGCCCGGGAATGGTCGTCAACGTCGAAAGGCTCAGTCAGACAATACTCGTACCAGTCGAGTTTCGGGTCAAAAAACCTCTCAGTGAAATGCACACGTCTCTGAGCATCGTCATTCACAACAAAAGCGATCGTACTGTCGAGCCAGTCTGTGTTTGAACCGACCACAAAACGATCGGTATTCAACAAATCCTCGTTTGGGTCCACCAGGGCCTTGCAGATAGGAACGATGACTTTTTTGATTTTGTCGAGAATATTGGAATCGAGATTGTCAGCATCAAAAAAGGCTTTAAGAAAGGTATCCAGCCGCGTCCCCGGCTTCAGGTGTCTGAGTTGCACCAGGTTATGCAGACTGTTGAACGCGTAGTAGCGAGCCAGGTCTATGGCTTGCACGATCATGCGTGCTTTTTCCGGGTGTTTTCTCCGAATGTCTTCCATTCCCCGTGCTTCGATATTCAGCACGCTGTTGATTACGCCATTGGAAACATATTGGTTGTGCATTTTCGACAGGGCTTTGCCGTAGTGAATCGTATGTGAGTCCGGATCGATCACCCATTGCTTGCCAGGCGCTGTCAGTAACGCGGGCCCCTGTTGTTGGTCGTTGATCATTCGCCAGATCGCCCCGGTTTTGGCGACGCGGTATACCTTTCCGTCGACCGGTGCGTAGGTTCGTTGGCTGGTCGCCTCCAGATAAGTGCCATCAGTCGTGCGCCTGGTCAGATCTTTCAACGCCACAGCAGTGGTCTCAAAAGGCTGTAAAACCGTGCGCGTTGGTGCTGTCGGTTTTACTTGCGACCATTGCGGGACAACCAACGGCTGAGCAACAGGTGGCGTGGTGGCCATTGCCGGCGCCGACTCGAGAGACTCCTCCAGTGACAACCGTCCCAACGACACCAATTGCGCGGCACCGGCAATAAACGTCTGCAATGCCTGTTTCCAGTGATGATCCTGCAGCGCTTCGGCGGAGTCTTTGAAGTCTTTGTAGCTTTGCCACAGAAACAGCACATGGGAGAGTTTGCCCGGCAACAGGCCCGAAATCAGTCTGATACCAGAGCTGAACAAGTTTTTGGCGGCTTCCCATTCTGCCTGGCCGGTGATTTCGGAGTGGCAGCCGAGGATGTTCGAAAGAAGGCTGACGTTATCGCGGAACAACTGTGCAAGCAGGTTGCCGCTGATGGGGGCGGAGGCGAGGGTGATCTCGCTCTGTTGCCCGACGGTGGACTTGAGCAAGTTGCTGAATGAAGACTGTTCAGCCTCGGGAAGCCTGCGAATCATCAATTCCTGAAGTAGCCCTGGTGTATTAATCGCTGAGATAACGCTGGCCTCGTTCTCGAATTCGGAGAATATGGGGCCTGCGTGGTAAGGCGCATAGAGGATTTGCGGCCCGGCATGTCCGGCACCAGGACCGATCAGGTACAGGCCCAGGGTTTTGACCGCTGCGGCACCTGCGGTCTTGATCATTTCCAGCGGCCTGACGATGGCGTGGGCACCTGCTACCGCCGCGCGGGCGATCGCGTCCGGCATGTCGAGAACCTGCCAGATCAAATCAAAGGCGCTGCCGGAAAGACGTTGCTGCAGTTTCAGCGCATGAGCGTGTTGCAGCAGTTGCCAGGGTAGTTGCTGAATAAAACGTTGCATTCGACTGTCGGCATCGGTGCCGGCCTTAGTCAATGCATCTGTCACGCGCTTTGCATAATCGCTCTGGATATTCAGTGATTGCACAAGCTGGCGCACGGTGTCCTGATTCAGGTGCACGGGAAGGGCTTGAGAAGTTGTCGAGGCAATCTTGAACCCGGTGCCTTGAGCCGCGTTGATAGGGTTCAGGGCAAATTCGGTCAAGCTACGCGACGGCCCGGCCAGGGCCAGGTTTGGCGTGATTCTGATGTGATCGGGGTTCAGTTGCGTTCCAGGGAATCGGCTGCCAATCAACGATACCAATCGGTCATGCACATAGGACGTCAGGGGCTGGATCCCGTGCAAGTAGTCTTTGTCGTCGGTGACGCTGTTGCAGTATTGCTCCAGCAGTTCGATGTGCAACTGCTGTTCTTCGACAGGGGCCATGCCGAGCCACGC